>JBBRUG010000237.1:0-9649 GCA_038247995.1 Chloroflexales bacterium | reverse complement strand
TGGCCGACTGGCCGACTGGCCGACTGGCCGACTGGCCGACTGGCCGACTGGCCGACTGTCAGGCTGGCCGACTGTCAGGCTGTCCGACTGTCAGGCTGTCCAACTGGCCGACTGTCCGACTGGCCGACTGGCCGACTATCAAGCTGGCGACTGGGAACCCGCGGCCTGGCGGATTGCATCGACGATATGCTGGTACCCGGTGCAACGGCAGATATTGCCCGCAATCGCGTGGCGAATCTCTGCGTCGCTCGGGTTGGGGTTCTGTTCAAGCAGTTCAACCGCCGTCATCAGGAAACCCGGCGTGCAGAAGCCGCACTGAAGCCCGTGTTGCTCCCAGAACGCCTGCTGGATTGGGTGGAGTTCATCAGACGTGCTGAGGCCCTCAACGGTCTGCACGGTGCAGCCGTCGGTTTGCACAGCGAACATCAGGCACGAGCGCACGCTGACGCCGTTCACGAGCACCGTGCAGGCGCCGCACGAGCCGTGCTCACAGCCTACATTGGTGCCGGTGAGGCCCAGATCTTCGCGGATCATATCACTGAGCAGCCGGCGCGGCTCGACCGCCAGCCGGTGGGCGATGCCATTCACCGTCGGGCGGATGGTGATAAAGTCGATCTCGGTCATTGGTGTTTTTCCTGTTGGGTCGAAGCATGCTTTGGACTTACGAGATCGGGCCAGGGTCGGGTCGGTGTCGGGCCGAAGCGCGCTTCGGCCTTACTTTGCCCGTTCAGCAGCGATGCCGAGCGCCCGGCGGGTGAGCACACCCGCGAGGTGGCGGCGATAGTCGGCTGAGCCGTGGATGTCGGAGGGCGCTTCGGTGATCGCCGCCCGCACCTGTTCGGCAGCGGCGGCCCATGCCTCAGGCCCCGGGCGCTGACCGCGTAACGCCGCCTCGGCTGCCGTGGCCCGCAAGGCCGTCGGGCCAACAGCGCACAAGGCCAGGCGTGCATCGCTGATCGTGCCGTCGGCGGCCAGGCTGATTGCCGCCGCAACTCCGGCAAGGGCGTAGTCGCCCTCACGGCGGGCGAACTCAAGAAACGCACTGCCGGTGCCCGCCGGCAAGCCGGGGATGTGTAGTTCAACCAGCAATTCGTCTGCTGCGAGCGCGGTTTGCAGGTAACCCTGAAAGAAGTCGGCCGCCGCGATTGTGCGTTCACCGCCGGGGCCACGCGTAACAAACTGCGCATCAAGCGCCAGCATCACTGCCGGCAACTCCGCCGCCGGGTCGGCGTGGGCAATACTGCCGCCCACCGTGCTGCGATTACGAATCGCCGGGTGGCCGATACACGCCGCCGCTTCAGTGAGCATCACCAGGCTGTGCGCCGCTTCAGAAGCGCTCAGTTGGGCGTCACGCGTAAGCGCACCGATATGCAGGCCATCGCCATTGGCGCGGACATAGGCGAGGTCGGCGATCCGATTGATATCGATCAGGGCCGTGGGCGTGGCGAGGCGCATATTCATCAGCGGCACCAGACTCTGGCCACCGGCGAGAATCCGTCCGTCGCCGGCGTGTTCGCCAAGCAGGGTCACCGCCTCATCGAGGCTGCGGGGGGCGAAATAGCGGAAGGGGGCTGGTTTCATCATTCCTCCTCTAACACGGCAATTGCGCGGATCGGCGAACCGCTCCCGGCCCGAATCGGCAGGGGCAGCCCGATATAGTCGAAACGACGCCCGGCTACGGCGCTCAGATCAGCCAGATTCTCCGTGTTGAGCCGCTGAAGTTCGCGACAGACCAGATGAGCGGGGTAACTGGTCGTCCCGGCGACATCGATGCTTGGCGCTTCGGCGCCGACGTTGATTACACCCGCGCCATAGATATACTCGGCCGCTTCCCGGCTTAGCCCAGCATATTCGCTGGCGTAAGCCGGCGTATCGCGGGTGCGCGCATAGTGGCCGGAATGCATCAGCAGTGTATCGCCCGGCCTGATGCTGAGGTTGTGCCGCGCCAGTGCCGCTTCAATATCGGCGACACTATAGAGCGTGCGCGGCGGCAGATGGGCCAGATCCAGGCAGATCGCCGAGGTGTAGCACCATTCCAAAGGGATCTGCTCGATGCTGGGCGCCTCCGGGCGCGGATCGACATGGCTGACCGAGTCGGTGTGCGTGCCGGCGTGGGTGGTCAGGGTGATCGTTTCGGCAGTGAAACTGTAGGGTGGTTCAAAAAGGGCCGCCGTTTCTGCGTGGGTCGCGTGGACAACAATCTTCGTTGGCGGGTGGCCCGTCCAGAGCACCATGCCCTCGAAGATCGGCTGCGTCAGATCGATCAGGCGCCGGGCCATAACGATCCTCCTTCTTTCGGTTCAGGCAGCGCTACGGTCGAAAATCTCAATGATGTAGCCATCGGGATCGCGGATGTACAATTGCATCACCTCATCGCCGCGCGCTTGTGGCCCGCCGACAATTGGGATGTGCAACTGCGCCAGATGGATGCGGGCGGCATCCAGGCTAGCCACTTCAAAGGCAAGGTGGGGCAGGTAACCACGGCGCACTTCGCGCTCGTAGTAGGTGGGTTGCAACGTGGCTGCACGGCCCTCCTCGGCCTCACCAATGAGGTGAATCTCGAAGCGGCCGCGCCGAAACCAGGCGCCGGGGAAGGTGAAACTTTTGGGACGGGGAATTTCTTCCAGAAGCAGCACGTCGGCATAGAACCGCCGCGCACGGTCAACATCTTGAACTACCAGGGCGACATGGTCGATACGCAGAACTTCCATTGCGCTCGTCCTCATTGACAAGACTCGGATCTAATTAATATCTTGGGGATATGATTAGCATAACAGTCACAGCAGCAAATGTCATTGGCGGAACGCCTGATCCAATCGGCAGTTCATAGGTGGAAAAGCCAATCCATTGCAAACGGGAAAGCGGGGAAACGGGAAAGCGGCTTTACGGCCCCACTAGGCGGCCGACGAGCAACGCCAGTTGAAATTCGAGCAGCATCCGCGTATCGCCCAGATCGGTATTGGTCAACTCACCAATCAAGCTCAGCCGATGTTTCACCGTGTTGGGATGGATGAACAGCGCCGTTGCCGTACGCTGCGGGCTACAGCCGACCCGCAGATAACATTCGAGCGTGGCCACAAGGTCAACGCCGCGCCGCCGCTGGTAGTCCGCCAATGGGTCGAGCCGCCGCCGCGCCACGCGCACCAAATCCTCGCGGGCAGTGCTGCGGATGATCAGGCCGCAAATACCGAGCGCGTCTGCACGCAGCACGTAGTTGGTAACCGCGAGATGCTGGAGCACGGTCATTGTCTCTTGCACCTCGCTATACGCCCGCGCCAGGTCGTCGGGTCGTTCGGCCAGGCTGCTGAGCGCAATGCTAATGGTCGCACCTGCGAGCGCCTGCGCAACGGCGTCCTGCAACGATGCGCAAAGCGCGGCCGGTTCACCGGCTGCAACCCCCACGAGCAGCGCCAGGGTATGCGCGCCGCGGGGCACCACCAACGCTCGCGGGCAATGTTGGTGCAGCACAGTTGTAACCAGCGCCGGCAATTGCGCCGTGCGATCGAGGGCGTCGCGCGCCGCACAGTCGAGGGCGATCAACATCAGGCGCACATTCCGTTCCAGGTGCAACCCCAGATGCGCGGCATGACGCTGGATCTCCGCCGTACTACTCGGTTGTCCGGCCAGCAACGTATCCAGCAAGACGCCCATCTGCCGCCGCTCGACCTCCTGCACCAGCCGCTGATGCAGCAATTCGCGCCCACAAACCACGGCGGCGTGCTCCACCGCGCGCTGCTCGATCTCGCCGTTCTGCACCACCGCTTCCGGCACAATCAGGTAACCAAAGGTCTGATCGCGCGCAACAATCGGGTATACCGCCGCCGCAGCGCTTGTGTATGGGCCGTCCGGCAGGTGGACGATCGCGCGCCGACTACCATTGAGCGCCCCGCCGGCGAGCAGGCGCGGATCGAGCGTTACAGCGGCAAGATCGGCACTTGTGGGTGGCGGAGCCGCAGTAAGCAGACGCAAGAACGGATCGTAGAGGCTCACGCCGCAGCGCAACAAATCGGCCAGTGTCGCCACTACCGCCTCAAGCCCCGGCTCTTCAAGCACCAGTGTCGTTAGTTGGCGGTGGATGTCGTCGGAGCGGCGCAGGATCGTATGCTGGCGCTGGATCACTTCGTTCATCTCGCTCAGCCGACGTACGCTGGCGTTCAACTGGTCGATCAGGCGCGCATTGGCAATCGCCACCGCCGCGTGGTTGCCAATCGTGGTCAGTACGTGCTGGTCGTCGGCGCCGAAATGGTGCGGCTGAGTATGGTAACAATTGAGCGTGCCAATCACGCCGCGTGGGCCGAACAGCGGCACGGCGATCATCGAGTGCAAGCCCTGATCACGCTGCGCCGCGTGCAGATGCGCCAGCGTCGGATCACTGAGCAAGTCTTCCCAGATCATCGGTCGGCCACTGCGGCAGACACTTGCACTCGGCAGGCCCGCCACGTCGTTGGCGGCCATGCCATAGCGATTGACCATCGCAATATACGCCTCGGTTAAACCTGAGGCGCCTTCGATCGTGATCTGGCGCTCGTCAAGGGTCAGCAGCAGAATCGCGCAGCATGGTGTACTGAGCAGATCGGCGACGCGGGCGGCAATCGCGTCGAGCACGCTGCGCAAGGGCTGCGCCCGCCCGATCAGCGCGCTAATGTCGGCGATCAGATCCAGTTCACGATCTTTGCGTTCAAGCTCGCGTTGTAAGAACTCGCCATCGATAGCGTGGGTCCGCAACATTGAGGACTCCTGGTTTCTGGCATGGGCACAGTCGGTAATGGTATGATACACCTATGATTCGATTTGTGCGCCGCCTTTGCCTAGTGGCATTCACCCTGATTCTGGCTGGATGTGTTCCCGATCTGCGTGCGCCTGCCGCTCAGGCGCCGAGTCCGGTCGCCGTCGCTGTACCCAGCGCAACAGCGCAAGCCGCTCCGAGCCCGCTGCCGCGTGCGACGGCCACGCTCGTACCGACCAGCACAAGCACACCCAGCCCTGAACCAACCCTCACGCCCAGCCCGACCTTCGAGCCGCTCGATCCGACGCCGACTCTGGCGCCGCTCGCCGCCGAACAGCAACTTGCGATCTTCAACGAAGTCTGGGAGACGGTGCGCGACCGGTATCTCTACGAAGATTTTCGCGGCAATGATTGGGACGCCGTGCGCGCCGAGCTTGAACCGCGGGTGCGCGCCGCTACAACGCCCGACGAATTTTATGTCGTGATGCGCGAAATGATCGAGCGCCTCGCCGACGATCATTCGCGCTTCGAGACCCCCCAGGACGTAGCGGCCCAACAGGCCGAGTTCGCCGGCAACCGGCGTTACGGCGGCATCGGCGCGACGATTCGCACCGTTGAAGAGGGCGGATTGGTGCTCAATCTGGCACCGAACAGCCCGGCGGCCCAGGCCGGCATCCTGCCCCGCGATCTGATTATCGCCGTGAACGGGATCGCCTTCACCGACACGGAAGCCTTCGGCCCGAGCGGCCCCGTGGGCATGGTGCGCGGCGATCCCGGCACAACGGTGTTGCTGACCGTACGCACGGCAGGCGAACCTGATCGCGAGGTTGAAGTGTTCCGCGCCGTCATCCCGTACGATGTATTTAATCAGGTTACGGTGCAGCGCCTCGCCGATGGGATCGGCTATATCGACATTCCCAGTTTTTATGTTGATGCGCTGGATACGAAGGTGCGCGAGGCCGTCGAAGGATTATTGGCCGAAGGTGATTTGCAAGGCCTGATCATCGATGTGCGCGGCAACTCGGGCGGCTATGTACACCTGATGCGCAACACGATCGCGCTCTTCCACGACGGTGGCTCGATCGGCAGCACAAGCGGGCGTACCGAGAGCACCGACCAGATAATCCCTACCGGTCAGACGATCCCCGGCATGGCCGATGTGCCAATTGCCGTCTTGATTGGTGACGAATCGGCCAGTGCCGCCGAGATGTTCGCCGCCGGTATGCAGGTGCTCGGGCGGGCCACGCTGGTTGGCTTACCGAGTGCGGGCAACACCGAAAACCTCTTCAGCTATAGCTACGACGACGGCTCGCGCCTGCTGCTGGCGCAGGTGGCCTACAAACTGCCCGACGGCACGCTGATCGAAGAGCGCGGCGCGCTGCCCGACCGCGTGGTTGATGTCGAGTGGTGGCGCTTCGACCTCCAGGACGATCCGCAACTCCTGGTTGCCCGCGATCTGCTGCTGGAGGCTGCGGTTAGTCAGTAAGAAGCTGAACGGGTAACCCGATGCTGCCTGATCGCTTTCAAACGACCAATAACAGCACCGGGATCAGCAGAATCACCCCCAGGAAGATCGCCAGCGTGCGATTTGAGCGCGTCACCCATTCCTGGGCGTGCAGCATGCCCCGTTCAAACGGCTTATACGCGAACGCCAGCACAGCCAACGAGAGCACGGTTACGCTCAACATCTCGATCAGCACAATCGTAAATGCGGCCGGGCCGCCCACGAGCAATGCCGCCACCAACGTATCGATGAAGGTGGTGATATTCGCGCCCATAATGTAGGGCACGCTATTCTCGCGGCGCACCAACCCGCGCGTCGCCAGCGGCACCAGAATCGACAGCGACACCGACACCGAGAGCGTCATCGAGGTGATTGCCGCGCCGAGGAGGAACATCGCCAGCGGATTGGCGATCACCCGGTCGATGCGGCGTAACGTACTCGGCTCGCCGTCGAGGTTCGGCAGCGCCCGGTCGAGCAGTTGGAACGCCAACAACAAAACAAGCGCACCGCCGGGAAGCAGCGCCCAATCGGGCAGATAGGCAGTGGCCAGGTTGATGATCGGATCGATTAGTGGTTCAAGCAATGAGCGCAGGGGTGCTGGAGCATCAAGCGTAAGCAGACCGAACGTGTCGCGGCTGATCAGCCAGGCGCCGAGCGCCAACGCCGGCAGGTAGATCGCCGCCGTGGTGAGCAACGCGAGTACGCCAATCGCAATGCTGGCCGAGCGTTTATGCCCGCGTAGATAATAGAGAAACCCGACAAACAGCACAATAAACGATGCGCCCAGCCGCGAGCCGGTGATCATCGTGAAGGTTTGCAACGCATCGATGGTGCCGGCGGCGAAAAAAGAGACGGCGACCGCCGCAACCGGTGAGCCGCTGAGGAACATGTAGGCCAGCAACCAGCCGAAACCGAGTGTGTTGAGTGGCGTAGTGATGTTCAGCAAACCAATGAATTGCTGCCCATACCCAGCAGCGCCGGTTTTCAGCAATTCAAGCGCGACAATAAAGACGCCCACGCCAAGCACAGCCGCGCTGATGCGCGCCGCAGTGGTTACAATACCGGTTGGGGTGAGTGAAGGGGCGGGCAGGCTGACGCCACGGGGAGTGTCGTCGATCAGCGACGTCAGTGGAGGGCGGATCTCAGGTTCATTCATGCACTACCTCTCGGGGTGCGTCATTGCACCAGAGGGGGAAACCAGGGCCGCAACGCCCACGTTAGCTGACTGTATCATACAGGCATTCGTACAGGAATGCTATTGCTGAGGAGCCGTTATGACCATACAGCGTACGCTCGGGCGCCTGGTTCAGGTAAATGTCAATCCACAGGGCGGGGTGCCCAAATCCGCTGTTCCTGGCGCCGAGATTACACCGCTTGGGGTACAAGGCGACAAACAAAACGATCGCCGGCATCACGGCGGGCCGCAGCGCGCCGTCGCGATCTTTGCGCTCGAACGGATCGAAGCGCTGCGCCGGGAAGGCCATCCGATTGCGCCGGGAAGCACCGGCGAGAATCTGACCGTAAGCGGACTGGACTGGGCGGCGATCAGCGTCGGCGATCGGCTGATGGTGGGTGACTGGGTGGAACTTGAGATTACCGGTTACGCGGCCCCGTGTCGAACTATCGCTGCATCATTTACCAATGGTACATTCGGCCGGATGTCGCAAAAAACGCACCCCGGCTGGAGTCGGTTGTATGCACGGGTAATCAGCGCGGGAGAAGTTCGTGAGGGCGATCTTGTGGCGTGGGAGCGCGCTTAGGCAGTGGCGGAAGGGCGGGCCGCGACCCGCCTTTCCGTTGGTAGACAGGTATGGTTTAGTCGGCGAGGCTGTCGAGGGCCAGGGCCAGCGCGCCAATCGTCACACTATCGGGGCCGAGGCTAGCCGCGACAACCGGAACCGGGCGGGCGAATTGCGGGGCGATGAAGTCGTTGACTTTGGCAGCAATCGCCTGCACCAACGGCTCACCGCCGATACGCACGACAATGCCGCCGAGCACAACCATCTCCGGGTCGAGGAGCGCAATAATCTGAGCGATTCGGGTTGCCAGCAGATCAACCTGTTCGTGAACGATCTGCTTGCCAATCGGGGTAGCAGCAAAGATGTCTTCGAGTTTGCGTGTATCCAGGCCAAGTTGTTCGGCGCGGTGGAGCAAACCTGAGATCGACGCCAACTCTTCGAGCGTTTCCGGGCGTCCATTGCCGTCCCAGCCGCGCCCAACCACGGCATGACCGATCTCGCCGGCCATCGACGCGCCACCGTGGTACAGCCGACCATTCAGCACAGCACCGCCACCGACACCACTGCTCAAATGCATGTAGAAGAGGTTCTGGCGACCCTCACCAACCCCAAATGTCGCCTCAGCCAGCGCAATCAAATTAGCGTCATTATCGATCAACGTCACCGCGTCGAACGCCTGCTCGAAACGCTCCTGGAGCGGGTAATTCTCCCAGCCCGGCATGCGTGGCGAGAGCCGTACCGTCCCGTGGCGTAAATCCAGCGGCCCATTGAAACCGACACCTACGCGCACCAGGCGGTCATCAGTAACATTGTGCTGCGTTAGCAGGTTACGCGCCAGACCGATCGCATGCTCGACAATTTCATCGGGTGTGCTGCCGGCCATGTCCTGATTGGCAAAGTTCAAATGCTGGCCACTCAGGTCGAGTAAGGTTGCGCGCAGCCCATAACTACCGAGATCAATGCCCAACACATAGCCCTGATTACCGAGGAGACCCCAGCTATTATGCGCCAAACGCTCCTTGATCAGCGTCTCGAGGTTGGCCATGGCGAGGCTCCTTTCAGGCTATGGTCTCAAGATTACATCTTAGTCAGTCCGTGCTGGTGATTATAGCACACCCTCTGGGTCTTCTTCGGACGCGGTGGGTGTACGTCCGCCAACGAACAGCGCGCCTGCGGCAACCAGCAGCACACCGCCACCAATAAACGGCCAGATCGGCTGCTCAGCAGTGACAGGCATTGCACTTGGTTCAGCTAGATCAGCGATTGGCTCGATGACCAGCGCCTCCGGCAGATTCGTCGCGGAGGGCTGAAGCATAATCAACTCGTAGGTCCTGCCCGGCGCGGCGCGATAGGTTGGCGCAGGGGTAGAAGCCGCTTCACGCAATGTATCGGGGAGGCGCTGTAACGCTGGTGTGATTGATTGCGCATCCAGGGGCGCCGCACTGGAAGCGGAAGGTACGCCAGCAGATTCCGAGATTAGAACTGCAGAGGCGTCGCTTGAGCCGGAAGCAGGTTCAGTTAACGCTGTGCGCGTCACGGTCGGCGTCCGCGTCGGCGACGGCGTGCGCGTCACGGTCGGCGTCCGCGTCGGTGACGGCGTGCGCGTCAATGTTGGCGTCCGCGTCGGTGACGGCGTGCGCGTCAATGTTGGCGTCCGCGTCGGCGACGGCGTGCGGGTGA
>JBBRUG010000236.1:0-9656 GCA_038247995.1 Chloroflexales bacterium | reverse complement strand
GCGATGCGCGTGAGGCGCGCCTGCGCTTGTTGCGCCAGGCCGGTAACAGTTCAAGCAAGTAAGCGACGGTCTGAGCGGCAATGCCGATCCAGAGTAAAATCCAGCTCCAGAAAAGCCGCGAGTCGCGTAGGCCGATCAACTGCGGCAGCAGCATCGCCAGCGCCACCATACTGCCGTAGATCGGTGCCGCAGCGACAACAATGAGCAAAAAGGCGGCGTCGGGTTGCGCGGCCTGGATCACACCGATTGTGAGGCCGCCGGCCAGAAAAGCCAGGCCCAACATTACCGCCGTCACGCTCAGTTCAGCCGTACGCGCCTGTTGCAAGTCAACATCAAGCAGGGCCACAAATGCCGCATAACCGAGCAGCACAAAACCAACAATCTCCATGCCGGCCCAGAGCGTCGCCCAGGCCGGATGCAGCAAATAACCGCCCTGCGCAATCAGTTCGATCACGGTGACGATCAAGAAACAATCGAGGGCGCGTTCGAGACGCGCTCCTTGATAGTCGCGCTGGAGTTTAAGTTGGGCCACGAGCGCCGTGAGCCAGAGCAATGGGGTGATCAGTGCAGTCTCGATGCGCAGACCATAGCGCAACGGCAGGGCCGTAAGCGCGATCGCGAGCATGGCGCCAGCCAGCGCAACCAGGCCGGGGCTACTGCCATAGCCGCGCCGTTCCACCCAGGTGGCCGCACCGCGCACCCCCGCCCAGGCTGCAAACAGGAGGCCTAAAACCAACGGCGCGATGATCCCCACACCCAAGAGCAGCGCCGCCAACCGGCCCAGCAGGCCGGCCACCCACAGATCGCGCAACACACCGAGCAACTGATTTTGCCAGAAGAAGAAGGCCAGCAGCACTGCGAACACTGTGTAGGCCGCCGTTAGCAACCCATAAAGCGTGAAAATCTGCTCCTCACGCGGCAATCCGCGCAAGCGGGCCAGCAACCGGGCCGGCCAGGCCTGGCGGGTCTGCGCTGTCGTTAATGGCCCATCGCTATGGCGCAACTTCACCCAGAGCGGCCCGCCGACAAAAGCCAGGGCGCGCCGCCGCAAATTCGGCAGGCGTAACCAGTCGGACAGCATGAAATAACCGTCGAGTTCGAGCAGCGGGTTCAGGTTGAACAGTGCCGCCAAATAAGCTGCCAGCGCCAACTTGTACGCGCCGGCGCCAATGTCGCTGGGCGGCAAACTGAAGGCCAGGACCGCAGCAATCGAGCCGACAAAAAGATCGCACAGCGGCCCGGCCAGCGAGACAAGGATGCGCGCCCGGCGCCGGGCCAGCCAGATATCACTTGTATCGACGAACGCGGCAGGCATGCCATAGTAGAGCATCAGCCCGGCGCGCGGCACGTGCCGCCCAAAATGCTTCATCGCCAGAGCGTGGGCCAACTCGTGCAGCACAAACGAAACAATTAGCGCCGCCCACAAACCAATCAGACCTGTAACAACATTGCCCGCCGCAAGGACACTGTAATCGGGGCCGCGCCCAGCGGTGATCAACGCAAAGCAACTGAGTCCAATCAGGCTGATCAGCAGCAATACACCGAGAAAAAAGCGCGTAAAAAGGAAGCGCCCGCCAAAGCGGTAGATCACGCCAAGTCCACCATCGACGCCTTCCAACGCAAAGATGCGGTTGTGCAGCAACGCCACCATCCGCTGGCCAAACCCACCGACGCTGGCCTGATCGAGCCGTGTACGCAGGCCGCTATAGAGCTGCACCGGCGGATCGGTGAGAAAGCCCTGGGCACGCAAATTCTGCACCAGTTCGGGCACGAGCACCAATTGCTGGAAGCGCATAAAACCGAGCGTGGCTAGTTCGGCCACTGTGCGCGTCCCATCCATTAAATGCCACAACTCGCGCTCAACAGGCGTGAGGTAGAGGTAGCTCCCAGTCGGGCTGCGCAGCGCCGTAAGCATCGGCCCGCCTTCGTCCAGCAACTCCTCCGCTACGCCAACGATGCGGGTAGGCTTGTACTGCCGAATGTCAATTCGCTGCGCCAGGGCGCTCCAGGGCGCGGCATCCTGCGGCGCCGGCCCAAGGCGTTGCGCCACAGCGTGATAGAGCCCTGCCGCATCTCCTGTTAACGGCAGCGCTGAGGTAGTTGAAGCTGTGGGTTCACACGCAACGATGCTGGACACGAGATCACTTTCTTTGGGCATGCGGTCGCTGCTCGCAGTAGATCGATCGGCAAGCTGATCCAGTCGTCTTTATCCGCCGGCTTCCTGCCGCCGGCTTCCTGATCAAACGTCTCATTCTACTCTCATCAACGTGGTAGAACCAAAAAACCGTTTGCAACGTCTAAGTACATGCAAAGGCAAAAGATCCATCACTAATCCGACGCATTACTGGCACGACTTACGCTATACACAGTCTGACCGTCCAGCAATCGCCGGCTCGAAGAATTTGTAACTGCACCTGTCTAACCTTGGCGCGAGCGGAGCGTCCCACCCGGTTCAGTGCCGTCAGTGGTTCTCCTGTGCGAACTGTCCCGATAGCGTGGGCAGAACCATTACCTGTCTAACGTTGGCGCGAGCGGAGCGTCCCACCCGGTTCAGTGCCGTCAGTGGTTCTCCTGTTCTGCTCAGTGATCTAAAAATGAATCATATCACGGAGGCGATGAAAATGAGCGACTCGAAGATGATCGTGTTGCGGGATGGGGTGCGGATCTGGCAGGACGAACGACTCGGACGGCTCTGGCGTCTGGCCCTGCGCGACGGCGAAGACGAACAGGTGATCGGGTTCCCCGATATTGCCGCCCTGGGCGATTTCCTCGCCGAGCGGTTGGGGCTAAATCTGGTCGAGTCATTTGGGCAGCGCAGCGGTGCCGCATTGTAGCGCTGCCTTGACGGGGGATGGGCGCTCGGCTACAATACCGCATATTGATGCGCAAAAGCGCCAATGGCGGCGCAAAGCCGAAGGAGCACCAAATGAGCACCCCCACCGACAACATCACCTATGGCACCTATGGCCCTGCCTACATGCCGGAAGATGTCCCCGGCCCCAAGGCGCGGGCAATTGTCGAACGCGATGGCCATGTGATGGCGCCGATGGGTCGGGTTTACCCACTGGTTGTCGATCACGGGCTTGGTTGTGAGATCTGGGATGTTGACGGGCAGCGTTACCTGGATATGTGCGCCGGGATTGCCGTACTAGCCGCCGGCCACAGCCATCCGCGCCTGGTGAAGGTAGCCCAGGAGCAAGTTACCCGCTTCACCCATATCGCCGGCACCGATTTTTACAATGAGCCGATGGTGGCCGCCGCCGAAAAGCTGGTGAGCCTGATGCCTGGCGGTGCGGGCTGGCAGGTCTTTTTTACCAACAGTGGCACCGAGTCGATCGAAGCCAGCGTAAAGCTGGCCCGTTACGTCACTGGGCGTCAGAATGTGATCGGCTTCTACAGCTCATTTCACGGGCGCAGTTACGGCAGCCTCTCGATCACGGCCTCCAAGCCGAAGCAGCGCAAGGGCTTCTTCCCATTGCTGCCCGGTGTGTTTCACACATTTTACCCCAACTGCTACCGCTGCCCGATCAATCTCACCCATCCCAGCTGCGACATCGCTTGCCTGGACATGATCGAGCGAACGTTGTTTCAGACCACCTGTCCGCCGGAGGAGGTCGCCGCAATTGTTGTCGAGCCGATCCAGGGTGAGGGTGGTTATATTGTGCCGCCGGCGGGTTCGCTACGCAAGCTGCGCGAGATCTGCGATCGCCACGGGATTATGCTGATTGCCGACGAAGTGCAGAGCGGCGTCGGGCGCACCGGCACGATGTGGGCCTTCGAGCACGAGGGTATCGTGCCCGATATTGTTGCTTCGGCCAAGGGCCTTGGCGGCGGCCTGCCGATTGGTGCGATGATTGCCCGCACCACGCACGCCAGCAAGTGGCAACCCGGCTCCCACGGCAACACCTACGGCGGGAACGGCCTTACATGCGCCGTCACCCTGGAATTGCTGCACATGGTTGAGGAAACCTTGATGGCGAACGCGGCCACCGTCGGCGCACACCTGAAGCAGCGCTTGGAAGCGCTCGCCGCACGGTTCCCGCAGATCGGTGCAGTGCGCGGGCGCGGCCTGATGCTCGGCGTCGAGTTTATCGACCCGGCCACTGGCCAACCGGCCGCCAAGCTCGCCGACGCAATCATGGAAGAAGCCTTCCGCAAGGGCCTGCTTGTGCTTACCTGCGGCGCTTCAACCGTGCGCTTCTGCCCCCCGCTCATACTTACCATCGCGCAAGCCGATGAAGCTGTCGAACGTTTTGCGCTGACGATCGAGGCGTGTTTGGCGTGACGCGGTGCCGCAGGGCGCGCGTCGACCCATCGGCCCCACGCCCCGGCGATCCAGCGACCATGTGGCAAGGCCGAAGCATGTGCTGCGCACACCACGTCCATGCCCGCACACAGCGCGCCCATGTGCGTAAGACCGAAGCTATTCGCTGCGCGAATGCTTCGGCCCTACCGGGTGACGTGCTATAATCCTCCATTATGACTATCTGGCTGCTTGGGGCGCTTAGCGGTGCGGGGGCGTTGGCACTCGGCTACTGGCTGATCGTCATTGCTGAAGGCGCCTACTTCGGTTCGTGGGCGGTGCGCACAGTGTATCGTTTCGGCGCACCGCACTATGATGCGATCCGCGCCGGCTCGATCAGCGCTGATCCCGATCAGTTGCTACCCAGCTTGTTGGCCGCATGCAACCATGTTCAGCACCCGCAGGTGCTCGATGTAGCGACCGGCACGGGGCGCGTACCGCTGTTGCTCTGTAGCGCGCCGAGCTTTCACGGCAGCATCGACGCCCTCGACCTTACCATGCAGATGCTCGATCAGGCGCGCGCCAAGCAGCAGGCAATCTGCGCTACGGCGCCGGTTCGCTGGCACCAGGGTGAAGCCGGACAGCTACCCTGGAGCGATGCGCAGTTTGATCTGGTAACATGCTTAGAAGCGCTTGAATACTTCCCCCATCCACGCCGTGCGCTGGCGGAAATGGCCCGCGTGTTGCGCCCCGGCGGTACACTGCTGATCAGCAAGGTGCCGGACAATTGGGCGCGGCTGTTACCCTTCCGCGCGCTGCCGGGTGCGCAATTGCAAGCTGAACTGCGGCAACTAGGATTGCGCGACACCCTGATTCGCCCGTGGCAACCTGGACACTATGAACTTGTTACGGCGCGGAAGCCCGCTGCTCCCGCGCCGTCCGTATGATCTAATGGCTGATTCTTCCGCCACGCCTACAGCTACACCGGTGCTCTTTGGGCGCTACCGCGTCCACGAGCACTTGGGCGATACGCGCCTCGCCGCTGTATATACCGCTACCGATGAGCGGTTGCAGCGCCGGGTCTTGTTGGCCTTTCTGCGCAAGGATCTGGCCGGCCAACAACGTGCCGTCCAGCGCTTTCAGGCCGAAATCAGCGCTGGAGCGCGCCGTTCGCACCCGGCACTGCTCGAAGTTTTCGATAGCGGTGAGGTGAACGGGCGTCCGTTTATGATCGCCGAATATGCCACTGGGCGTTCCCTACATACGCTCGGGATGCTTACGGTTGAACAGGCGCTACTCTATGTACGCCAGGTCGCCGGCGCTGTAGCCGCCTGTCAGGCCGGGCGCAGCCCCGAACTGCCGGCAGGTCTCTACCATCCGCCGATCAGCAGCAGCAATGTGCTTCTCGTCAATGAAGGCCGCGTGAAACTGGTCGATTCCTGGCAACTCACACCGACCGATGCACTGTTCGACCAGGCGCATTATCGGGCGCCCGAACTGAGTGAAGGCGCCCCAGCCACGCCGGCCTCCGCCGTATATGCACTTGGCATTTTGCTCTATGAACTGATCACCGGTGTGCGGCCCGTCAGCGGCCCCGACGCGCACAGTGTTGCGCTAGCGCATCTCAATATCCGCCTCCCAACGCTCGCCCAGACGCGCCCGGCCCTGTATCTGCCCACGACGGAAGCGCTGGTAGCCCAGGCGACTGCGCGCTTCCCCGACCAACGCCTTCCCGACGCCGTCGCCTTCGGCGAAGCACTCGACGCGCTCTGGCGTGAACTCAGCGCGGAAACGCGGCAACTGGCCCCCGTACAGACGCCCCGGCGGGGCGTCTCTGCGGCCCCCGGCGCTGCTGCCCCCGTACAGACGGCCCGGCGGGGCGTCTCTGCGGCCCCCGGCGCTGCTGCCCCCGATTCCGCTGATCAGCCCCCCGTACAGACTCCGCCGCGCCGCAGCGGGCTTACCGGCATGTCGCGTTACCTGCCGAACCGGCAGGCCGGCCCACAGCCGATCGATGCCCAGACGCGCCGCCAACGCAGCTTTATGCACGGGTTGTTGGGCCTGATGCTGATGCTTACTCTGATCCTGATCGTCGCCGGCGCGGGGTATGTCGCCGCTACCAACCTGGTGCCAAGCCTACCGAGTGTGCAACTCCCGGCCTTGCCCAGCTTCCCGGATCGCCCGACGCTCCCCGGTGTGCCGACGGCCGATGCTAACGGCCCGTTGGGCTGGATCAACGAACTGCTCGGCAATAATGAAATCTATCTCGTCAATGTCGCCGAAGGGCTGAACATCCGCAGCACCCCCAATGCCGACGACGATACAAACATCCTGACCCTGGTACCAAACGGCACACCAGTGCGTTACCTCGAAGGCCCAGTTGTGAATGGCACCATCGAATGGCTGCGCGTGCAAACAGTCGTTAACGGGCAGGCGTATGAAGGATGGATGTCGCAACGGTATCTGCGACGCCAGGAATGAGCGGAGGTACGGTGAGCAACTACGCAAGCGAGCGAAGCATTTCCGGTGAGCGGGTGCGCTTGCGCGCCTGGCAGCGCCGCGATACGCTGGCGCAAGAACTGTGGCCGCGCTATACCGAGCCATTCAACAGCCTTTGGAATATTCCGCGTTCCTACAAACTCGACGATTTCGCGTTCGGTGGTTGGAGCGCCCAGCGTTTTGTCTGGGCCGTCGATGATC
Organism: Chloroflexales bacterium; assembly: GCA_038247995.1. Lineage (GTDB taxonomy): Bacteria > Chloroflexota > Chloroflexia > Chloroflexales > Chloroflexaceae > JBBRUG01. The sequence goes on along the minus strand of JBBRUG010000236.1, from coordinate 2,713 downwards.
GCAACGGACGCCTAATCGGTCGGATCTCGTTGCGCGAAGTACAAAATGATCACTCAAGTGCGCGCCTGGGTATTTCGGTTGGGCAGCTCTATGTAAGTCAGGGCCTGGGCACGGAGGCGCTACGGCTCTTCCTTAACCACTATTTCACCAATCTCGGTTTCGCCGCGCTGCGCCTCGATGTGGCTGCGTTTAACTTGCGCGCCGTACGTTGCTACGAGCGGCTCGGCTTTCAATATGTTGAAAGTGAATGGCGCAGTGCCAGCAACGATCCGGCGCTACGGCTACTCGACGATCCTCGTTACAACGATCTGGTACCCTTCTTTCGACGCGGGCGTTATGAAACGCACGTCGAATTCTACGAAATGATGTTGCCCAGCGCAGTATGGCTGGGGCATCGTTGAGCGGTCTCCCAGACATAGGAGCTTTCAATGTCACTCATCGCTGGGAACCTTGGAGTCGTGCAGCGCCTCCTCGATGCGAGTAAGCAACCCTGGGGCGTGTGCGCGGGCGCCGCAGCCCATCTCTATGGTAATCGTCGCCCCATTCAAGATGTTGATCTACTGGTGATGCGCGGCCAACTGCCAAACGTTGTCCAGCTCCTTCAGAGCGCGCAAAAGGCGGTGCAGTTCGATGGCCAACGCATCCTCTGGCGCGGTATAAAGGTCTTCGACGACTTGAGTATTCGGCGCAGCGGCAAGAACTATCCCTTCCTACTCGATAGCCCCATGATTGAACGACTTCGCCGCATGTCCCTGCTCGGCGCCCAGGTTCAAGTGCTCGCCCCCGAAGATGTGCTGCTCCATAAGCTGCTTCTCGACCGCGGTGAGAAAGAAGGCAAACATGATCAGGTTGACGCCGAGGGCATCCTGCGCCGCCAAACGATCAGTCCTGAATATCTGCTCGAACGGCTACGCCTGCTCGGCGCCGAAGTTCTACTGCGCCCACGGCTGGAAGAACTAGGTGTGACGCTGGATCAGTGAAGCATTGAACGACTGAGCCGCTAAACTGCTGCCCGCCAACAAAAAACCGCCGATCGTCGCTGTAGCGAAGATCGGCGGTTTTGGTTCAGCAGGCGTCTGCTGCTTGCTGCCTAGCCGCGGGTGTGCGACGGGGCGGCGGGCAGCAACGCCAGATGGCGCGCGCGCTTGATTGCGATCGAGAGCCGGCGCTGCATCTTCGCCGTCACGCCGGTGCGGCGGCGGGGCAGGATCTTGCCCTGCGCGGTGACGTACTTTTGCAAACGCTTGATGTCTTTGTAGTCGGGCAGAATGCCAAGTTTGGTAAATTCACACTCGCGGCGGCGACCACGGGGTCGGCCACCGGCAGCACCAGCAGCACCAGCAGCACCAGCAGCACCAGCAGCAGAACGATTACGCATCATCTCCGGAAATACTCCTCACAACGGCAGGCCTTTGCCTGTCGAATCATATAAACAAAACTGGCGATTAGTATACCATAAGTTTCAGGAGTCAGGAGTCGGAAGGCAGGATTCAGCACAACGTGAACTGTCAGACTGCCGACTGTGAACTGTCAGACTGTGAACTGTCAGACTGCCGACTGTGAACTGTCAGACTGCCGACTGTGAACTGTCAGACTGTGAACTGTCAGACTGGCAGACTGTCGGATTGGAATTGGCTGTTATACAGCGCATAATAATGCCCACGGAGGGCCAGCAATTCGTCGTGGGTGCCACGCTCAACGATCTGGCCGTCTTTGACCATCAGCACCTGGTCGGCGTTGCGGATGGTGCTCAAGCGGTGCGCAATGACAAAGCTGGTGCGCCCGGTGAGCAGTTCATCGAAGGCCTTTTGGATGAGTCGCTCGGTGCGCGTATCGACGCTGCTCGTCGCTTCATCCAGGATCAGGATGCGCGGTTGGGCCAACGCGGCCCGCGCAATCGCGATCAACTGGCGCTGCCCCTGGCTCAGCCCGCCGCCGCGCTCACCGAGCACGGTCTGGTAGCCGTCGGTCAGTCGCTCAATAAAGCTATGCGCCGAAGCCAGTTTTGCGGCGGCGATTACCTCGTCGTCGCTCGCGTCGAGCCGCCCGTAGCGGATATTGTTCAGCACCGTATCGGCGAAGAGAAACGGATCTTGCAGCACAATCCCGATCTGGCTGCGCAGACTCGCCGCCGTCACCTCACGCACATCGTGGCCGTCGATCGTCACCCGCCCGCTGCGCACATCATAGAAGCGCGGGATCAGGTTCACAATCGTGGTTTTGCCGGCGCCCGTCGGGCCGACAATCGCAATCGTCTGCCCCGGCTCGGCTACCAGCGACACGCCGCGCAGCGTCTGGACGGGCGGCGCGCTTTCTTTTTGGGGCAGGGCGCCATTACTCGACCGACGCTCGCCATAGCTGAACTCCACGTTGTCGAACACTACGCGGCCCTGGATCGGCGGTAAGCTGGGTGCATTCGGCGCATCGACAAGCTCCGGCTTCTCGTCGAGCAGCCCGAAGATCCGCTCACCGCCGGCAATCGCGCTCTGGATGTTCGTCCAGAGCACCGCGATCTGCTGGATGGGTTGGTTGAAGCGCTGCACATACTGTACAAAGGCTACAATTGTGCCCAACGAGATCAGCGAGCCGCCGAGCAGCGCCTGGCCGCGTAATACGCTTAGCGCGCCCACCACCACCACAATCGCAATCGCCACATAGCCAAGCGCTTCCAGCACCGGGTTAAGCGCGCTGGTAAAGCTCGCCGCACGCACAT
>JBBRUG010000235.1:0-9679 GCA_038247995.1 Chloroflexales bacterium | reverse complement strand
GGCGCGCCCGTTTCGGCCTCACCTTACCTTAGGGCGCACCCGCCTCGACAGCTCCCCTGAGCAACGGCGCCACCTGGGTGCTGCTCTAGCGCGTGCCGATCCACCCGCAGCGCTGCCCTGGACAAGCGCCGGCCCACAGTTATATTCCAGCACGCTTACGCCCCAGGGCGCAGTATATGATGTGCTGGGCTAATTGGCTAAAAACCGCTCCTCTGCACTCACGTTTTACCGCTTTACCGCTCTCGCGTTTTACCGCTTTACTGTTTTGCCTTTTGCATTTCGACTATGGTAGACTCTCGTTATGAAGTATTTCGCCCGCCTGCTGCTCCCGCTCTTGATTGCGGCCATCGCGGCCGTGTTCTTCGTTCCGGTGTCTGTCCAGGCCCAGGCGCCGATCACTTGGCGCGACCGGGATACGGCTTACTTCACCGTGCTCTACGCCGAGGGCAGCGAGGCCGAAGTCGAGCGTTACGCCGGTTTCGTCGACGCGATCTACGAAGAAGTGGCGGCAGTGTTCAGCTTTCGTACGGCTGCGCCGCTTACCTTGCGGCTCTTCCCGACCAGCGAAGATTATTATCAGATCAACCCGCAGGCGCGGAATGTGCCGGGTGTTGTGGCCCACGCCGACTTCCGGCGGCGTGAACTGGTGATCATCATCGAGCGCACCCTCGCCCAGAGCGAAGAACAGGTGCAAAATAATGTGCGCCACGAACTGACCCATATTGTTGCCGCTGATTTGACTGAGAATCGCTTGAACACCGGCTTTCAAGAGGGGATTGCGCAGTACCTGGAGCGTCCGGCCGAGGATCTTGAATTTAAAGTTGCCGCCCTGCGCCAGTCGGCCGATCAGGGTCGTCTGCTGCTCTGGAGCGACTTCGACAATCGCGATGCGATCTATGGCGCCCCCGCGGTGAGCTATCCGCAAACCCTTGCCGTCGTTGCGTTCCTCGTCGAGCGCAGCGGCTTTGTGGCCTTCCGCGACTTCCTGACGATCAGCGCCCGCAGCAGCGGCTACCGTTCAGCGCTCGAACGCGCCTATGGCGTGAGCGCTACGGCCCTTGAACAAGAGTGGCGGGCCTGGCTGCCGGACTATCTTGATGAGGGATATCGCCGCAGTGCGCTCCAAACGTATGATCTGACCTATGCCGCAAATCTGATCGGGCAGGGCGCGTACGCGCAAGCGGCTGAGGAGTTGCGCCAGGCGTTGGAATGGCTGAGTCGCAACAGCGATACTCAGCCCGCGACAACCATTGCCGAAGCTGAGGCGCTGCTGGCGCGCAGTGAAGCGGGGATGCGCGCCGAAGGGATTATCGAGTCGGCGCGCAATGCGCTTGAACAGGCCGATTATGCGCGCGCCGCCGAGTTGATTGTTGCGGCTGAGGAAGCTTACCGCCGGCTCGATGATCCGCGTCAGGCTGATGTGCTGGCGGTCTACGCTGAACGGGCATCGCGGGGCTTGACGGCCAATGCGCAGCTAGGCGCCGCCGATATGCTGGCCCAGCGCTTTCGCTTACCACAAGCGCGCGCCGCCGCCGACGCTGCCGCCGCCGAATTCGCCGCCCTCGGCGATCAGGGGCGCCTACGCAGCGCCGTAGACCTCCGCGAGAGCCTCGACCTGCGCCAGCGGCTCTTTGGCGCGGCCTTAATTGTGGTTGGAACAGTGGGAATGGTGCTCAGCGTTATCGGCAGCTTCTTTCGCCGCCCCGCCGAAGTCTGGTGAGGAATTGCAGCGGTGCGGCGGCGCAGTCGCCACACCGCTGCAACAAATTATACCTGTACCATATCCGCCGGGACGGGAAAGTTCGTACATAGTTCACGCACTTCGTCGGCGATGCGCGCCTGCGCTTCACGGTCGTCGACATTCTCCAGCACGGCCCCAATCCAGGCCGCGATCTGCGTCATTTCGGCCTCGCCCATGCCCCGCGTGGTCACGGCGGGCGTCCCAATGCGGATGCCGCTCGTGCGCATCGGCGGTTGCGGGTCGTCGGGGATGGTGTTCTTGTTCACCGTGATCCCGGCCCGGTCGAGGGCGTTCTGCGCCTGCGCGCCGGTAATGCCCAATCCACTCAAGTCGGCCAGCATCAGGTGGTTCTCGGTGCCGCCGCTGATCAGCTTGACGCCGTGCGCCGTGAGTGCGTCGGCCAGGACGCGCGCATTACGCCGGATCTGGGCAGCATAGGTCTTAAATTCGGGGCGTAGCGCTTCGGCAAAAGCCACCGCCTTGCCCGCGATTACATGCATCAGCGGGCCACCCTGCGTACCGGGGAAGACTGAACTATTCAGCCGCTTGCCCAGATCTTCCTGGGCCATGATCATGCCGCCGCGCGGACCGCGCAGGGTTTTGTGCGTGGTCGTGGTGACAATATGGGCCAGGCCCACGGGCGAGGGGTGCTCACCGGCGGCGACCAGCCCGGCAATATGGGCGATGTCGGCCATGAGCAGTGCGCCGACCTCATCGGCGATCGCGCGCATGCGGACAAAATCGATGATCCGCGGGTAAGCGCTGGCGCCCGAGGTGATCAGCTTAGGTCGGGCGGCCTTGGCCTTCTGAAGCAAGTCGTCATAATCGATCTGGCCGCTCGCTAGATCGACGCCATAGAATTGCACATCGTACCAACGCCCCGAGAAGTTCACCGGGCTGCCGTGGGTCAGGTGGCCGCCGTGATCAAGCCGCATCCCCAGGATGGAATCGCCGGGCTGCAAGAGCGCAGTAAAGACGGCAATGTTCGCCTGGGCGCCGCTATGGGGCTGAACATTGACCATCTCGGCGCCGAACAGTTCGCGTGCTCGGTTGATCGCGATCGTCTCGATCACATCAACAAACTCACAGCCGCCATAGTAGCGTTTGCCGGGCAAGCCCTCGGCATATTTGTTGGTCAATACCGAGCTTTGGGCTTCCATCACCGCCAGGCTGGTGTAATTCTCACTGGCGATCAACTCTAATCCTTCGCGCTGCCGCTGCGCTTCACTATCGATCAGCGCGGCAATCTCGGGGTCGGACGTACGTAAATGCTCAAGCATAATCAGGATCCTCTTCTGTTAATTTGGAGCCAAGGGCCAAAGGAACAAAGGAACAGTTCACGTGTTGTTCCATTGTTCGGCTGTTCTCAGTATCCGGCTGCCTTATCCACTACATTTAACAGCGCTTCACCGGCCTGCATCCGGCGCACATTTTCGGTGAACAGGATAATCTGACGCTCGCGCATGCGGGGCGAGTGAGCCGTTGCATGGGGCGTAATTGTCACATTCGGCAGCGCCCAGAGCGGGCTGTCGGGGGGCAACGGCTCCTCGTCGAAGGTGTCGAGGGCGGCGCCGCCAATTTGATTGGTTTGCAATGCGTGAATGAGCGCCGGCTCGTCGATAATGGCGCCGCGCGCAATGTTGATCAGATAGGCTTCATCGTGCATCGCGGCGAAGGCGGCGGTATTGATGATCCCGCGGGTCGCCGGGGTAAGCGGTGTAGCGAGTACGACATAATCGGCTTCGGGCAGCAGATCGCGCCATTCACCCTCGCCAACCACCCGCTCAACGCCCGGCATTGGGCGCGGTGTGCGCCGACTGCCCCAGACGCGCATGCCAAAGCCGGCGGCACGCTCGGCGATTGCCTGGCCGATTCCGCCAATGCCGACAATCAGCATCGTGTGCTCAAACAGTTCAAAGGGCGTCACATTGCGATCCCAGCGCCGATCGGCCTGAGCTGCGTTGTAGTCCAACAAACCCTTTGCCCGGCTGAGGATGAGCGCCAACACGAATTCGGCAATTGGGATGGCGTGTACCCCGGCGCTGTTTGTCAGCGTAATGTCGCGGTCGAGCACTTCCGGGATGAGCAGATGATCGACGCCGGCGCTCGGTGTATGCATCCAGCGCAACCCCGGCGCTGCAGCCAGAACTTTATCGAGCACCGGTCGCCCTGTCCACCAGCGAAAATAGCCGACAGCATCGGCAGGGTTGCCGGTAAAATGTCCTTCGGGATCAACCCATGCCACCTCGATCGCGGCGGGAATGTGCGGGGCCAGTTCGGTCTGAATTTGCATCGGCAAAATAAGTTTCATACCTACGACACCGACTCGCCTGGCTTGAGCGCGATCACCTCAGTGCTCACGCTGAATTCTTTACAATGCTCCACCAATGCCTCGGGTGTGCCTGTCAGGATTGGGAAGGTTCCATAGTGCTCGGGAATAGCATATTTCGCGCCGATTAGCTTCAGCGCATAGGCTGCCTGACGGGGATCCATTGTAAAATGATCACCGATCGGCAGAATGACCAAATCGGGCTTGTAGAGGTCGCCGATAATCTGCATATCCATCGTGACGGATGTATCGCCGGTGTGGTAGATCGTAAAGCCGTTGCTGAAGCGCAACACATACCCGGCGGGGGTGCCGAGGCTAATAATCTGGCCGTTCTCGTGGATCGTGCTGGAGTGATGCGCGTTGGTCATCGTTGCGCGTACATCGGCGACAGTCACCGTGCCGCCTTTATTGAAGCCAATTAGGTGCTCACCGGAACAACCCTGACCCTCCAGGTAGGGCACCATATCGTACTGGCAGACAATCGGCGCCTTGGTTGCGCGCGTGATCTCCATTGCGTCGGCAATATGGTCGAAGTGGCCGTGAGTGAGAAAGATCGCTGCAAGATTCTCGCGTACGCTGCGCTTGAGCGGCTCCGGACAGACCGGGTTGCTGTCGACCCAGGCATCAATTAAGATCCCCCGCCCTTCCGGGGTGCGCACATGAAACGTGCCATGGCCGACAAACGTGATCGTAACATCCTTACCAAGCGTGCTCACTTGCTGCTCCTTACAGTACTGTTTTACCAGGTTGACGCAGGGCATAACCGGCGTGGGCGTGCGCCTCCATACGGCTCATACCTGCGTGGAAGCGCTAACGCTTCGCCTTGAAACAGTACCCTGACTGCATAGATCTATCTGTATTTGCAGTATAGCATAGCCGCAGGCTCACACTTGGATGCGGACTTGACAAAGCGCACCAATAAGGTACACTATACCCATAGGGGGTATGCGTAAGGCTGTCCCATTCTCACGATAGACACCATGCGGGCGATTGTCGCCCAAGGAAGGATTTCCCAATGGCAAAGCCAATTCCAGTTACGGACGCCGATTTTGAGCAGAAGGTACTGAAAGCCGCGCATCCGGTGGTTGTAGATTTCTGGGCGCCCTGGTGCGGCCCTTGTCGGGCGATCGCGCCGGCACTGGAAAAGCTGGCCGGTGAGTACGATGGCAAGCTGACGATTGCCAAGGTCAACACCGACGACGAGATTCAGTGGGCCGGACAGCTCGGCATTCAGGGCATTCCCACGCTGATCATCTTCAAGGATGGCCAGGAAGTAACGCGGCTCGTCGGCTCGCGCTCCGAGGCTGCCTACCGCGAAGAGTTTAACAAGGTGCTTTGATCACGTACCGGCCCAAACCTTGCGAAATGGGCCTGTCGCGACGCGCCTCGCCTAAATCCCTGCTCGTATGAGCGCTCGCGTGCGCCCCTTACAGCGGCGAGCATAACGATTGAGCCGTCCACTCGGCGTGGGGCGGCGCGCCGCATGCCCACAAGAGGCGCAGTGGATGTGCCCACTGCTAATAGGATCTAATCATGGCTGACTCTGTGCGTGCTCTTGCGCCCGAACGGCGTGAAGACGTGCTCTTACGCCTGCGGCGCATCGAGGGCCAGGTTCGTGGCGTGCAGCGTATGGTGGAAGAAGGCCGCGACTGCCGCGAGATCGTCAATCAGGTTACGGCGGTCAAATCGGCATTGGCGAGTGTCAACAGCCTTGTGCTGCAGTGTTATGCCAGCAACTGCCTCGGCGACGACGATCAGCCGCGTGAGCGCACGATCGCCGAACTGATTGAGCTATTCCAGGGCAAACGCTCATGAATCCCCAAAGCCCCTAGCTTAAGCTAGGGGCTTTGGGGTGTGCATACCTATTCTTCAACTACCCAGCCATTGCGCTGGACCACTTCGCGCAAGCCCCGCGCGAGGCTTTCGAGCTGCTTGAGCAGGAGCCGTACCTTAAAGGGCGCGCCATCGTCGGACTGCACCCACTTCCCCAGATCGCCTTCAGCATAGGCCCGTGAGAGCCGGTCGGTCTCATCGACCATCTGATCAAGCGAACGAATGCGGAACACCCGCGCCTTATTCTTCGGCTGGTTCTCGATCGTGTCATCCTCGACACGTAAGTAGGCGCCTTCATCGACCGGCTCCTCCGCATCGTCCCAGAACCCGGCCTCGCTCTCTTCGCGATCTACGGTGCCAACGCCGGTTTTGCTCAGCGCGCCGCCGGCGATCCGCACCTCAGGGCCGCTCAGGCTCGTGCGCAGTTCTTCGCCCGCCTCAAGCGCCTGCAATGCCGTCTCCAGGGTGAGGTTCGGGTTGGCGGCAAAGTACGTCACCAGTTTGCTCAACTCGGCGGCCGACATACCTTCTTCGGCGGCGAAACGCGCCAATTCGAGTTGTGTTTTCGGGCTGGAGACGCGGCGGAGGTGTTGCGCCTGGGTGACGTTCAACTCGCCGCGCCGCAGCATCTGCTGTACCTCGTCGGGCAGATCAAGCAGGCCAAGATAACGCCGCACAGTGCGCCCCGTAACCCCTACTGCCTCGCCGACCGCCTCATCGAGATCGTTCTCGGGCAGTTTGCCACGCTCGGCCACGATCTGTGCGCGCAGACGCGCATACGCACGCGCCTGTTCGACATCATTCAGATCCTGGCGCTGGACATTCTCGATCAACTGGCGCAGCAGGAGATCTGGATCATCGGCGTCGAGCACGATGCAAGGCACGCGCTCCAGGCCAAGCTGGATCGCCGCCGCGCGTCGTCGTCCACCATAGACTACCCGATACTGTCCGCCGCCGACCGCGACTACACCGAGCGGTTGCAGTAAGCCGCGCTCGGCGATCGTCGCTGCAAGGCCCGCGACATCGCCCGGATCTTCGCGCACGCCTTCCGGGTCCGACTCGAGTTGGCGCGGATCAAGATAAAGAAGCTGCATATGGTATTCGCTCCGTAAAACAAAAACATTTGTGCCGACGAAGTATAGCAGAAGTGCCGGGGAGCGGCAAACTGATGCTGTGGTACACTTTTTCCAGGAGTCAGGATTCAGGAGTCAGCATTTAGGCGGCCGGTGTAGGCGCAGCGACGGCGTCTACACCTTATTTACCTTTTGCATTAGTGCGAGGAGGAGGATCCCATGGTACGCATCGCCATTGTTGGATTGGGGTTAATCGGCGCGTCATTGGGTATGGCGCTGCGCAGTATCGACCCAAAAGAGACTGGGATCGGGCCGATCGAGGTGGTGGGCTTTGATAGTGATCCTCGCGCCGTAAAAGAGGCCCGCGGGCGCTTAGCGATCGACAAAGAGACGCGAACGCTTGCCGAGGCTGTGCGCGATGCGCAGGTGGTCTTTGTGGCCGTGCCGGTGCTCGCCGTACGCGAGATCTTCCAACAACTCGCGATCTTACTGCCCGCCGGCGCCGTGGTAACCGATGTTGCCAGCACCAAAGCGCAGGTGGCGACGTGGGCGGCCGAATTGCTGCCCAGTAGCCTGAACTTTATCGGTGGCCACCCGATGGCGGGGAAGGAACAAGCCGGTGCGACAAATGCCGACCCTGAGCTGTTCAGGGGTGCGATCTACTGCCTCACCGTGGGGCGCAGCATCAGCCGTGAGGCGATCGATGCCGTCGAGGCGCTGGTGCGCGCAATCGGCGCCAAACCTTACTATATAGACCCCGAAGAGCACGATGCTTACGTAGCCGGAATTTCACATCTGCCGTTGCTGCTCTCTGTAGCGTTGATGAAGGCCACCGGCGATAGCCCGGCCTGGCGCGAAATGGCGCCGCTCGCCGCCACCGGCTTCCGCGATGTAAGTCGCCTGGCCTCCGGCGACCCGGAGATGCACCGCGATATTCTTCTGACCAACCCGATCGGCCTGACACGCTGGATCAACGACACGGTGCGTACACTGATCGAACTGCGTGAACAGATTGGCGCCGGCGATGCCGATGCGCTGGAAGAAGTGTTGCGCAGCGCGAAGGAACAACGCGACGCCTGGCTGGAAACGCGGCCCAATCTGCGCCCCGGCGAGGCGGATTTCTTGCAAACGCCCGAGCTCGAACGCCCGAATCTGTTCACCTTCCGCATGCCGAATCGAAAAAAATAGCTTGGTGTGGCGTAGGATCGCCGTACTGTGCCCCTACGCCACAGACATTGCTTAACCATCAGGACGCTTCGGAGTGCCGCGTATGCCTTGACATGGCTTGAAACATCGTGCTACACTTCACGAAATCGCAGAACGACATGCCGGAGGCGCCCGTGGAACGCCTTGAAGCCCCCCCCGATGTTGTTATTCGCCGCTTGCCCCTGTATGCCCGCAGCTTGCGTTACTTGCTCGATGAGGGTATTCAATCGGTCTCCTCGCAGGAGCTCGGTGAGCGGATCAATGTCACTGCCGCGCAGATCCGCAAAGATCTGTCCTATTTTGGTGAGTTCGGTAAGCAGGGTATCGGTTACGACGTCGAGAAGTTGCTGACTCATATCGAACGCATTCTCGGGCTAACCCATCGCTGGCCGGTGGTGCTTGTGGGTGTGGGCCACCTGGGTCAGGCGATCGCTCGGTACGAGGGTTTTCACACCCAGGGCCTCGAAATTGTCGGCCTCTTCGATACCGACCCGCAGAAGGTTGGCCAGCGTGTCGGCGATCTTGAGATCCAGGCCTTTACCCATGCCGCACCGCTGATTCAGGAGCAGTCTGTGCGCCTGGCGATCATTTCGGTGCCTGCTGCCACAGCGCAAACGGTGGCCGATATGCTGGTTGAAGCGGGGGTGCGCGCTCTGCTGTGTTATGCCCCGATTATTCTGCAAGTGCCGGATCACGTCTGGGTACGCTATATCGATCCGGTCGCTGTACTTCACAGCATGACCTACTACCTAGCGCGTGAGAACGGAAGCTAGGCAAGGTTTCAAAGCGGTTAGTGTGCCTTATCTGACGTGCGCTACGCTCTGTAGCCTGCTCAGCGTAACCAGCCGACCAACGCTTGCGTAACTTCTTGCAGCCCTGCTTGTGCCGGGCTGTTTTGCTGTAGGCGTTGCCGCCTGGAACGATCTGGTGCGATGCACGCGCCGGGCACGACCGCCTCACCGATCGACGCTGGCTGCTGCTGGCCGGTAGTGGCGGGAGTCTGCTGGCGTTCGGTTTCGCCGCGATCGGCGGTTGGCCATGCTCGCCGGTATTGCTAGAAGTCTGATTGCAGGCGTTCGGTATGCTTTAGTCAAGTCGGTGCCGCTGCTGTCGAATGTGATGCGCGGGTTGACTACGTTGGCGCTCTTGCTCGGCGCGGCCGGCATGGGCGGATCAATTGCAGCGGCATTGCCGTTCGCCTTGGGGGGATGCGGATGCTTGCAGGTGTAGGGTTTTTACAGGATCGCGTCCCAATGCGCTATTCCCCGCATCCCCCCAGCCCCCTGCTCCTTGCAGGTGTAGGGTTTTTACAGGATCGCGTCCCAATGCGCTATTCCCCGCATCCCCCCAGCCCTTTGCTCCCTCACGTGGAGCAGGGGGAGCCGCCGCAGATTCGGCGTCCTGATGCTGTCGGAAGCCCCGCTCCCGCTCAGGGAGCGGCCTGCTCTGAGCGTAGCCGAAGGGGGTTGGGGGTGCGGGCAACGGCAAAAACCCTCC
>JBBRUG010000234.1:0-9710 GCA_038247995.1 Chloroflexales bacterium | reverse complement strand
TGGCAGGATGCTATTTACCGCCATCAGGGATCGCCGTGTCACTGCACTGCGCCGAAAAATACGGCCAGTGGAAAGGTGATATTACCAATTGCCACGACCCCCGCGATCACTACCGAGAGGGCGCGGAACATCAGACTGTACTTGGCATTATTCAGACCAAGCGTTTGGAACATGCTCCACACGCCGTGGTACAAATGCAAGGTTAGGAAAACCATTGTCAGCAGGTAGAAGCCGACAATCAACGGGTTCTGGAAGCCGGCGACGACATTATTGTAAACTTGATACACCTCACCTTCGGGGTGAATAAACGTGCCGGGCGCATAACCCACGGCCCCAAAAGTAAGATGTAGAATGTGATAAATGATAAACAGCAGCAGCACGATCCCGCCGTAGCGCATCGTATAGGCCGCATAACTGCGCGTTTGCAGCTTCTTCTGGCCGTAGCGCGACATACCGCTGACACTATTGGCCATCGCCGTCTGGCGCGATTGTAGCGTGAGCGAGACAGCCGCCCAGATATGGCCGAATACACTGGCGATGAGCGCACCACGCGCCACCCAGAGCAGATGCTCATAACCAAAAATGGGGTAACCGACCTTGCGCAGGCCAACGGCGTATTCGTTAAACGCCTCCGGCCCGGCGAACATTTTGGTGTTGCCATACATGTGGAACACCACAAACCCCACCAGCACAAAGCCGGTGAGCGCCATGATCACTTTTTTACCGATCGACGAACGGGTGAGCGTCATTACCCCTGTCATCGCGAAATCCTTTCAACGCATACCCAAACAAGCGTGGCTGCGTCAGTACACCCCACACATTATGGCTCAGTTGAGCGCGTCGCTTTCTAGCCTGTTGCCAGGTTGCTGCCAGTGGAATTATCTATAGTTAGTGCTACAAAGAATTATAGCTGAAACGCATGGCCTTGTCGAACCTTTACCGAAGTTTGCGCAGGACATCACAAGGCATTAGGACAACGAAATCGGGCCACAGAGCGGCCCGATCTGGTTTCGATAGTATTTATGTCTAGAGGATTGACGTAGTAACAACTGTTCGGTGCGGCCTGAAAGCGGGTTTCGACCGGAAGTTCACTACGTGCCGCACCGGACAGGGCTTTACTTAAAGATCCAACCGCACTTTGGCGCCGAAGTTCTTTTTCTCTTTGCTGGGGAAGTAAGTTAAACAAGCCGAGTCGATCAGGTCGGCGCTGAGCATTGGTGTTTCCATGTTATAGCGCGCAATCGAGAGCATTTGATCGATGATGTCGCGGGGCTGACACATGCGAAACGGTCGCTCATCGGGGGTATACCACTTACGAATCAGATAGTCGATCCCGCGCTCGTCATAGGGAACCTTGCGCACTTTGCACATAATCTTCCAGATCTCGCGGAACTGCTCTTCAGTCGGGTCAATGATCTCGAACTTGAACTTGATCCGGCGCAATAGTGCGTCGTCGCCGAGATCTTTCGGATCGAGATTGGTACTGAACATGATTAACTGGTCGAAGGGGATCTGGATCTTCTGGCCGGTAACGGTATTGAGATAGTCGTAGCGCTTTTCCAGCGGCACGATCCAGCGGTTCAGCAGATCGAAGACCCGCACCTGCTGACGCCCGAAGTCGTCGATCAGGAAGATCCCGCAGTTGGCTTTCATCTGAAACGGCGCTTCGTAGGTTTTCGAGGTGCCGTTGTAGATCAGGTTTAACTGATCTAAGGTCAACTCACCGCCCACCACTACCACTGGCCGCCCGATCCGCACCCAGCGGCTATCATACTCTAGCCCTTCAGGAAGCGGTTTACGCGCCGGGTCGTGGATGACGGCATCATACATTTTGATAATTGCGCCATCGGCGTAGATGGTGTTGGGAATAAAGACATCATCGCCCATCAGGTGCGTGATCCGCTCGGCGATTGTGGTTTTGCCATTCCCGGGGTAGCCGAAGAGCATCACGGATGAGCCACTGTTCACCGCCGGGCCAACCATGTTCAAGATCGATTCGTCGATCACCAGGCCGTCAAAAGCCTCGCGGATGTTCCGCCGGGTTACTTTGACGTTCTTCACCGTCTGAGCTTGCACCGAGGCGATCCACTCATCGACAAGAACAGGGCATGGGCCGGTGTACTGGGTTTTTGACAGAGCCGCTGCCGCCCCCTCCTGGCCACGCGGGGTAAGCGCATATTCGTAGTTGATGTCGCCGTAGCCGCGCTGTCCAATGATATCGATCTGCTCGATATTGCGCAGGTCGGCCAGCAATTGGTCGACGATTGCATAAAAGAGGCACATTGCGTCGGCGAGTTCACGGCCGGTAGCCCGGCCTTTGTTGTAGAGGATGCGCATCAGGTGTTCGGTGAGAAAGGTGCGGTTGAGCCCAGTCTCCTCGATCGTCTGGGGCATTACGGGCGTAAAGCCGTTGTGCAACTGCGGCCGCGACTCTTCCTCAGTGGGCGGTGGGTCGCCGAGGGAGCGTAATCCGCCAACGTTTTCGCCGCGCATGCGCGCTTCTTGAATCAGGCGTTCCAGGTCTTGCACATGCATATTCAGGTGCAGAAGTGCATCACTGTCGTTTTTGGCCTGGGCCTCTTTGATGCAGGCGTAGACAGCACGGGCGACGGTATATTTGACGCCGTCGATATAGAGATGATGGCAATACTCCTGGCCGCGCACGTAGCAATCACGGGAATGTAGGCGGCGTTCCAGAAGTTCTTCGTGTGAACGCTGATCCAATAAAAAGCGCATGGCTCTCCTCGTAGGGCGAAGTAAACAAGAATGTAGGAGGGCCGCCCGGTAGTGGGCGTCATGGCTGAGTATAGCTTTCTAATGCGCTAAAGCCTATAGGGCGTTAGTACCGAGCGGTGTGCGTACTCTTGGAGCAGTAAAGCAGCAAAGCGGCAAAGCGGCAAATCCGAGGAATTGAAGCGTGGCGGGCCTGAGTAATCTGGTTAACATTTCGTAAGACAGGCAACGAAGGCAGTTATGGTATACTGTAGTTAATTCCCGGTAAAGTTGATGAAATTTATAGGCCAGAACGCAGCATTCAGCCTTGTGTGCTGATCCGGAATGTCTCTATTTGGATGTGCCTGAGCTTGCACCTTGCCTGGTGTTACGACACGGTGGTCGATCCATAAAAACGAGTGGAGCGGGACATGGCAGTATATCCCACAACGGCAGAGTTGACGCGACAGGCGCGAGCTGCGGGCTACACGGTAGTACGGATCGAGCAGTTGCGCACAAATCGTTGGTTGCTGACGCTGACTGACGCTCAGGGCGCGCCACTGCTGGTCTTAGCGCAGCAACGTCCGCTGATCTGTGCAGCCGATGTACAAGATCTAGCCGATACGCTTAGCCTGCATCGCTGTCCTACCGGCATCCTCCTCGCCCTTGACGGCACGTTCAGCCCGGAGGCCCGGCGTACCGCCACTGAACTGCAGCGTCAATCGATTCAGCTCTGCAATACGCTTCCGCCATCCGGCGAGAGTGCGCTCCCCCAGGCTCGTCCGGCTAAACTCGAAACGGCGTAGGGTGGCAGGGACAGAACGAAGAACCGCGAACCACGCCCTCCACGCGCTCCATAGCTTCTGCCCTGCGCACCTCCACCGCATGAAGTGCGTAACAAAAGGTGTTAGCGCAACCGTTCCACCAACCCTGTATAGCGTTCGTGAGCGCGTTCGGTCGCTACGGCCACGTCGATGGCGCGCCGATCACCGACGATGACGGCCAATTCGCGGGCGCGGGTGATCGCCGTGTACAGCAAGTTGCGCTCGAGCATAGCGTAATGGGCCATCAGAAAGGCCAATACCACTACCGGGTATTCGCCGCCCTGGCTTTTGTGGACGCTCAGGGCGTAAGCCAGAGCTAACTCGTCGAGGATGGCGAAGTCGTAGGCAATGCTACGCTCGTCATCGAAATGGACGCGCAGCAGTTGTTCCTCGTGGTCGATCGCCGCCACCACGCCGACATCCCCATTAAACACATCAAGGTCATAGTTGTTACGCTGCTGGATCACCCGGTCGCCGACACGAAAGATCGTCGCGCCGAAGCTCTTTTCGGCCACACCCAGCGCCGGTGGATTGAGCGCGGCCTGCAGGAGCCGATTCAAGTTGGCCACCCCGGCGGCGCCCTTGTGTGTCGGCGCCAGTACCTGAATGTCACGCCGTGGGTCGTAGCCGAAGCGGCGCGGAATACGTTCGGCAACCAGTTCGACGGTGCGGACGGCGCACTGCTCGGCGTCGGGTGCGTTGAAGAAGAAGAAGTCGTTGTGGCCTTGAAGCTCGGGCGGTTCGCCGGTGTTGATCCGGCGCGCACTCTCGGCGATCCCGCTGCCGGCAGCCTGACGAAAAATCGCGTCTAGGTGCACACTCGGCACAACGCCGCTGGCGAGCAAGTCGCGCAGCACCCCGCCGGGGCCAACGCTCGGCAACTGGTTGGCGTCGCCCACGAGCAACACATGGGCATGGGGCGGCACAGCCTTGAGCAGATGATTGGCAAGTAAGATATCGAGCATACTCACCTCATCGATGATCAGTAGCGCACACTCCAGCGGCCAGTCGGCGTTACGCCGGAATGCCCCGCCCCCGCCGGGCGCATATTCGAGCAAACGATGGATTGTTTTTGCCTCGGCGCCGGTAGCTTCAGCCATGCGTTTTGCAGCCCGGCCGGTAGGCGAAGCCAACAATGGTTTGTAGCCGCGCGCAATGAGCAGCGTGATTAGAGCGCGCAGGCTGGTGGTTTTGCCCGTGCCGGGCCCGCCGGTGAGGATACTCACCTTCGATGTGAGCGCCATCTGCACCGCTTCCTGCTGACGTGAACTAAGGTGCATGCCACGCCGCTCGGCCAGGTGCGCGAAGACCCGCTCCCAGTTGGCGGTATGGTAGAAGGCGGCAATCTCCGAAGGGCCGCGCATCAGGCGCTGGATCGCGGCCGCAACGCCGGTTTCGGCCATGGCCAGCGGTTTGAGGTAGATCGGTGACGCCGGACCACCGACCACCGACCACCGACCAGCGGCCCCTTGTCCCCGCGGCCCCTTGTCCGCGCGTCCGTCGTCCGCCGTCTGTCGTCTGTCGTCGTTCCGCTCAATCTCACCAACCAATCCCGGCGCATCCAGAACCTCGGCAACAAATTCGACGTTCGCCTCAAGCAGTTCGGCAGCACGTTCGACAAGTTCGCCGGCGGGGAGATAGCAGTGGCCATCGGCGCTGGCGAGACCGAGCGTGTGGCGCAGGCCGGCGGCAATCCGGCGTGGGTCATCGGGGGGTAGACCAAGGCCGCGCGCGATACTGTCGGCGGTGAGAAAGCCGATGCCGCGAACTTCGTCGGCCAGCCGGTACGGCTCGGATTGCACCACCTCGGCGGCGGAGTCGCCATACTGCTTGTAGATTCGCACGGCCAGGCCGGTGGGCAAGCCGAGATCCTGGAGCAGCAGCATCACTTCTTTGATCCGCTGCTGTTCGCGCCAGGCGCGCCGGATCAGGTCGGCCTTTTTACGGCCCAGACCAGGCACTTCAGCCAGGCGTTCAGGGGCATTGTCGAGCACATCGAGTGTATATTTGCCGAAACTCTCGGTGATGCGCTTGGCTGTCGCCGGGCCGACGCCCTTGATCAGGCCCGAGCCAAGGTAGCGCCGCAGGCCGTCGATCGTGGCGGGCATAATCGTGCGACAGGTTTGGACGTGGAACTGCCGCCCGTGGTCACGATGATCCTGCCACTCACCCTCAAGCAATAAGGTCTCGCCGGGGCGCAGGCCAATCAGCTTACCGACGATCGTAACCGTGTAGTTTTTGTTATGCGGAGTCAGACGCGCGACGGTGTAGCCGTCTTCGTCGCTGTGGTAGGTGATCCGTTCGAGCGTGCCTTCGAGGGTGGTCATGGCTGGAGTATCCGCAGATTACGCCGATTGCGCAGATGATGACGGACAATGGACAAGGTGCGGGGGTAACTGTCACCTACGGCCTGCCGCCTGTGCCGCCTGCCCCTGGCACGCGTCTTGCTATAGTATTGCATGATTGTACCTTGAACAACACCACATTGCAGAGGAGGTGGCGATGTTCGCCCTGAACGGAATTGAATTTTCGCTGGTCGAAGTGCTGGTCTGGTTGGTCGTTGCCGCTATCTGTGGGGCGATTGGATCCGCAATTGTCGGTTATAGCCCCGGCGGTTTGCTCGCTTCCATTGGCGTAGGGCTACTTGGTGCGTTTATCGGCGATTGGCTGGGCCGGGCGTTACAATTGCCAAGCCTGCTCGTCTTCAGTTTCGGCGGCGTCACGATTGAGTTGCTTTGGACAATTTTGGGTGCGGTCGTCCTGGTAGGATTGGTGGCCCTGTTCCGCCGCAGTACGCGTACCCGCTATGTGCGGCGGTAGGCCCTGATCAGTGTCAGTCTGTCAGGCGTAGTTCGCCGGGTAGTCGGCAAACCGGCGCTAGCCGGTCGGTTGTTCCAACAGATACAGCCCAACGGCATCATCGTGTACATAGTCGGTAACAATATATCCAGCGGCAAACGCCGCTTCAGACGCAGCCCGTACCTGGTAACGCCAGGCGCGGGCTGTTGGCATATCGGCGGCTTTGAGGGCGTCGATATCGGTGGGGATCTGGAGCAGCAGCCGGGCGCCGCTGAGCGGGGCTGTCGGTTCGGTGGGAACTGGGTTGAGCAGCACGCTGTCGGCGCGCAATGCGGCTGGAGTGGAGCCGGTTCCCTGTTCCAACCGGACTACCACATGGCTCCTGCTGATCCACCAATCGACCTGAAACCGATCGCTCGGTAACTCGTCGGGTGGCTCGGGGACAGGGCCATAGAGATTGCGAGCGTAGGTGCGGCAGATCGCGCCGAGCTTACGGATATTCAGCCGCGCATTCCGACTGAGCAGCGGGTCGTAGGTCCAGGTGATCAGCTCAATGCCCTGGGCGGCGACGTGTTCGCGCTGGGCGAGTTTGAGCAGCGCACCGATATTACGATCACGGTAGGCGGGCAGCACGGCGGCCATATGCGAACAATGCTTGATTGTACCGGTTGGTGTGCGGCCAAGAAAGCCAAAGACAAAACCAATCAGCGGCGGCTCAGGTGCAGCCAAATCGAAGGCGCCGAGCACGAGGCCGCCGTTTTTCTGCGCGGTAACCA
The DNA here is from genome assembly GCA_038247995.1 of Chloroflexales bacterium. Classification (GTDB taxonomy): domain Bacteria; phylum Chloroflexota; class Chloroflexia; order Chloroflexales; family Chloroflexaceae; genus JBBRUG01. The sequence goes on along the minus strand of JBBRUG010000234.1, from coordinate 2,599 downwards.
ACACATGCTGCGGCGTGGCCCCAAACGGCCCCCAAACGGCATGCTGCAATGCTTCACAGGCGCTGTATTCGGCGAAGGTTTCAATGGGGCGGATTGTAATTGTCATAACACAACCATATCGTCGCGGTGAACAACTTCCGGACCATAATCATACCCGAGGGTTTCGGCGATGCGCTCCGAGCGTAAGCCCTGAATCAGGCGCAAATCGGTGGAGCGATACTGGGCCAGGCCACGCGCAATTTCGCGACCGGTCGGGTCGAAAATACGGATGGTTTGGCCGCGATCAAACTCGCCCTCGACGGCGACAATACCGGCCGGAAGCAGGCTTTTGCCGCGCCCCGTGAGCGCTGCTGCGGCCCCGGCATCCACAACAAGTTGACTATGCCGCACCGTTTCGGCGAGCAGCCAGCGTTTACGCGCCTCCAGGCGGCTACCGACGCTTGGGAAGCGCGTGCCGATCGGTTCGCCGTGGGCCAGACGCAGCATGATATCGGGAGTAGCGCCGGCGGCGATCACCACGTTTGTGCCGGCGCGCGTAGCCAGTTCAGCAGCCTGGATCTTAGTCTGCATGCCGCCGGTACCGCGGGCACTTCCGGCGCCGCCGGCGATCGCCCAGATCCGCTCGTCGATTGTCGGCACCTCGCTGATCAGCGTCGCAGTGGGATCCGTGCGCGGATTGGCTGTGTAGAGGCCATCTATATCGGTGAGAATGAGCAACAGATCGGCATCGATCAGGCCGGCGACCATGGCCGAGAGATTGTCGTTATCGCCAACGCGAATCTCAGCGGTAACGACGGCGTCGTTTTCGTTGATAATCGGCACGATGCCGCGCTCCAGGCAGAGCATGAGCGTATTGCGGGCGTTCAGGTAGCGCCGACGTTCGCGCAGATCGTCGCGGGTGAGCAAGGCCTGAGCAACTTGCAGGCCATAGATCGCAAACATCTGCTCATAGAGATGCATGAGCCGGCTCTGGCCGACAGCGGCATACATCTGCTTCAGCGGCACATTGGCCCGCACAGGGCGGCGCGAATCGGCGCTGAGGCGTTCTTTACCGGCAGCCACAGCGCCGGAAGAGACGAGCGCTACCTGTGCGCCTTCGGCGCGTAATCCGGCCACCTGGCGAGCGAGATCAACCATGTAAGGCCGGTTAAGTCGATCGGTGCCGGCCGTAAGCACACTGGTACCGAGCTTGATGACAATACGCATGGGAATAAAAAAAGCAACATGAGAAAGACAACATGAGCGAATGCAGGATGCTGGCGGCATTTTGCATGTGCCGCGAAAGTATACCCGAGCTTGCGGCTAGCGTAAATGCCGGCAGAAACGCAGTGCGCGCCGCTAGAATCGCAAGTGCTGGTACAATTGCGCCTACCGTACGAGCAGCGTACGAATCGCCATAGACGTGCCATTTCTTAGCCTACCGTGCTCAGCATCAGGAGTAAGCATGCACGCCGACATCGACAAGATCCTCATCACCAACGCGGCAATCGCCCAGCGCATTCAAGAATTGGGCCGCCAGATCAGCGCCGACTATGCCGGCGAGGGCGATCTTTTGCTTGTGGGCGTGCTGAAAGGCTGCGCCATGTTTATGATGGATCTCGCCCGCGAGATCGATCTGCCGCTGGCGATCGACTTCATTGCCGTGGCAAGCTACGGCCAGAGCACCGAATCCAGCGGCGTTGTGCGCATGATCAAAGACCTGGAAGCTGATTTAGCCGGGCGGCACGTGCTGATCGTTGAGGATATCATCGATAGCGGTTTGACCCTGGCCTACCTGCACACCCACCTCTTGCAGCGCAGCCCGGCCAGCCTACGGATCTGCTCGCTGCTCAACAAGCCCGACCGGCGTACCGCCGATGTGCAGATCGACTACCTCGGCTTCGACATTCCCAACGAATTTGTTGTCGGGTATGGTCTCGATTACGCCGAACGCTACCGGAACTTACCCTACATTGGTGTGCTGAAGCCTGAAATTTATAGTGAGTAACTGAGGAACGTAATCCAGATCACATTCATGGTGTGATCTAGTTCCCTTGAAACCGGGTTGAGGCTTCTGGTATAATCGATAAAGGAGTTTGCGCATCGGATTGCACACACTCAAAATCCTCATACCCGCGCTGATCCGTGTGTCTACTCAGTTGCCACGCTGTTTGCCAGAACAGTGGCCGCAAAGGAGTAGCCGATCGGTAGCGCATTGTGAACGACAGAAGAATGGATAACCACAATGGGTGATAATCGCTGGCTCAAGAATAGTTTCGTCTATTTGATTATCCTGGTAGCCGCGCTGGCATTGTTCTTCCAGTATTTTGGACAGAGTTCCGGCCAGACGAATGAGCGCGGCATTGCCACGGTGGTCGCGGACGCCCAGGCGGGGCGCATTGCAACCATTTCGGCACAAGCCGGCGAATCGCAGATCGAGGTAACCCTACGCGGCGGCACCGAAACGTACCGCTCGCGTCTCGAGTCGGGCGATACAGTTATGTCGCTGCTCGCTGCCAACGGCATTGAGGTAGGCGGCGCCGACGGCCAGACGGCAATTGAAGTCGATGTCAGCCCAGCACCGGCTTGGGGTGGTTTGCTGAGCATCTTCACGATTTTG
>JBBRUG010000233.1:0-9730 GCA_038247995.1 Chloroflexales bacterium | reverse complement strand
TTCGGGATGCTGATAAATAAACGGCGTGACGTGGGTGCGCTGATATGGTTCCGTCGCTTTGCTCCAGGCTTGTTCCAGCGCTGCGAAGCTGAAAACCTCCAGATCCAATCCGCGCGGATAGCAACGCTCCAGCGTATTGCTGGCAAAAGCGGGCCTGACTTGTTGAAACGCTTGCACCACAATATCGATCACCGCGGAATCAATCAGCGGGCAGTCCGAGGTGACTCGCACAATAACTTGTGCCTGGTGGGTGATGGCCGCCTGATAATAACGATCGAGGACATCCTCTGCGCTGCCGCGCGAAACGGATACCCCTAACTCGGCACATTCAGCCACGATCGCGTCATCGGCAGCGCCGATAGTAGTTGCCACAACGACACGGTCGATCGTCTGGGCGCGCTGCACCCGGCGCACCACGCGGGCGAGCATGCTCATGCCACCGATATCGACAAGCGCTTTCCCCGGTAGGCGCGTACTGCCCATGCGCGCCTGAATAACACATACAATTGACATGGTATGGTTCTACAGATTAACTGCGCTCAAATAGCCAGAAAGTTACATCATCCCAGCCTTCATCTTGCCCCAGAAAAAACTCTTTGCGCAAATGAAGTTCTGGGAATAATTCCTGATACAGCTTACCATAATCGCGCTTGAAGAGCGCTCCACGTTCGCCACGATACGGGATTTCAGTGAGTTGTTCAGCGAAGTATTCACCACAAAGAACATAGCGGTTTGAGCAGCGGACAAGCTCATTCATCACAAGGGGCAGTGTGCTATCAGGTTGATGAATCAATACACCAGTAGTGAAGGTAAGGTCAAACCAGCGATTCCTAAAAGGCAGTTCGCGTGCGGGACTATACAGAGCATTCACGTTAGGGACGATTGAGTGTAATTCCTCTAATGCCTTCAAATTGACATCAATGCCATATACCTGTTCAGGCGGTAGAAGGCTTGCAATCCAGCGCAAATTGCCTCCAAGGTTGCATCCAACCTCAAGCACTCGTTGGGGCTTACAAAGCGTGATCATCTCTTGCCAAAACGGCTGGCGTACATTTCCTGCGTTACGATTGCGCTCTACATACGAATCGCCAAATGCGCTAGACCATAGCATTTCAAGGCGCTGAGTTTCCGACAGAGAGTCCTGTTCATTCACCATCGTACGTCTCCTCTGTAGATAACGGGGCGATCTGCTTTCAGCGGTAACGGTCAGTGACCATACAGATGGTATCAACCACCCGTTCTACATCAGCATCGCTCATGGCTGGGAAGATCGGCAACGAGAGAATTTGCTCGTAGGCGGCTTCCGCGTTAGGGCAGAGGCCGGGGCCGTAGCCGAAGCGCTCGCGATAATACGGATGCAGATGAACCGGGATATAGTGTACGTTGACGCCCAACCCTTCTTCGCGCAATTCGGCGAAGATTGTGGCGCGATCGGTATTGAGCAGTTCAGTAGCTAAGCGGATGACATACAGATGGTAGGCATGGCCGATCTTCGGGGCAACGCTAAGCGGGCGCACGAGCAATGCGTCGGCAAACGCCTGATCGTACTGGGCGGCAATCGCCTGACGACGCTCAACCCAGGCGGCCAGTTTGCGCAACTGGCTACGCCCAAGCACGGCCTGAAAATCGGTCATGCGGTAGTTATAGCCCAGATCGACCATCTCATAGAACCAGGAGCCCTTTTCAGCGCGCTGGCGATGATCGGTGGTGATGCCATGATTGCGGAAGTAACGCATCTTCTGCGCCCATTCGGCATTGTTCGTAATAATCGCGCCGCCTTCGCCGGTGGTGATATGTTTAACCGGATGAAAGCTGAAGGTGGACAGATCAGCGATGGTACCGACAGACGTACCGTGATAGTGCCCACCGATGGCGTGGCAGGCATCGGCGACGATGGGGAGATTGCGCGGCGCGGTGATCGCACGCAGTGCGTCATAATCGCAAGGCTGGCCGGCATAATCAACGGCGACAATCGCCCTGGTGCGCGAGGTGAGCTTCGCTGCGACCTGCGCCGGGTCGATCAACAGCGTGTGTGGATCGACATCGACAAACACCGGGGTGCCGCCCTGATAGAGCACACAATTCGCGCTGGCGGCAAAAGTCATCGCCGGCACAATCACCTCGTCGCCGGGGCCAATGCCGAGCGCGTGCATAGCAGCATGAAGCGCCGAGGTGCCGTTGGAGATTGCAACAGCGTGCTCGGCGCCGGTGAAAGCAGCCAGATCTTGCTCAAAATCGCCGATATTTGGGCCGGTCGTCAGCCAATCCGAACGCAGCACTTCAACGACGGCGGCAATATCATCATCATCGATCGACTGGCGGCCATAGGGGAGCAATGGTTGCCGGCTCACTCGATCACCACCTTTTCCAGCAGTTCGCGAAGCTCGGGCACGCTCAGCGGCGTCGAGTTCTCATTGCTGGCGAAACGATAGCCGTCGGGGAGCGTTTTGCCGTTAGGGTAGTTCCCGGTTTGCCACCAGGGATGCGCCGGCGTAATCACATACATGTCGTCGAGTTCGAGCGTCTGACGGGCTTCGTCTTCGGAGATCAGCACCTCGTGCAGCTTCTCGCCGGGCCGAATGCCAACAAACTCCACATCGCAATCCGGGGCGATCGCCTCGACCAGGCTCATAATCGGCGTGCTGGGGATCTTCGGAATGAACACCTCGCCGCCCTGCATGCGCTCAATGCCGTTGATTACAAACTGCACGCCCTGTTCCAGCGTCAGCCAGAAGCGGGTCATGCGCTCATCGGTGACGGTGACTTTGCCGCGATCGCGCTGCTGCAGGAAGACCGGCACCACACTGCCGCGGCTGCCGACAACATTGCCGTAGCGCACGCAACTAAAGCGGGTCGGGCCTTCACCGCTGTAAGAGTTGGCCTGAACGAACAGCTTTTCGGCAACGAGCTTGGTTGCGCCGTAGAGGTTGACCGGGTTGACGGCCTTATCGGTGCTGAGGGCAAGCACCTTTTTGACCCCGGTATCGAGCGCAGCGTTAATAATGTTTTCGGCGCCGTGGATATTGGTTTTAATCGCTTCGATGGGATTATATTCACACGCAGGTACTTGTTTGAGCGCGGCGGCGTGGACGACGACGTCAACCCCATTCATCGCCCGGCGCAAGCGCTCGCCGTCGCGTACATCACCAATAAAAAAGCGCAGCCGTGGATCATCAAACTGGCGGCGCATATCGTACTGTTTAAGTTCGTCGCGGCTAAAAATGATCAGCTTGCGCGGATTCATCTGTTCGAGAACAATTTTGGTAAATTTCTTGCCAAAAGAACCGGTTCCACCGGTAAGTAGTACAACTTGATCCGCCAATGGCATACGTCGATCTCCTATCGTTACGGGTAAAACGCACCCTAACAATCTAAGCGGCAGGCCGCTATAGCGGGGCGATTATAGCACACAATTCTGCGCGGTTCAGTTCGCGGGGATGAGTTCGACCCATTCGATCACGGCGTTGCGGTCGACTCCATCGACGGCGCCGTCGTTGAGGAAGGTGATTACCACGGCCTGCGGGCCGGCTGTTGTATCGACGAGGAGGGTGTGGCTGAGACTTTGCGCCGTGCCGCGATCGAGGTCGAACCCGCCGATGCGGCGACCCTGGAGCTCCACAGCCAGGCGAATGGGGGCCGGCCGGCTATGCCGGGCGCGAATGCGCAGGAAGGCGCGCCCGGTGTGGGTATTGTCGAGCACCACGACGGCGGCGCCGTTCCAGAAGAGCACGCCGGCGCCGCTTCCGGCCTCCTGAGTGAGAAAGGCGCCGGAAGCGACACTGTAGCGCGGGTGGGCGGTGATCCAGCGCAACTGCGCGCCGGGGACACGCCCGGCCGGTTCGACCTGAGGCGTATACGGGCCGGCTAAGGGCACCGCCTCAGCGGCGTTGGTCAGTACGGCAGCGACGCCGAACTGAAACTGCTGCACCGGATCCAGGGCGCCGCCGGTGCGCAATGTGCGTACAAACCAGGGTACGGCGGCGGCATACTGTTTGCTGCTGAAGGCGGCGCTGCCGTACACGGCCTTTTTGTCGGGATCGATGCCGAGCGCTTGCCACTGTGCATCGGCGGCGGTGTAATCGCCGGCGGCCTCGTGGGCCAGGGCTAATTCGTGCAACACCAGTGGGTCGGTGGGGGTAAGGGCGTAGGCTTGTTCCAGCGCAACAACAACTGCAGCCGGATCGCCGCGCATCAGTTCGGCCTGGGCCAGTCGGCGCCATGCGAAGGCCGATTCGGGCAGGCGTTCGACGGCCTGAAGGAGAAATACGGCAGCCTGTTCTGCATTGCCTGCAGCGAGGCTTCGCCCGCCGCGACTGAGCTGAAACCAGGGCAATAGCAGAAACAGAAGGGCGCCAATCAACCCCATGCCAGCAAGGAGTACTCCGCTGCGCATGATCAAGCGCCGCCCAGATGGCATTGCTGTTCTAGCGGGTTCGGTGTTTTGCGAAAGCCGCTGGTCGCTCATTACCGATACGTTACTACATAGGCCGGGCTTCGTTCAGCGTACAACGTGAGGCGACCATTTTGCACGGTACATGCCAGCGCCCCACCATCTCGATCCAAGCAGGCTATTTTTGATTGCCCGCTTACGCTCAGCGTGAAGGGCACCTGCTGCGCGTTGTCGGTCCAGAAAATGTCGATCAATTCATTGTCGCGTTCGAAACGGTAGATCTCGACTTGCGCCGGGACATTCGCTACCCGCCCGATGTAGGTTGCGCCGGTGAGCAGTTGGGCCGCATTGCGATACGCAAAATAGGTAACGCGGGGCACACCGCCAGTACTAGGATCGACCAGCGCAGTATTATGATACGAGTCGCGATCGTATTTGTACCAGATATTCGCGAGTAATCCATCGCGCATGCTGCGCACAAAGAGGCGTCCTATATAGTCGGCCTGGGCCCAACGACAATCGGGTGTAGCTTCGACACAGAGGAGTGCCGACTCGGTGCGAGCCAGCGGTTTGGCAGGCAGCTTATAGCGCTTGAGCAGATCGCGCAGATAGTTAATCCTCCAGTCGGTCGACGGGCCGAGCGGTTCCTTCGTTCCTGGGGCATAGTAGCTGTAGGCATGGAACGAGACAATATCAAAGCTCGTACCGGCACCGCTCTGCAGCATCCCTTCAAAGAAGCGACCGGGGATTGTCGTCGGGTCATTCGGGTCATACGGTCGGTAGAGCAGCAAGCCGCCGTTCAGGATCTTGATCTGCGGGTTGGCTTTGCGCATTGCCGGGGCGACAGTTTTCAGCATGTTGCCGTAGGCGCGCCCGCCGAAGTAGGGGTCGCCCTCGATGCCCCAACAGCCATACGGCGCATCGTTGGGGAAGACGTAGGCGTCGGGTTCGTTGCCGATCTCAAAATAGCGTACGTTGAACGGCGGTTTGCTGTAGCGCTCAACGATAGCCGTAAGAAACGCTGCGTAGTCGTTGTAATACTGCGGATTGATCGGGGCACAATCGGAACTGTACGGAGCTACCGCCCAGCGTGGACTGCCGCGGATCACCAGAATAACATTGATCCGATTCTGTGTCGCACTGCGTAGATCGTCTTCCAAATATTTTACGGCGTTGCTGTCCCAGCGCAGGGCAGCACCTCGTTCCGGCTGCACATCGCGCCAGAGTAGGCCGTTGCGGCGCATCCAACTGATGCCAGTGCCGACGGCCAACGACAGATCGATGCCACGTTGTTCGCTGAGCCGGGTTGTTTCAAAGCCGAACACGCCAGGCGTCGGGTTCGCCGCCACTAACGGCAGGTGGATCTGGTTCGGAGCCTGTTCCGGCGATTGAGCTTGTGCCGGCAACGACGCGAGCAAGATACACAGGGTAATGACTAGAAGAAATGCGCTGCGGTGAAGATTTGTCATGCCATTCGTTAGGCTATTCGTTGGCTAGTTCGACGATGATCGGCTCAAACCCGACGCTGAACCCAGTGGTGAAGGGCAGCGCTGCGCCTTGCGTTGTGTAGACAGCTTGGACTGTGGATGGCAAATCGAGTTGTATCGTGCTGCTATCGTTCGTCCAGTAAATGTGGACAAGCCGATCGCCGCGTTGGAAGGCGTAACCCTCAAGGTTACCGCTGCCTAATGGCCCGCTGTAGGTTGCGCCGTCGAGCATGGTGCGCAGGAAGCGAGTTGCTGTGAAGGCTGGGCGGGGTTGCTGTTGTGCGTCGAGCATACCACCCTCTTGCCAACCAGGCCCATTTAGAGTGTACCAGACGCTCGTGACAAGATTGGCCGCCCAACTGCGCGTATACATCCGTACCGCGTAGTTGGCCTGATCATCGTGGAACCCGCCTGGGGCGCAGACTGGGCTTGAAGCATAACAGAGCAGGCCGCCTTCATTCATCATGATCGGCTTGCTGTAGCCATAATTGGCGAGCCTCTCGCGGATAAACTGCAACTTGCCCAGCAACATTCCGCCGCGCGGCGTCCATTTAGGATTGGTCTGGTCGAAATCGACGCGCTGATCGGTCCAGTAGGTATACGCGTGGTAGGCCAAAATATCGAAGTATTCGCCCCCGCCGGCGGCGAGCACACCATCGAGGAAACGCCCGGCAATGCAGTCGCTCTGGTTGGTTGGGTCGCAGTCGAGCAACAGGCCGCCGAAGATGATCTGGGCCTCAGGGTCGGCCGCTTTCACAGCGGGCGTAGCGGCGCGGAGCATCGCCGCGTAAGCGCTGCCGCCATAGCCTGTGCGATCAGCGGCGTTGCCCCAGCAACCGAAGGGCGCGTTCCCACCCACTAGTGCCGGATCGATGTCGGGTTCGTTGCCGAACTCCCAGTACTTAACATTGTACGGTGGCGTACTGAGGCGAGTAACCAGTTCACCCATAAATGTTGCGAAGGCGGGCAAGTGTTGCGCCGCGATCGGGCCGCATTCCTTACCGCGCACTTGTTGCGCCCAGGTCGGTGTGCCGCGAATAACCAGCATTGGCGTGGCGCCAGTTGCAGTAATTGCGGCGAGATCGGCCTCAACCCGGCGCAGGGCTGCCCAATTCCGTGCGCCGGGCGTTGGCTCGATCTCGGACCAAAGCACGCCGTTGTAACGCACCCAATCTGGGTTGAGCTCACGCATCTGTTCTGCTACACGTACAGCCTGAAAGCGATTGATCTCCACGCCGATAATCGAGCGCCCGTCGCGCACGTCAGGCGGCGGTTGCGTGCCGGCACCGGGGCGCACTTCGCTCCCCAGGCGGCCCAGCAGGACGCGGAACGGGTCGGGATTGTTCGGGTGCCACTCGAAGCGGGCGCGTTCGAACCACTGGGTCAGGATCAGTTCGCCGTCGGGGCCGGGTTCGGGTTGTGCTGCCGTGAGCGGCAGGCCGAAGAGCGCCAGCGAGCGCTGATAGCTGTCCAGGCCGGGAATTTGCAGGCCGTTCGTCTCCCAGTAGCTCTTGAAGCCAACGCCAGGCGCTTGATCGCAGACATTCTGGCGGGTCGTTTCAAACCAAAGGCAGCCCAGCTGCGGGCCGGCGTCGCGCGGCTCCGCAAACGGATCGCGCCCGAGTTGGGCCAGGCGCTCGGCGCCCATGCGGCCCAGGAGCACCCGATATTCGGGCGGATTCTGCGGATGCAGTTCCAGCCGGTTGCGCTCTAACCACTGTACGGTCAGCGGTGCGCCGGCGTCGGGCGGGGTGTACTCTTCCATCCCGGCCAGTGGATAGCCGAACACCGGCAAGCCGCCATTGCCCTGCCAATAACCCGCAAAGGCGCTATCGATACACGCATCGACGCCGGGGATGTCCGAAAAGCAAATCGGTTGGGTACCGCCGGGTTGGGCGGTTGCCGCGCTGGGCATCCCGCCGACCATCAGGCCGAGCAGGAGGAACCAGAGCGTGAGGGTGCGAAATACGTTCATGGGTAGAATTAATGCCTGAGGATGGATGCTTGATGCATGAGGACGGGTGACGAAGGGCGAGTGTCTGGCTTTGGTCTTCGGTCTTTCGTTGTTGGTCAACCTGTCGCCTGTACACTCTTCCGGCATTCTACCATACGCATGCATAGATGCGCAGGGGCGCCGGGTAGCGTTTGGCGGTGAAGGCGGCCACCTCATGGCAGCGTTCGCTCGCTTCCGGCACGACCGTCGCCAGCGGCAAGGTGTGATCGGGTAGCACCAGGTAATTGGGGCGGTACTGCGCAATCGCCCAGCGGGCCGTGGCCTCGTAGCCGGATTGCGGGCCGAATTGGGTTGCGACTTCGGATTGGATCAGGCCGGCAAAGTCGATCATCGGGCGTTCGGCGTAGTAACCGATGATGCCCACCTCGAGCGCCCCCACGCTGGCATCAGGCGCTGTGTTCGCCGCTAGCCACTCGCCTGCCGCCCGGTAAATCTCCAGCCGATCGTCGGGTGTGGCGCGTAGTTCGCCCAGCGACCAGATCTGCCCCGCGAGAAGTAGGGTGGTGAGTAGGGCGGCAATCGTGAGGGCAAATGCAGACACCGGACGACAGACGACAGACGACAGACGGAAACCACGTTCTGTGATCTGTGTCCTGTGGTCTGTCGTCACCGTGTTCCTGTCGCCAGTCGCCTGCACCGTACGGGCAGATCGTGCCCCGCCCTTACTGCCTGATGCCACCAGATCGTACCCAGCCTGCATGCCCAACCCAACTGCAACAGCCAACCCTGGTACGAGCGGGGCATAGTACCAGAAGTAGGCCGTCACGCCCAGGGCGCTATAGGCCAGGCCATACGCGCCGCTCCAGCCCAGCACGAGTAGCCATGGCCGGTAACGCACGAGCGCATAGACCAGGCCGATCACCGCGAGGATCAGCATCAGGCGATAGCTTGGGTGCGCCCACATGCCCGCCCAATAGTTGCTCAGGCCCTCGGCGAAGTTGCGGCTTTCGGGTAGGAGCGCCTGGCGCTGTTTGGCGGCTAGAGTAACCGGTGTGGGTGCGCCGTAATAGGCCCAGGCAAAAAGAAACCATGGTGCACACAGAATCGCGCCGAGCAGTGCAGCGCCCCAGGGCATACGGCGGAACGCCGAGCCAAGCGCCGAAAGCCGAGAGTTGGCCGGTTCAGGCGGCGTTGACGCGATCTGTTGTACGAGTGCATACAGCCCCAGGCAGACCACGGCAACCAGTGCATCGGCACGGGTGACGACGGCGGCAGCGAGCAGCACGGCTACCCAGCGCCAGCGCCCGGCGACGGCGGCGACGAAGCCCCAGAGCACCAGCGCGATGCCGAAGGCGGCCTCGCCGCCGAGCGCGCTTACCAGCAGAGGAAAGGTTGGGTAGATCAGCGCCGCCACAATGCCCACCAGCGGCGACGCCCACAGCCGCCCGAGTGCGTAGAGCGCCAGTGCGCCCAGCGCGTGGCTGATTGCGCCAATGGCCATACTTACCAGCGGCAACGGCAGGCCGAGCGCGGCAAAGGGCGTCAGGAGCAGCGCATAGAGCGGCGCTGTGGTGCTGAGTACACGCAGGCCGGGATTATAGACAAAGCCATTGCCGGCGGCGAGATTCGCCGCGTAGCGAAAGGTAATATAAGGATCGTCGAAGCCGTGCCGGGCGAACAGCGCAAAGAGCGCTCCGGCTAGGAAGAGCGTCCAGAGCGCCAGCACGCGATCAAGGCGGCATAGGGTGTGTGCAGACGTGATCATTTCGACGGATTATAACGGATGACCGGGGCGGGCGCCCCTCTCAGGTGGAGGGTTTTTGCCGTTGCCCGCACCCCCAACCCCGCTCCCTGCGCGGGAGCGGGGCTTCCGACAGCATCAGGACGCCGAATCTGCGG
>JBBRUG010000232.1:0-9735 GCA_038247995.1 Chloroflexales bacterium | reverse complement strand
GGCGGGGTCGGCGGGGGTGCTACCGACGCTGAAGCCGCTACTGCCGGCGGGGTCGGCGGGGGTGCTACCGGCGCTGAAGCCGCTACTGCCGGCGGGGTCGGCGGGGCGCACTTCGAGCAAGTCGGGGCGGGCGACGCCGAGGGTAACCTGCGCCGGGTCGAGGCCGAAGCGGGCGAGGAAGGCGGCTTCGACCTCAGGCGTTGCGCCGAGATCGAGCTCGATCTGGGCCAGGAAGGGCGGCGGGTTCGGCTCGCCTAGCGCGGCGAAGCATTCGGCGAGGGGCATGGGCAGCACGCGCTCGCGGCCATGTTCGGTACCGATGCCGGCCAGGCGTACGTTGGCCGCGCCGTGGATTTTCGTCAACTCATCGAGTTGGTTACGCTCGAAGACATCGCCGGTGGTGCGCAGCATCTCGATGCCGGGGCGCGGGTTGCGCGGGCGACGATCAGGCACGCCCCAGCCGATGCCCGGACGGCTATGCAGGTTCGCGGGCACGACGCTCCAGCGAAATAGCCGGTCGCAGCGGTGCTTGAAATGCAGAACAACGGCGGCGGGGGTAAGGCGGAAGCGTGTTTCCATAGCCTCCATTGTACGCATAATGGGGCGGGAATGCTACATACTGCAAACCGGGGGGTGTAGTTGCCGCACCTGACAGGTTTTGCGCAATAACGTTTTTCTACACCGACATTGCGTGGTGCCGGATCGCGCGCTGAACAACCTGGAGCAGTTCATCGAGATTGAAGGGCTTGGCAAGCGTCCAGGCCGATCCGATCTCCTGCGACCACTGGCTCGACTCTTGAGCCGCAGTCATCACCACAATCGGCATGCGCAGCGAACGCTCCTTCAAGATCCGGGCAAATCCCCAGCCATCAAGCACCGGCATGCGCATATCGAGCAAGATGAGCGTTGGCAGCGTGCGCTCGATTGCCGCCAGACCCTCGGCGCCATTCGTGGCGACTGCCACGGTATAACCCTCTTCTTCCAAGACCTCGGTCAGCATTTCACGAATTGTGGCGTCATCATCGACGATCAGAATATTGGTTGTCATGCGGCTCCTGTGCGGAATCGGCGCCAAAAACAGATTATAGAAACGGCCCAGATCGGTTGTAGGTGTGCTGAATCGGCTGGGATTGGGGGTCGGCGACAGGTAGGGCGACTGAAAAAGTACTCCCGCCCCCCTCGCGGCTAGCGACGCTGATCTGGCCACCGTGCTGATGCACAATCCGGCGACACATCGAAAGGCCCAGGCCCCAACCGGGAAACTTGCGGTCGTCGACATTGACGCCACGATGAAAACGTTCGAACAGGTGGGGGAGATCCGTACTCGGAATACCAATCCCCTGATCGGCTACCGTCAGATGAATCGTCGCTGCGTTTTGCCACAACCGAATGGTGATCACGCCGCCTTCAGGGCTATACTTTACCGCATTTTCCGTCAGATTATCCAAGAGTTGGGCGATCCGCCCAGGATCATACATACCCATTAACTGTTCGGGAGCCTCGACGACAAACGTATGCTGGGCGCTCTCGTGGCGGGCAACTGCGGCGCGCACACAGTCAACTAGATCGACCAGTTCGCGTTGACCAACAAGTTGATCTTGCTCAGCCCGCGCTCCATCGAGGAGTTCGAGCACCATCGTACGCAGGCGCTCGCTTTCACTGACGAGCCGGCGTAAGCCGATCAGATCCGGCGGTGCAGCGGGGTTGCGGATTGCGCGGCGCTCAGACAATTGGGCCTGAACGATCAGCGTCGTCAAGGGCGTCTTTAGATCATGCGCTGCCGCTGAGAGAAAATCTTCTTTGAGGCGGGCCGACTCCTCGCGGGCGCGGAGGCGCGCCGTTTGTTCATTCAGTTGGCGGCTCTCGATCACAACGGCGGCTTGGTCGGCTAACAGTTTCAGCAGATTGAGGTCGTCGTCGGCGAAGAGTGATACGCGAGGGCCATAGACGCAGAGTACACCGAGGCGTTCCCCGCCGATGCTGATCGGCGCGGCGAGCACGACACGGATGCGCGAGCGGAGGCGGAACTTGGCATCGAGATCAGGGTCGTAGGTGACGTTACGCACAAACAGCGGTTTTTGCATGCGGAACGCTTGCACCACGGGGAGATCGCTCGATATAGTGAGTTCACCGGGCGCCTCGGCAGTGGGGAAGACAAGCACCTGATTGGTCTCGTTCCAGAGGCCGATACTGGCATAGGGCGCCCCAAGCGCGGCGGCGGCCCCGCGCTCGATCGCCTGATACAGTTCGCTATTGTCTTTGATCTGGGGGAGGCTTGCCGAGCTTACCAGGAAGGCGCGTAGCTCTGGCCCCTGCCAGAGTTGGCGTAGCCAATGCGGCGGTACGAACCCGATATAGTAACTGATCCCGGCTGCCACGCCGAAGAGATCCACCAGGGAGCGGGCATCTTCCGGGGTAAGCGGCAGTTGACCGGCAGCGAAGTTTAGGCCCAGAAACAACGAGCCCAAACTGACCGCGATCAGCCGCCGTTGGGTGATCCCGTGCGTGCGCCGTACCGCGCGCAGACCAATAAAAACAACATAGCCGAGCGTAATGAGCAGCACAAGCATCAGGGGTACGGCCAACGCCATAATCATTTCCGGCGGTGCGAGCCAGATAAGCGCGACCGAGAATACAAACGCGCCCGTGAAGATGCGCCTGAGCCTTGACGGCACACCAATCACATCGTCCATCAGCCGAACGAGCATAAAGGGCGTCGCGATCAGGACTGTGGCAATGAAGGATTGGATGAGCGCATTTGCCGTGATTAGCTCAAACTGAACTAATGCACCAAGCGCAATTGCCGCTGCCAGCCCACCAAAAAGCAGGCCGGCATTAATGTTGACCGGAATCGGCCGCCTGATCGCACGGATAATGCTCCAGAAGCCGATCAGGAAGAAGACAAGCCAGCTGATGTAACGTAGAAAATCGGACGCCGTGAGTGACACCAGCACGAGATCGCCTCCTGGGAACGGAAGATAAGCTGTAAGACTTAAGCCCTACCATTCGCAAGATCTGTGCCAGGGCAAGACGTGCAGGAGGCAGGCGGTAGGATCCGCAGATGACGCAGATGACGCAGATTAGCGAACGATCATACATATCTCGTCGAACTGCGAGACTGTTAGACTGTCAGACTGTTGGACTGTGCGAGACTGCCGGACTGTTACCCAACTTCCCAGCCCACAGCGTTAGCGTCATGCTTACTTCGTACACGGTTTCCGGCGCGCCCCAATGCGGCGTCAGCGCAGGAATGGTGTTACTGAGCAGATCGGCGCCGGTGCGCTCGTTATAGCGACGGAGCGCCGACCAGGTAGCTACATAGTTGAGCAGTTGCGGTAGATCCCAGGCGCAGGTAATCCTAAACGGTGGGGCAGTGATTGGCGCGAAGGGGAAGGGAACGTCGGCGTAGCCATTCCAGAGCAACGCATTTTGGGGTGCCCAGTCATTGCTAATCGGCTGGAGGACGGATGTGGTGAAGGCGGCGTCGAAGGCGGGCGTTACGTTAAACCAGGCGTAGCCCCAGGCGGCGAAGAGCCCGCCGGGGCGCAACACACGCCGTGCTTCGGGAAAGAAGCGCGCAAAATCGAACCAGTGCAGTGCTTGCGCCACGCAGACGGCATCGAAGTGCGCGGCAGGGTAGTTGGTCGCTTCAGCGGATTGGACGCTGTAGTGGACATTGGCGGCGGGAAGCGCATTGGCGATCTGCGCGGCACTGGGATCGGAGGCTTCAACCGTGGTAAACACGCGTGCCAAGCCAAGGGCGGCTTGCCCACTGCCCGTGCCGCAATCCCAGACCCGCTCGGTGGCGGGCGCGTGGGCGGCAATGAAGTCGAACAAATCAGGGGGGTACTGCGGGCGGGCAGCGGCGTAGCGGTCGGACTGCTCGGAGAAGTGATCGGGAAAAGTACTCATGGTCTGCTCTGCTCCACTTGAGCGGGCTTGCGAGCGTCCATCATGTGCGTGGTGCGGGTTCGTCGGCATCTTCGCCAAGCTGTGCGAGCATTGCCTGCGTGTCGATCAGGTGGTTGTTGAAGATCTCACGGGCAACGTCGAGCAACTGAAAGAGCATTGGGTCGCGCACGCGGTAGTAGACAAGCGTGCCCTCCTTCCGCGGATCAACGATATTCTTATTGCGCAAGATCGCGAGTTGCTGTGAGACGTTCGACTGATCTAGATCGAGTGCTCGCTGCAACTCCTGCACGCTGCGTTCGCCCCCACGCAACTGATCGAGGATCACCAGGCGCGCTGGATGGCCGAGCGCCTTAAAGAACTCGGCTTTGAAACGATGAACTGGTTGTTGCACGACCGCTCCTCTGCGTAAATAGATGTAAATATTCGCATATTTGTATGTAACAGTGTAACCGCTCGTTGGGGCCTGTCAAGCTGTACGGTTTATGAGTTGACAGCACTTTCGTAACCTGTTAAACTCTATTTCATAAATATATAAATATTTGAATATTTATATACTGACGTCTAGTCCAACTCGGCGGAGGTTCGCCAGGGGTTGGACGCGGGTTTGCGCCCGCCACAGTGCGGTGTCCGCCGGAGGCGGACGTACGCTTTAGCGTACTAGTTGGATGATTGCTTGCCGGGATTGTCCGGCAATGCCGTTGTGGAGGCTGCTGCGTTATGGCATCGTGGTTAGACCGTTTCCCATTCTTGGCTCTCCTACGCCGGGAATTCGCCGGCTATTCGCCCATTAGTTTTCAGCGCGATCTCCTGGCCGGGATCACGGTCGGCGCGGTGAGTTTGCCGCTGGCGCTTGCCTTCGGCGTGGCTTCAGGCGCCGATGCGCCGGCGGGCCTGGTCACCGCTATTCTCGCCGGAATCATCATTGGCGGCCTCGGTGGCGCGGCCTTCCAGATCAGCGGTCCTACCGGGGCGATGTCGGCCGTGCTGATCGTGATTGCCGGGCGCTATGGGCTGGAAGGGGTCTGGGTTGCAACACTCCTGGCCGGGCTGATGATGATCCTGCTGGGGCTGTTTCGCATGGGGCGCTACATCGCCTTCATTCCGTCGCCCGTAATCGCCGGCTTCACCAGCGGCATTGCGCTGATCATCGCGATCGGCCAACTCGACAACGTGTTGGGCATCAGTACGCCGAAAGCTGAGAACGCGCTGGAGAAATTATTGCATTATTTCACCCATCCGATGCTGCCCGACTGGCACGCGCTCACGCTGGCTGCCCTGGTAATGGCGACGATGATCGTCCTGCCCCGTTTCACCAAAACACTCCCCGGATCGCTGGTGGGCATTGTGCTTGCGACGGTCGTGAGTGTCGGTTTAGGGTGGCAAGTGCCGATCATCGGCGACATTCCGCGCACGATCTTGCTCGATCAGCGGCTTACCTGGGCGGGTATTCCGTGGTCGGATTTGATCGATCTGCTCGGCCCGGCGGTTTCGATTGCGGCGCTGGGCGGGATCGAGAGCCTGTTGTGCGGTTCGGTGGGCGCGACGATGAGTGGCAAGCCCTTCGACAGCAACCAGGAGTTGGTCGCGCAGGGCATCGGGAATCTCGTGATCCCGTTCTTTGGCGGTGTGCCGGCAACGGCCGCGATTGCCCGCAGTAGCGTGGCAATTAAGAGCGGCGCCGTGACGCGCGTCACCAGCCTGGTGCATTCGGCGCTACTGTTACTTAGCGCCCTGGCGCTTGGCGGTGTGCTGCGCTACGTGCCGCTGGCCGCCCTCGGCGGGGTATTGCTGATCACCGCCTGGCGCATGAACGAGTGGGAGAGCATTCACTTCTTCGTCAATGCCCGGCTCAAACATGCCCTGATCGGATTTGCGATCACCATGCTCGCTACCGCGGCGCTCGATCTCACCCAGGCCATTTTGATCGGCATTGCGATCTCGGCCATTATCTACCTGCGTCAGTCGGCGACAAGCACCACGGTCACGAGCGCGCCCGTTAATGCGGAGCACCTTAGGGCGCAGGGGATGCCGATCACAGCTACGTGCCCAAGCATGCACGTTTACTATCTCACCGGGCCAGTGTTCTTCGGCAGCGTCACAACGGTCTTGGAGGCGTTCGAGACGGCGGGCAACTACCACAGCATTATTATCAGTATGCGTGGCGTGCCGCTGATTGATGCGATGGGTATGCAGGCACTGCAGCAGATTGTGGAAGAACACCGGGCGCGTGGCGGGGGGGTTCTATTTACGGCGCTACAACCGGCAGTGCTGGAAATGTTCCGCCGTACCGGACTCTTTGAACAGGTCGGCGCGCAGAACATCTTCTGGAGTTCAGCCCATGCGATTATCGAACTGCACGAGCAGCGGATGGCCGGGGGGTGCCCGCACTGTACGGCGCATGGAGAAGGATGCGTGGTGCTGCGTATGGCCCAGGAGCGGCTGATGCGTGAGCGCGTCGCGGCGGGTGCGCCGCAGTCGGTGGCCGAGCGAGCTGTGGGGTAGCCGGAGGGTGGCAGCCGGAGCACCACGCCAGCGCCCCTGGCCATGCTGCCTGCTTAAGACATTCCACCCATGGCAATAAACAACAGCACCCCCAGGCAGAGGTAGGTGCCGTAGGAGATATACTCCGACGTCGTGCGACCCATACGCCGGGCGATCAAGATCCAGGCCGAAACGACGCCGGCCATGAGCATGCCGTAGAACAAGGCAATGCTCAAATTACCCAGGCCCACAGCGGCGCCGATGAAGATCGCCAGATAGACATCGCCCAGGCCGAAGGGCGCCGATTTACCGGGGAAGAGGAACTGCGCGAGGACAAAGAGGATCAGGAAGGCGACCCCGGCGAAGAGCGCGCCAAGCAGCACGCCGCGCCAATCGAGGCCCACCAGCGGCCCGGCGATCAGCGCGATCAGAGCGCCGCCAAGAATGACGAAGGTATAGATGTAGCGGTGCAGCCAGTCGATGGCGCCGGTAAGGATCAGCACTGCGCAGACGAAGACGAGGTAGGCAAAGGCGGGTGAGAAGCCATAGAGTTGGTAGGTGCGCAGGATCATCAGGCCGCTGAGCAATTCAACCACCGGGTAGATCCAGTGCAAGGGGCGCCCATCGCTGGCGCGGCCACGCTGGAGCAACCAGCCGATAACGGGCAGTATTTGCCAGAACGCCAGCGGCGCGCCGGTGCGCGTACAGCGCGGCCAGCCGGTAAGTTTGCCTTCGCGGGGTAGGCGGATGATCACGAAATTGAGTAGCGTACCCAGGAACAGGCCGGCAAGGAAGATCAGCGCAGCGATAAGCATAATAATCCTACGGTAACGACGGCGGATGGCGCTGACTGTAGCGTACCCCCTGCGAGCTACCAGAGAATTAAACCCGAGTGACAGACTGACAGACTGACAGTCTGTCAGTCTGTCAGTCTGTCAGGTCGCAGGTCGCAGGTCGCAGGTCGCAATTCGAAGTTCAACAGTGGCGCATGCTGATAACTGCGGACTGTCAGACTGCGAACTGGTTACCCTTCCAACGCGCTACGCATCACCTCAAGCGGTGCGGGCCGGTTTGTCCAGCGCTCGAGGGCCAGCGCGCCCTGATAGACGAGCATGCCCAGGCCGTTACGGGTGCGTGCGCCGCATGCGGCAGCTTCACGGAGCAGGCGGGTTTCGCGGTAGACCATATCGTAGACGAGCGCTGTGGGGCCGATGGATGGGTTGGGCAGGGGTGTTTCGTCGGCGTGCCAGCCGAGGGCAGTGGCATTGATCAGCAGATCGCATGCGGCGACAACGGCAGGCAGATCGGGGTCGGCAAGATCGAGGGCGACAAGCGGCGGCGGCAGTTCGCCGTTGGGCAACAGGCCCTGCTCGTTGGTGAGGCCGATCAGCACATCGGCGAGGAGCGTTTCGGCGCGGGCGAGGCTACGATTGGCTACGCTCAACTCGCCGACGCCGACACCTACCAATGCGAAGGCCGCCGCACGGGCCGCTCCGCTGGCGCCGAGGATCAGTACACGCTGGTTGGTGCCGGGTTGCCAACCGGCAGCGGCGAGGTCGGCCAGCAGCCCGGGGGCATCGGTATTCGCGCCAATGAGTGCGCCGGAGGCGTCTTTGTAGATGGTGTTGACCGCGCCGATCGCGGCCGCCTCAGCTTCGATCCGGTCGAGCAGGGGCACTACCGCCTGCTTATGCGGCAGGGTCACATTGGCGCCCAGGTATTCCGTACCGCGCAAAGCATCAATGCGCGCAGGCAACTCGGCCGCCGTAGTATGTACAGCGCTGTAGCGAATCGTTAGGTCCAACGCAGCAAGGGCGGCGTTCTGCATTGCCGGCGAACGACTATGCACGACCGGGTCGCCAATCAGGATGAGCTCACTCACTGGCAGGCCAGCCATTCGGCCTCAAACTGCTGATGTTCCTGGAGCGTGACCGCGAAGTTGTGCGAACCGTCTTTGGCGCAATCGGCGACGAAGAAGAGGTAGGGCGCGGTTTCATCGGGTTGAGCGGCGGCCCGGAGCGCAGCGAGGCCGGGGTTCGCAATTGGGCCGGGCGGCAGCCCAGGCTGAATGCGCGTGTTATACGGACTGTCCACTTGCAGGTCCGTAAAGGTCAACTCACGCCGCCACCAGCTATCTTCGAGCGCGCTATAACCGAGCGCATACTGCACCGTCGGGTCGGCGCCGAGCTGGCCGCCACCGAAGTTAGGCGCATTCTCGGGCTTCAGGCGGTTCCAGAAGACGGCGCCGATCGTCGGCATTTCAGCTATGTCGGCGGCTTCACGCTGCACAATCGATGCCATCGTCACGATCTGGTGGACATTGACATCAGCAACGCGCACATCACGTTCGATCGTGGCATACTGCTCGGCAAATCGGCTGATCAGCAGGCCCACAATCTCTTCGGCGCCGGCCGAGGGTGCGATCCGGTAGGTATCGGGGAAGAGATAACCTTCGAGCGAGGCGCCGGGCGGCAAACTACCGAGCAAGAAATAAGCGTCGCGGAAGGGATCGCCGTCGCGGGCGACGCTCAGGAACGCTTCGGCGCTGACGAGGCCGGCGGATTCGATAATCGCCGCAACCTCCTCGATGCGCAACCCTTCGGGAAGCGTTACCTGCACATCGGCAACCCGACTGCTCTGGAGCGCGATCAGGATCGTGCTCATTGTCATTGTCGGGCTAAGAATATAGCGCCCGGCCTGGAGTTTGTCGTCGAGATCGCGGGAGCGGGCCAGCAGCGTAAAGACGGCAGGCTGACTGATCAACCCTTCCTCGCGCAGGCGGGTCGCGATCGAGCCGGTGCTTTCGCCGGACTCGACAACAAACTCAACCGGGTCGCCGTTGGTAGCGGCGGGACGGCGAACCTCACTCAGGATGAGCGAGCCGCCGCAAGCTACAACCAGCGCAATCAGCGCTGCACCAAGCATCAGAGCGCGGACGTGCCGCATGGGGCCGAACCTCCATAGCTATTGGAATGCAAAAGGCAAAAGGCAACTGCGGATTGCAAAAGCTTTGTCGTTGGGCATTATAGCGCACTTTGGGTTGGGGAAGCAGTACGCGGGCCGGCGACCCGGGCGAATGCAACGTCGATGTATGGCTGCCGAACACTCTCACCCCTTGCCCCGCTCACTGAACGGGAGCGGGAAGATAGCGCATTGCACTGCCGTTCGAAGCCCCCGCTCCGCATGACGGAGCGGGGGCTTGCTCTCAGGTGGAGGGTTTTTGCCGTTGCCCGCACCCCCAACCCCCTTCGGCTACGCTCAGAGCAGGCCGCTCCCTGAGCGGGAGCGGGGCTTCCGACAGCATCAGGACGCCGAATCTGCGGCGGCTCCCCCTGCTCCACG
>JBBRUG010000231.1:0-9771 GCA_038247995.1 Chloroflexales bacterium | reverse complement strand
TGAGGGAGCAGGGGGTTGGGGGGATGCGGGGAATAGCGCATTGGGACGCGATCCTGTAAAAACCCTACACCTGCAAGGCGGGTCGTGCCCCACCTGCACCGGGTCGGCGGGGATGCTGTGTTCCGCCGTGTTTGCATGATCCGCCCAAGGGGACACGGTGACACGGTGAATCGACCGACTGACCGACTGACCGACTGACCGACTGACCGACTGGCCGACTGTCATCCCTTCACCGCCCCGCTCAACCCGCTCACAAAATAGCGCTGGGCGAAGACGAAGGCCACCAGGATTGGGATGATCACCATAATCGCGCCGGCGGCGATCAGGCGGAAGTCGGCGGAGAACATGCCGCGCAGCGTGTTCAGCCCGATCGGCAAGGTGTACATTTCGCGGCTACGCAGCATCAGCGAGGGCCAGAGCAGCGCGTTCCACGATGCAACAGCGGTGAACACGGCGGCAGTCACCATGGCCGGGCGCACCGTAGGCACGAGCACCTGCGCCCAGATCCGCAACTCGTTGGCGCCGTCGATGCGCGCCGCGTCGATCAGATCATTCGGCACCGACTTGTAGGCCTGGCGCAGCAGGAAAATGTTAAAGGCGCTGAACACACTCGGGAAGATCAGGCTCCAGAGCGTGTCGTCGTAGCGAAAGACGCGCACGGCAAGAATGTAGCTGGGAATATAGGTCAACTCCAGCGGCACAATCAGCGTCGCCAGGAGCAGGTAAAAGATCACCTCACGGCCACGAAACTCCATCTTCGCCAGCGGATAGGCCGCCAGCGCAGAGACGATCAGGTTCAGCGCCACGGTGGAGATCGCAACGAACAGGCTGTTCAGGAAGAAGCGCCAGATCGCCAGTTGGTCCCAGACCTTCATGAAGTTATTCAGCGTCGGCTCGTTGGGGAAGATCTGCGGCGGCAGGCTGAACACCGCATCGTTCGGCCCCTTCAGTGCCGTCGTGAGCAGCCAGAAGAAGGGCAGAATCGTGATCAGGCTGGCCATGCCAAGCAGCACATACCAGCCCAGCGTTTCAAGCACGCGCCGGTTCGTGCGTCGGGTTTTTGTAACCGGAATCGGGTTCGCGATTGTGCTCATGACAGATCCTCATCCGTAGGGACGCAGCCCGCTGCGGCCTTCCAATGCATTGGGTTCACTGTTCCCCGCGTTCGAGCAGGCGCACATTCACGATCGAGAAGGTGAGCGTGATCACCAGCAGCACCATTGCCACCGCCGAGGCGTAGCCGACATTTTGCAGCCGGAAGGCCTGCCGCCAGAGATAAAACACCATCGTGGAGCCGCTGTTGAGCACGCCGCCGGTGCCGTTGGTAAGCACGAAGATCTCGTCGAACACTTTCAGCGCGCTGAGGCTGGAGATCACCGCCACGAACACGATCGACGGGCGCAGACCGGGCACGCTGACGTACCAGTGCTTCTGGAAGCCGTTGCAGCCGTCCATCTTCGCCGCATCATAGAGCTCTTCGGGGATGGCTTGCAGCCCGGCGAGAAAGACGACCATAAAATACCCGACGCCCATCCATGTGGTCATCAGCATGGCGATCGGCAGGATCGCCCGCGGCTCGGTGAGGAAGACGATCGGGCGCTCGATGATGCCCATGCCCAACAGCGCCGCGTTCACCGGGCCGCCGGTGCCGTCGAAGAGGAACTGCCAGGCGATGCCGATCGCCACGCTGCCGGTGATTACCGGGATGTAGTAGAGCGCCCGGAAGATGCCGATCCCCGGCAGCTTGCGATTCACCACGATCGCCAGCAAAATCGCCAGCACAATGATCACCGGCGTGACGATCAGATAGGTGAACGAATTGCGCAGCGAGGTCCAGAACACCTGGTCGTTCAGTAGGCGCTGGTAGTTCGCGAAGCCGATCGGCTCGGCCGGGCTGAGAATGTCGTATTTGGTAAAACTCAGATACCCCACGCTCGCCAGTGGGTACAGCGTGAAGGTGACCATAAACAGCAATGCAGGTAAAAGAAACAGGTAAGGTGTGAGTTGTTTTTGCAGCTTGTAGCTCATGATTCCTCCTTCGGAGGGGTGCGGAGCGGCGCGACGCCGTCGCGCCGCTCCGCACATCCGTCCATTTATTCAATCAACGTATTCGCTTCCTGCACCGCATTGGTGAGCGCCGTCTGCGGGTCGATGCCACCGAAGATCGCTGCCTCCACGGCCTGGCGCACCACGTCGTTCACATTCGCCAGGTTGGGGATCTCGGGCATAATGTCGCTCTGCTGCGCGATGATGTCGCGCGCCAGCGGGCGGATCTGGTCCTCGATCGCCACCGATGGCTGGGTGAAGAACGGATCGTCGAAGGACGCCGGCGTGGAGGGGAAGACCGGCACGATCTTGGCGAATTCGAGCATGCTCTGCGGGTTCGAGAAGAAGGCCGCCAGCGCCGCCGACGCCTTCGGGTAGGGCGTGCTGTCGGTGACGACAATCGACATTGAGACAGGCGGTAGCGCGTTCGAGCGGCCCACGGCGCGGGGCACCATCGCCAGGTAGCCGTACAGGCCGGGGTTGCTCTCGCGCACCACGCGGATCAGCTGCGGGCCGGTGACGTAGAAGGGCATCTGGCCCGAGGTGAAGCGCTCCAGGCCGATCCGGTCGTCGGCGTCGCCGAGCAGCAGGATGTCGCGCGCCGTCGTGCCGTCGTTGATCATGTCGATGTAGTACTGCAGCCAGCTTACCGCCTCGGGCGAGTCGAAGGTGAAGGCGCTGCCGTCGGCGTTCATCACCTGCACATTGCCCTCATACGCCATGCTCTGTAGCAGGTTGCCGGTGTTCAGGCGCAGGCCGCAGGGGATGTCCGTGGCGGCGTAGATCGCTTCGCACACCGTCTTCTGCTCGTCGAAGGTCGTCGGCAGGTCTTCCAGGGTCAGCCCGGCCTGCTCCAACACCTGTGTGTTCACCAGGTAGCCGTCGACGGCCTGATACCAGGGCACCTGGAAACTGGCGTCGCCCACGCTGGCCTGGTTGAACAGGCCACTGAAGTACTGCTCTTGCACGCTCGTCGGTAGGGCCTCGGTCATGTTCAGCAACTGGTTCTTCTGAGCGAACTCCTGCACCCAGCCGGTCGGCACGTTCACCACGTCCGGCGCGTTGCCGGCGGCGAGGCTGTTGCGGTACTCTTCCTGCAACGTACCCTGCCGATCTTCCCACTTCACTGTTACGTCGGGGTAGGCTTCATTGAAGCGGGCGATCGTGTCCTGGATGTAGCTGTCGAACGTCGGCGAGAGGAAGAAGGTCCAGAAGGTGATCTCGGCGCCCGCTTCCACGTCGGCGATCACGGCCTCGGGGTTCGGGCCGGGCGTTGGGGTAACCACAACCTCAACCGGACGATCAACTTCAACGACGGTCGTCTCGCGGACAACCTGAGTCACAACCTGTGGTTCGGCTGGGGGCGGGGTGGCTGCCGGGCTGCCGCACGCCGCCAATACGAGGGCGACGATACTCAGTAGGAGCGGTAGGGTGTAGATCTTCATACGAAACATGGGTATTTTCTCCTTAGTTCATTGAACTTACAAAACATCCGCGCTGGAAACAAGAGCGATTCGCCGGGAATTACCCCCTTTCAGGCAGCGGGTTGCGCCCCGCCCTTACGGTAAGGTTCTAATGCGAAATCCACCTCAAACGTGCGGCCCCAGGGCAGTCGTACGCTGCCCGGTGCGATGCGATAGCGCCCGGCGAAGCCCGGCAGGTCGCCGATGACGGCGTTCAGGCCGGCTTCGATGCGGGCGGCGGTTGTCTCAGCGAGCGCCGGCGTGTTCGGCTCGCGCACGCCGTGCTGTTCAATCAGCCAGGCGCGCACCTCGGCACGCACGCGCTGCTGGTAGCCCCAGTCTTCCACGAAGCGATGCAGCAGGAAGCGCTCCTGCGCCGCGCGTCCGGTGCTACCGCCCAATTGTGCTGCGCAGGCCTGGGCAATCAGCGTGCCGAGGCTGTTGCCGGCAGTATTCCACGCGCCGTACCCCGCGAGCGCCGTCAGTTGCCCATGTGTACAGAGCCGCTCGATCAGCGCCGGGTCGGCGCCGTTGGGGTAGGCCACGTCGGCCAGGGCCACCGCTTGGCCGGCGGCGAGCCGTTGGTGCGCGGCGGCGACTAGTTCGTCCAGCGCAGCAGCACGGGGGAGCAGGTCGGCCGCCGCAGCTTCACGCGTCCACTCGCCCCGGTGGGCCAGCGGCGCATTCACGCCCAACCAGATCCCGCTACCCGGATCATCCGCAGTCAATCGGCAACCGGCGGCGGCCAACTGTCGCTCGACGGTCTGCCGGATCGGTACATCTTCGTAGGCGGCAACAGTGTCCGCAGCCGCCGCCGGCGCGTACTGCACCGTAACGAGCGGCGTCACCCCGGCAGCCTGGTTCAGCATCCGCGCCAGCAGCACACAACCGACTTCGTCGGCGCCGGGGTACATGAGCAGTGATGCGTGATCCGTGATCCGTGATGCGGGTGCAGCCTGGTTTTGCGTTTCTGCCGTCCCCCCAGCTCCTTGGCCCCTTGGCCCCCTTTCCCCCGGTCCTCGTGTCCCCAAAAGCAGTTCGGCCCAGCCAGCCAGCCACCCTTTCTCCCGCGAGGGCAACCCGAACGGGCTGGTGTCGTCGGAACTGAGCACGAGCAAATCGAAGATGCCCGCGACGAGCATTTGGAGCACGGCCAGGTTTACGCTGTGGTTGCGCAAGCGGCGCAGCAGGAAGGCGCGCCGATGCGCAGCGGGAATGTGCTCCTCCAGCGCGGCGATTTCGGCGTCGAGCGCCTCGCCGAGCCGCCGCCGGTCGAGCAGTTGGCTCAGGCGATAGAGCGCCGTGCCGTACGCGGCCCAGTAGAGCGGTTCTTCAAGCGCATCGTCGGCATTGGAGACCCGGGTGATCACGCTGAAGCCGTAGATCGGCAGTTGCGGGTAGCGCCGGCGAATGTCGCGCAAGGCGTCGAGCCGCCCGAGCACTGTGGCAGCAGACTCATCCCCAATCCGCGACGCAATCAAGCCGCCGTAGCCGAGCATCTCACACGAAACAATCAGCCCATCGAGCCTGGTTGCTGCATCGTGCAGCCAGGCCACCAGCGGCTCGGTGGCGGCAGGCGTGCGCCCGGCGCTGAGCAGTTCCGCCGCCGGTAAGCACACCTCAGCGCCCGCGATCGCGGCGATCATCGCCGGATAGCGCGTATTTACCGGGCGCTCGTCGAGGGGCAATAATCCAATCTGCATAGTTGCTGCCTGATGCGTGACGAGTGACGGGCGACGGGCGATGGGCGATGGGCGATGGGCGATGGACGACGGGCGACGGGCGACGGGCGACGGGCGACGGACGACGGACGACGGACGACGGGTGGTGGGCGACGGACGACGGACGACGGGTGGTGGGCGACGGACGACGGGCGACGGGCGACCGTAGGGCCGAAGCATGCGCTGGTATGCTACAGGGTGTCACAACATGGATGCGTGGCGAATGCTTCGGCCCTACATCGATCCGTCGTGTCCGTGCGATCCGTCGTGTCCCCCGCGCCTTGTGTCCCCGTGTCCCCCTGTCATCTTATCCCTGTGTCCCCCTGTGAACCAATTGCCTGAATGCTGTACAACAACGCCCGCGGCACGTGGAAGAAGCCCTTGTAGTTGCCGCCTTTGCTCGTGAGCGCCAGATCGCCGCGCCGGTCGCAGTAGCCGAACCACTCGCCATACACCGGGTCGACAAAATGATCATACGTGTAGCTATGCACGCGCTCCAGCCACTCCAGCCAGCGCGGTTCGCCGGTGCGCGTGGCAGCGAGCACCAGCGCGTAGATCGCCTCGGCGTGCGGCCACCAGAGCTTCATGGTTGCTTCGAGTTGCAGTGGCGGGCGGCCGGCGAGGTCGATAAAATAGAGAATGCCGCCGTAGGCTGCATCCCAGCCCAGTTCCAGCGAGCCGATAATTGCGTCGAGCGCCATCTGCTCCAGTGCCGGGTCGGGATGCCGCGTGAGGATCTGGAGCAGGATCCAGGCCGTCTCGATCGCGTGGCCGGGGTTGAAGAAGCGTCCCTCGGGATACGCGCTGATGTCGCTGCCGTCGTGTGCCAGGTACTCGCGAAAGATCCGTCGCTCGGGATCATAGTGCTGCGCCACGGCGGCGAGCGTCTCGCGCAGCACGGCGTCGTAGCGCGGATCGGCCGCGTGGTCAACCATCTCCAGGGCCATCATCGCCACGACAAGCTTATCGGCGAGACCGGCGAGCGGCAACTGCCCGGCGAAGGCGGGGCGACCGAGCAGCGTCGGGTCGGCGATCCAGTCGCGGATGCGCCAGAAGAGTTCGAGCGCCTCGGCACGGCAGGCCGCGTCGCCAGTGGCGCGGGCGTACTCAAACAGGCCCATCTGGTAGAAGACGGCGGCGTAGGGTTTGCGCTGGTAGAAGGCCGGTTGGCCCTCCGGGCTGAGGCTGAAGTAGATCCGTCCCTGTTCATCGCGGGCGTTACGGCGTAGGAAATCCACGCCATGGGCGGCGGCGGCCAGCCATTCCGGGCGCTGCTCCAGTTCGTTGTAGAGCCGGGCGAACATCCAGATTGCGCGGCCCTGGAGCCAGATATACTTACGCGGGTCGTAGACGGTGCCATCGCGATCGAGGCAGCTAAAATAGCCGCCGTGCTCATGATCGAGCGAATGGTTGAGCCAGAAGGGGATGACCCGTTCGAGCAGATCCTGACGATAGATCGCAGCGTAGCGTTCGAGCATCATTGCCTCTGTGTAATAGCCGCCTGCCTCTTCGGGCTGAGCCTCAGGACGAAGTCTGAGCGAAGTCGAAGGGATAGGCGTGGGCGCTAGTCCAACTCGGCGGAAGTTCGCCAGGGGTTGTACGCGGGTTTGCGCCCGCCAAAGTGCGGTGTCCGCCGGAGGCGGACGTACGCTTTAGCGTACTAGTGCGCCTTCTCACGCCCATCTGCGCAATCTGCGGATCACCCTGCCCGCCTCAAGCGCGTCAGGCCGAGTTCCGACGTGAGCAGCGGAGCGGCGGCGCCGATCAGCGGAGCGTCGGCGGGCATAGCGACCACCTCGACGCTGGTGCTGCGCACAAGGGCGGGCAGGGCGCGTTGCGCCAGTTCCGTGCGGACAGCGGCACCAAGCAGATCGCCCAGGGCGGCGATCCGCCCAGTGATCAGGATGCGGCGTACATTCAGCACGCTCACAATATTGGCCACGGCGATCGCCAGGTAACGCCCGGCGTCGTCGATCACGCGCTGCGCACCGCCGTCGCCGGCGCGGGCGGCCTGCGCAAGCATGTCCAGCGTGAGTTGGGCCGGATCGGGCGCTAGTTGGCCCAGCATGCGCGTCGGCTGACGCCGAATCAGGTTGCGCGCCTGCTCCAGCACCACCGCGCTACTGGCCACGGTTTCCAGGCAACCGCGATTGCCGCATTTGCAGAGTTGGCCGTTCTCTACCACAACCATATGCCCAATCTCGCCCGCACCGTGGCCTTCGCCGGCATACAGTTCGCCGTTGAGCACAATCCCCGCGCCGATGCCCTGGCCAACCTTCACTACCACCAGGTTCGGCGTGCCCTGACCCGCGCCGAACATATATTCGGCAAGCGCGAGCGTCTGGCTATCGTTGGCAATCGAGGTCGGCAACTGAAAGCGCGCGGTGAGCAGCCGACCCAGCGGCAGATCTTCCCAGCCGAAGTTCACCGTGCGCAAGACCATGCCCGTTTCCGGGTCGATCAGGCCGGGCGTATTGACGCCGATCCCGAGTAGCGGGCGCTCGGCGCGTTGAATCAACGCTTCGGCCATGGTGATAATCGTCGCCAGCACGGTAGCGCCCTCGCGATCCGGCAGTTGCTGGTCCAATACCGGGCCAAGGCTGCCGCGCACGTTCACCAGCGCGCCCTGAACCGCCGCGTTGGTAACACTTAACGCTACTACCTGGCGCGCATCGTCGAGCACACTCAGCAGCATCGGCGAGCGCCCGCGGTTGATCGTGCCGTGGCCCATTTCTTCCACCAGCCCGCGCTCGATCAGGTCGCTCACCACATCCGAGATCGTCGTGCGCGTCAGTTGGGTCAGCCGCGCCAGCTGCGCCCGGCTGATCGCGCCGTAGTCATAGATCGTGCTGAGCACAAGACGACTGTTGAGGTCTTTCGTGTGCTGGCGAGTCGCTTTTTCAAGCATAGCGCACTGTCCGTTCAGGGGACGCGATTTAGATAGTTCATTGAACTTACAAAAGCGAGTGTAGCACAATTTCCACGCTTGTCAATTAGATAGTTCATTGAACTTACAAAATGCGCACCTGCCCAGCCTCTTCCGCCCATTGGCTCTGGTGGCAGGCGGATTTTGCTGGTACTGTATGCACTATGATCACCCAATCTCAAGCTGAACGGCCGGTAGCTCGCTTCGGCATTCCCACGACCGACCTGACGATGATGCTGGTGGTATTGATCTGGGGCACGAATTTCAGTGTCACCAAGATCACGCTCACCGAGTTGTCGCCGCTGGCCTTCTCGGCGTTGCGCTTTACCGGCGCGGCGCTGCTGCTCTGGCTCATGTTGCGCTGGCGCGAAGGTATTCAGCCCTTGCCGAAGGGCGCGTTATGGAAGCTCACCTGGGTTGGCCTGGTGGGCAATACGCTCTATCAGATCCTCTTTACCTATGGCCTGACGATTACAACAGCAGCGAACGGCGCGCTGCTGATCGCGATTACGCCGGCCCTGGTGGCGCTGTTTGGCGCACTGCTAGGGATTGAACAGTTGAAGCGTGTTACCGTGATTGGGATCGGGTTGGCATTCGGGGGCGTGGTATTGGTGCTGCTGGCGCGTGGCCTGACCTTCACCCGCACCGGCTTGCTCGGCGATGCGCTGATGCTTGGCTGCGCCGTGTCCTGGACGATCTACACGCTGGGAGTGCGCACGGTGGCCGGGGGCATGTCGCCGCTGGCAATCACTACCTGGACGATGCTTACCGGTGTGCCGGGGCTGATTCTGGTGAGCTTACCCGAGTTGTTGCGGGTCGAGTGGGCGGCGGTAAGCGGCACTGCCTGGGCCGGCCTGACCTACTCGACAGTCTTGGCGCTGGTACTCTCGTACGTGCTTTGGAACAACAGTGTGCGCGTTGCGGGCAGCAACCGTACGGCGATCTACGGCTGCGCCATTCCGCTGGTTGCCGCGCTCGCGGCCTGGCCGTTGCTCGGCGAAGTGCCCGTGCCGCTGCAAGGCGTAGGCGCTGTGCTGATCATCGGCGGTGTGCTGCTAACGCGACGATGAACCAATGGCCTGGGGCGCGGGGGGCGACCACCAGATCTTCGCTGTGCTGGTTGAGCATCTTCCGCCTCAACTCCAACTCGTGATCGCCAGTCGGGTTGATCCGCCATTGCCGCTTGGCCGCCTGTGTGCGCGCGGGCAACTCACCGAACTGCGTGCCGTCGATCCGCGCTTTACACTTGAAGAAGCGACGACGTTCTTCGAACGGGTTCTCGCTGTTGCGCCTTCCCCAGAAGATGTGAAAACGTTGGAGGTTCGTACCGAGGGCTGGGCTGCCGGCTTGCAACTGGCCGCCCTCGCGATGCAGCAGCACGACGATTGGCACGATTTCGTGCAGACGTTCGCCGGCAGTAACCGTTTTGGGGTCGATTATCTTGCCGAAGAGGTCATCGAGCGCTTACCGGCGCACCTGCATGCGTTTGTGCTGCAAACCGCGATCCTCGATCAGCTCTGTGGCCCGCTCTGCGACTATCTACTAGGCGCCGAACGGCGCTGGTATCGCTACCAGCATCTCTTCGGCGATGTGGTGCGCGCCCGGCTCCGTCAGG
>JBBRUG010000230.1:0-9795 GCA_038247995.1 Chloroflexales bacterium | reverse complement strand
CTGAACCAGCCGTCTCGGTTGTGGCTACGTCGAGACGTAAAACCGGCCTGTGGACTGACGGTAAGACCATCCTCGGATGGCACGCTGGGATGAAGCAGGAATTTCTAGCGCGTACTTTCGGGTACGTAGAAAGTAGCAGGCTAAGTTATGAACTCGTATGCCAGGTTTGCGGCGATGATTACGACATCAACCTTAGTGATGTTTGGGCTGATGTATTCAAATACCTACCAACTGGATCATGTCTTTTTTAGTGAGACTCGCGCCTATATGGCGTTGATGATGGGCGCAGCGATGGCGATCATTATGCTGGCATTTATGCAAGGCATGTATAAGCAGAAGCGGGTAAATCTGGCAATTTTTGCCAGCAGCATTGCAGTGTTCGGCCTCACCCTCTGGCTCGTCCGGAGCCAGGCAACGGTAAATGATGCCGCGTGGATGAAGGCCATGATCCCCCATCATTCGATTGCAATGCTTACCAGCGAGCGCGCAAACATCACCGACCTGCGGGTTCAAGCGCTTGCCAACACAATTATTGAAACCCAGCGCGCAGAGATTGCAGAAATGAAAGCGCTGATTACTGAGCTCGAAAATCAGTAGGCGCTGCGCAAAAACTATTTACAGAGGGGTGGCGTTCCCGCCTGCCTCCTGAAACCTTGTCTTACCACTCCTGGGCAAGTTCCGCCGCTGCAAGCTCGGCGGCGTGTACGGCTTCGTCCAGGGCTGCATCCGTGATCAGTTCGGCATGCACGAGCGTGGCTAGCGCTGCCGGAGCAGCCGCCTCCTCAAGCACACCGGCGACGATCAGCGCCCGTACCGCCTCGGCGGCCACTGTTGTGCGGAAGGCTTCCACACCAACGACAGTAGCAACAGCCTGCGCAAGGGCCGCTTGCTGCACCTCTTCGGCGGCGACAACCGTAGTGAGCGCGTCGAGCATCGCCGCCCCACGGATCGCATCGGCGCGCTCGATGGCCACTTCCGCCTCAACAATCGCGTTTAATTCCTGGCCAACCACCAGCAGGGCATCCTGGGTCAGAAAGCCTTGCGCCACCATGCGCCCATCGGCGCTGCGGATCGCGCTCGTCAGGCCAATCGCCCAGGCATGCTCAACCAGCAACAGCGCCACCGCCGTGCCCGGCACAATCTCGGCGGCGACTGCCTGAATTTCTGCCAGGCCGACGCCCAAACCCTCAGCGCTGGCCTCGAGATCGTCCAGGAAAATGCTCAGATCGGCCTGCGCGGGATCAGCGCCGCGCTCGGCAAGCATCTGTTCCAACACCGTCCCTAACTGGATGTTTTCAGCATCAAATACGTCGCTCGACTGAATGCCGTGTACCGTACCATCGTGCTCTTTCATTAGCAACAGCAGGTCGATCACGCGAATCAGGCCGTGGCCGCGTAGTTCATCAAGTTCGTGCTGGATCTGGCCTTTGAACTTGTCGATACTGTCGAAGGCGAATACGATCACCTGGATCGGACCGATTTTCATGTGCATGTTCCTTTGCTAAGGTGAGCGTTACCGGCCACCGTGGGCCATCATGTCAATGACAACCGTGACGGCCAGGATCAAAACATCGTTCTGGCTGGGTTCGATCGCCACGCCGTAGTTGTCGCGGACGCGGAACCACTTCTTCGAGACTTCAGCAACTCTTGTGCTATCGGCGCCGATCGTGTACTCGTGATGAAGCACGTTACCGCGCACTTCCAGATCGGGGCCATCGCCGACTTTCACCGTCCAACGATCGCGAATCGGCGTGATCAGCGCCTTGCGCACCACGGCCATGCGCTGGCCGCCGGGGCCTTCGATCTCCATTGTGTCGCGCACGCGCAGCATCCGTTCCTGGATCCGGCACAGCTCCTGGCCCTGAAGATCCTGAAAGCTGAGCGTTTTGCGAATGCGCAGCGCCTTGCCGTCCACCTTGAAAGCCCGCTTGCCGTCAGAATCTTCGATCCAGAAGTCGTCGCCGATGGCCACTAGGCGCTGGCGCATCCGGTAGCGCGTCGCAGTGCCGCGACGGCCAAATGTCGCGCGTTCATCCCGGCGCTCCTCGCGCCGTTCCTCACGTCGTCCACGGATCATGGGTTATGCTCCTTATGCGTTTTGAAGGGTGCATGATCATCGTAGCGCAGCCCCATGGCGGGGACAACCCTCAAAATAGACACCTTCGCACCAATAATTGAGCCCGCAGCGGCCCGAATGAAGCATGAACTACTACAAATGCAATGAGAACGCGGCGGGATATAGTATAGTGTCCGTGCCGCCGGCACCCCGCCCGTGCGGTGTAGCGCCCCGACGAAAGCATGAACAATGCTCGACATCATTGAGTTTCTTAGTAGGCCCTACGGCCTGGCTGCGGCGACGGCGCTGATCTTTCTCGCCGGGCTCTCCGACGGCGTGGGCACGCGCACGGTCGGATTGCTCGTCAATCGGATTACGGTGCGGGCTTTCGTGCTGAGTCTGCTGGCTTCGACGCTGCTCTTCCTGCTCAGCGCCGCGCTTTGGGTCTGGGGAGCGTGGTTCGTCGCCACAACCCTTTTCGGCATGACGAATGCGCTGCCGCACTTCTTCTATGTGATCAGCGCAGCGTATGCGCCATTTCTGTTCGGCGTCTTGACCCTGTTGCCGCTGGTTGGCCCGCTGATCCGGGTGATCCTACGGCTCTGGAGCTTTGGGATCGGCTTTACAGTACTTGCTTCACTCGGGCTCACGCTCGGGCAGGCGGCCCTGTCTGCCGGGTTTGGCGCATTGCTGGTCGCTTTTGTCGGCTGGTTGCTCAGCGATCCGGCAGCCTTGCTAGGGCAACGGCTGTGGGCTACGCTGGTGCAAAGCCAGCGCCCACCCCGCAGCAGCGACCTCCCCCGCGTCATTCCTGGGTACGCGCCCAGCGACGAGATTGCTCCATGACCACCCTCTTCTGGTTCGGCGCGGCGCTAACGATTGTGCTGATCATCGCGGCGGTGGCCGTCCCGATCTCGGTGCTGACCTGGTGGGCGGGTTGGTCGCGCCGCACGAAGGTGGTGCTACCGCCGGCCCCAACCCCGGCCCCAGCCAAGCCAACGCCCGGCCCGTTCCTGATTTACCTTTCGGGAATTGGCGACATCTCTGGCGAGTACCAGACCCGCTATGAGAGCGATCTGCTGGCGGAAATCGCCGCCCGCGTACCGGGCCTGGTAGTGATCAGCGACGTTTTCGGTTTCTCGGTTCAAAACTTGAGCATGACGAGCCAACGACGGCTCGGTTGGTTCTGGGCCTGGGTGAATCAGGAGCGCCTGCGGAAAGGTGGCCCGCTCAAGCGCTTCGGCCAACTGATCAACCTGCGCAACATGCTCCACCTCACCGTCTCGGCCGACCGACGTTACGGCCATGTCTACAACTACAGTGTGGCCGAAATGATCCTGCAAGGGTTGGTACGCCACGGCTACGTGCCCGGCAGCGGCGCGGCGATCACATTGTTAGGCTACAGCGGCGGTGGGCAGATCGCCCTCGCCACAGCGGGCTATGTGCAGGCAACCTTACAGGCCCCGGTACAGGTAATCTCGCTGGGCGGCGTGATGAACTCCAACGGCAGCCTGGAAATGATTACGCGGCTAACGCATCTTTATGGCACGGCCGACCGTACGCATAACCTGAGCGACTGGATCTTTCCGGCACGCTGGCCGATTATGCGGGGCAGCCCTTGGAACCAGGCGTTGGCCCAGGGCCGGATCGTGCGGATCTGCCTGGGGCCGATGGTGCATACCGGCCGCAAGAGCTACCGCGACGCATCGGTTCACATCGCCGATGGCCGCAGCTACCGCGACGTGACTGCCGACACGATTAGCGAACTGATTGCGCGTGCAGCCCAGACCTGACCGATCTTCATAGGCCGTTGATCGTGTGGCGTCTCAGCGAAGATTCGTGGCGTTTACATGCAACCATGCTGCGCCTCCCAACTCTAGAATAAGCCCGTGGGCAGGATCGGGCCAAGGAGCAGCGGATTGGGAGGCTTATGCAGTTCACACTTGTTGGATAGCGGGTTGCCGTTGAGCGGGTCTTTCCGGGTCTTTCCCACTCCGGCTGAATTAGAGCAACTGTACGATGCGGCTGCGCCGACGATGCTCCTCTACACCATGCGCTGGGGCATGGATCGCAACCCAGAAGAACAGGAGGCTGCGCGCTTCTTTGCTACACTGGCCGATATTTGCGTCGAACTGGCCGCGAATCCTGATCAATTCTGGCTCCCGCGCCCACGTTCGCCCGAACTTGCCCAGGCGGTGTCGTACGCCCTCGCCAACCTGGATGCCGCCCTACATATGGGTGAAGTGGCCCATCTGGCCGGCGTCTCGGAGCGCACCTTGCTGCGGCGCTTTGCCGCCGAAACCCGGCTGAGTTGGCGTGGCTTCCTCAGCCGCGCACGCATGATTCGCGCCATGGAGATGTTGGAAGCGAATGCCCCTCCCGTGAGCGAAGTTGCCGATGCGACCGGCTTTGAGAGCATCAGCGCCTTCAGTACGGCGTTCCGCCGCTTCACCGGCGAAACGCCCAGCGCGTACCGGCGTCGCCTGGCCACGCTGACACCTGTCCAAGGATCCGTGCCCTGAAACCCCAACCGATCGCAGTTCGCGCAGCGCGCGGGTTGGAGGGCTGTTGAGCGCTGCGCGCACTTTAGGAGCGCATCCGTAATGCTTAGCGTTTCCTTCTACGCCCATGCCAGCTTTCGCCTCGTCGGCGACGGCCTGACCGTGATCACCGATCCATACACCCCCGGGCCTGCCGGAGCCGGCTTCGACCCAATCGACGAGTCGGCCGATCTGGTGCTGATGAGTTCCGCCACCGACCGCTTCCACAGCGATCCGAGCCATATCATCGGCGCCCCATTGGTTGTCAACACGCTGCTCCACGACGGCCCAGAGCAGGCGTGGCTCGCTGTACAGAGTCACTGGGTCGGTCGCGAGGGGATGCCGTGGGCGCTATAGCTGGGCAAGACAAAACAGACGTTGGCACAAAACTTGCTAGCGTTGGTACAAAACCTGCTAGCTTGGAGCCTTCGATTGCTGCTAAAAGGCTGCACGCTATCCTTGGGCGCACAGCCGGGTGTGGCAGAGGCGCATAAAGCTCGATCGGAAAATGTTCCAGGCATGAATGGTAAGGCCAGGCAGTTCGAGACCCCGCAAATGACCAATCCAGCGCCGTACTTTGAACATTTTGAGCACATGATCTTTACGCAGGCACCGATTGGCGTGCTGATCGCCGCCATGGACGGTCGGCTGCTCGACGTCAACCCGGCTTTCTGTAAACTCACCGGTTATAGTCGGGACGAACTGCTCCAGTTTACCCCCGATGACCTCACCCATCCCGATGATCGCGCCGCTGACCAGAGCCTGGCCAATAAGGTCATTGAAGGCCAGCAATCAACGACATGGAGCGTGAAGCGCTATCGCCACAAGAATGGACGCGTCATCTGGGTGCACGTAACGCGCAGTTTCATAAGCGATAGCGCGGGAACAAGCCAGTTCGGCCTCGCTTTTGTTGAAGATATTACCGAACGCTTACACGCCATCGAGGCGCTCCAGCGCTCTGAGGCGACGTTTTCCGCCGCCTTTAATAATGGGCCGATTATTCTCAGTATTACGCGCATGGCAGACGGGCGCATTATTGAGGTCAACGAACGGTTTCTTACCGCAACCGGCTATACGCGCGATGAAGTTATTGGTCACACCCCACTTGGGTTGGGCCTGTGGGTTAATCCACAACAGCGCTTCGACGGCCTTCAGAACCTGCACCAGGGTCAAGCAGTGCGCGAAGGTGAAGCCGACTTTCGGATGAAGGATGGCAGTATCCGCACGTGCTTGCTCTTCGCAACCATTCTGGAAGTAGATGGCGACCGCAGCGTATTGACTGCGCTGACCGACATCACCGAGCGGCGGCAGGTTGAACTGGAACGCGCACGGCTGGTTGAAGAAAATGTCCGTTTATACACCGAAGAACGTCGGGCACGGGCCTTGGCTGAAGACATTCAACGCCGATCCGTCTTTCTGGCCGAAACAAGCCAACTCCTGACCGATTCGCTCGATTATGACGTCAAACTAGCGCGGATCACCCGGCTGGTTATCCCGTTCCTCGCCGACTATAGCCTGCTTTACGACATTACCGCCGCGGGAGAGTTTCACCAGGTAGCGATCGCCCATGTTGATCCCACGAAAGAGCCACTGCTCCAGGAGCTTGGTGAACGCTATCATCTGGAACTGACTAACCCGAATAGCGTCGTTGCAAAGGTCATTCGTACCGGCACGCCAGTTCTCGCGCCGGAGTCGTCGGCGAGTACAGCACAGGCCATTACGACTGATCCGCGCTTGCTTGAGATTTATGCCGTGCTGAACCCGGCTTCCTACCTGGTTGTGCCGCTGCTGGTAGCTGGGAACGTTACCGGCGTGCTCTTTCTGGTCACAGCCGAATCGGGTCGCCGTTATGATAAGCACGATCTGGCCCTGGCCCAGGAGGTAGCGCAACGCGCAGCCATCGCGCTCGATAATGCGCGGCTTTACCGGGAAGCCCATGAGGCGATCCAGGTACGAGACGCCTTTTTCTCAATCGCCTCGCACGAGCTCAAAACACCGCTCACTGCATTGTTGGGGCAGGCCCAACTGCTGCAACGCCGTATGGAGCGCGAGCCATTATCCGATGAACGGCAGCGCCGCTCAGCACAGACGATCGCAACCCAGGCCGCTCGCCTGAATGAGCTGATTACCGAACTGCTTGATGTAGCGCGGATCGAACGCGGGCAGTTTGAACTAACGCGCGCGCCGCTCGACCTGGCAGCGCTGGTGCGTGAAGTAGCCGACGAGATGCTCCTGCTCGATGGGAAGCATCAGATGCGTTATATTATTCCTGATCTACCGCTGATGGTTTACGGCGATACGGCCCGCTTAGAGCAGGTTTTGCAAAACCTCATCCAAAATGCGCTCAAGTACAGCCCCGCCGATAGTGAAGTGATCATCCGGGCGCAGCAGGTGGATGCAACAGTTCAGCTCGCTGTGCGCGACCATGGGATCGGGATTCCAGCGCTAGCATTGCCCCAGTTGTTCGATCGCTTCTATCGTGCGGCAAATACCACAACTGTAGGCATTTCTGGGATGGGTGTCGGACTGTACATCGTTAAAGAGATCGTGACCCTCCACGATGGAACAGTAGTTGTCGAAAGCACCGAGGGGATTGGGAGCACCTTCACGGTTACTCTGCCCGCACTCGACGCCTCTGCGTAACCCCAGGGGAGCTGTTGCAACGTACCTGATCCGCGCCATCCTCACCCCCAAACCCCCGCTCCGTCAAGCGGAGCGGGGGAGCCGGACGGCATTACGATCGCATATTCAACGACAAGCAGCCGTCCACTGGAATGCAGATGCGCAGTAAGGCGGCGCAGCAACCCGGCCTGATCACGGACAAAGTGCAGCAGATTAGCCATCAAAATACCGTCAAGGAGTGGCAGATTGAATGGGCGCAGCACATCGGCCTGCCGCGGAATAATCGTTGAGCCAGGTGGGTCGCGGGGAATCCGCGCCTGCTGAGCGGCGATGGCGCGAGCATCACGGTCGAGCGCATGCACCGTGCCCGGTGGCCCCAACAGTTCAGCCAGCGCCCAGGTGAAGTTGCCGATCCCGGCGCCGAGATCGGCCCAGACGCCGCTGCTCGCCGGTACACCGTCGCGCAGTAAGGCCAGCATCTCCCGCTGTTCCATAGGTTCCCACTTGTCGAATGCTGCTCCTCCGCGTAGGATGATACCGCAGAAACCGTAGATGGGCTACGCTCTCCATTCTGCATTCTACGTTTAGGGCGGCAAGGAGACCTGATGCAAGCAGCAGCAACGGGGCTGGAGACGGTGATCGTGATGGAGACGGTGCCAATTCGCTTTGGCATCGGTGCGACGGAAGAGCTTGGCTATGAAGCTCGACGCTTAGGGATACGCCAGGTTCTGCTCGTTACGGATCGACACCTGCGGCCATTTGGGTTGATCGACAAGGTCGAGACGGTGTTACGCGCAGCTGGTGTCGCCGTAACGGTGTACGACGATGTGCATATCGAGCCGACCGACCAATCGTTTGCGGCGGCGATCGCTATTGGCCAGGCGGGGCAATACGACGGGTTTGTAGCGCTCGGCGGCGGTAGCGTCATCGACACAGCCAAGGCGATCAATCTCTACACCAGCTATCCCGCGCCGTTACTCGACTACATCAACCAGCCGATCGGCGCCGGTAAGTCGGTACCTGGCCCGCTCAAACCACTCATTGCGATCCCGACCACGGCGGGCACCGGCAGCGAGGCCACCCCGGTTATCGTGCTTGATCTGCTGGATCTTAAGCTCAAGACCGGCATTTCACACCGCTTCATCCGCCCCAGCGTAGCGATAATCGACCCGCTCAATGCCCTTTCTCAGCCACCCTTTGTGACGGCGGCGAGCGGCTGTGATGTGCTCTGCCATGCCCTCGAGTCATACATCAGTCGGCCCTACCACACCCGCCCCAAGGCGCCGAGCCCCGCCGAGCGACCGGCCTATATTGGCGCAAACCCAATCGCCGACATCTGGTGCGAGCAGGCAATTCGCTATGGCGGCCAGTATCTGCGGCGGGCCTTTTATAACCCTAACGACCTGGAGGCACGCACGTATACGATGCTGGCGGCAACCTTCGCCGGGATCGGCTTCGGCAACGCCGGTGTACACATTCCGCACGCGATGGCCTACCCCGTTGCCGGATTAGTGAAAACGTACCGCCCGCCGGGCTTCCCTGGCGAAGAGCCGATTATCCCCCACGGCCTCAGCGTGATCGTGAATGCGCCGGCCGCCTTTCGTTTTACTGCGCCCGCCTGGCCTGAGCGCCATGCCCACGCCGCTACACTGCTCGGCGTTGACACACGCGCCATGACCCCGCGTGAGGCCGCTGACGCGCTCGCCGACGAACTTGTGACCCTAATGCGTGACCTGGAGTTGCCCAACGGCCTAGCCGCGCTCGGCTACAGCGCGGCCGATCTGCCGGCCCTGGTAGCCGGCGCCCGCAAGCAGGAACGCCTGTTGGTAAACGCGCCGCGTGCCCCAAACGATACCCAACTTGCCGAGCTCTTCCGCGCTGCAATGCGTTGCTGGTAGCCGTTACCGGCGCGTAGCTTATAGCATTCCAACGCACCTTGCCGCAAAGATGTCGCGGCGCACACTGGGGTTTCGATCGCCACCGTCTCGCGGGTGATCAATGACGGGCCATACGTCACCGCCATCATGCGGGCCGAAGTAACGGCGAGCCGAGCATGCAGGCGCTCGGCTACGAGCCGCACGCCCTCGCCCAGAGCCTGCGCACCGGCCAGACGACCACCATTAGTTTGGAGGATTCAGGAGCTTGCCGCCGCGCATCGCCGCGCGATCAACGCCCACATCTGGAGCAGCGCGCTCGTACTGGCGGCCAGCGTCCATCTGAGCGCCGCCGCATCGAACAGCCTGCTGATCGAACTCAAAGCGCTGCCCAACCCGATGCAGCACGAACTGACAATCACACCGCTGATTGCAACCGGCGGTTGGCTGGACGTGTCCGACCGCCCCGGCCTCGGCGTCGAGATCGACGAGGCGGTAGTGGCACGGTATGTTGATCGCTGATGGATGCTACCCTCACCCCGCCGCTGATGCGGCACCCCACTCCCGCGTGCGGGCGAGGGCATGGGGGTGAGGGTAGCTACGGAGCAACCCATGACCCTGCCTGCCCCCACCCCCACCCAAATCGAGAACGCCTACGACCTGGCGCGCGAGCGCTATGCTGCCCTGGGCGTCGATCCGGCCG
>JBBRUG010000229.1:0-9805 GCA_038247995.1 Chloroflexales bacterium | reverse complement strand
CGGGAGCGGGGCTTCCGACAGCATCAGGACGCCGAATCTGCGGCGGCTCCCCCTGCTCCACGTGAGGGAGCAGGGGGCTGGGGGGATGCGGGGAATAGCGCATTGGGACGCGATCCTGTAAAAACCCTACACCTGCAAGCCCGCCCCCTCTCCCTGACCGGGAGAGGGGCGCCGGGATTTTTTCTAAAGTTGAATCGGCTCCTGATTCCTGAGTCCTGAATCCTGAACCCTGCCTCGTCTGGCGTGGATTGCGGCAGAAGGCGCGGATCGGCTCGGCAACCTGGTTCCAGGTGAAGCTTGCGGCAAGTTTGCCGGCGTTCTGGGCGCAGGCGGCGCGCTCGGTCGGATCGGCGAGCAGGGCCAGGATTGCAGCGGCGGTGGCCTCTGGATCGTCTGCCGGCGCTACGCGGCCAAGCTGATGCCGTACAACCAGTTCGGCGGCGGCATCGCCGGCGCTAACGACGCTGGCCCTTGCCGCCCAGAGATGATCCAGGAAACGCGAGCGGATCGCGGCGTAGGCGCTCTCCAGGCCGGGCCGATGCAGCGAAACGAGCAAGTCGGCTTCGTGCAGAAAATCGCCTCGGCGGGCGTAGGGTACCCATTCTGCGTAAAAGAATACCGCAGTATCCAGCAGGCTTAACTCGGCGGCGAGCGCCTGGGCAGCGGCAGGCGCCCGCATCGGCGTGGCCGGGCCGGGATGCCGACCGGCCAGAAAGACCAATCGAACTGCCGGGCGCTGGGCAAGCACCAGCGGCATGGCCCGAATCAGCGTCTGCGGGTCCATCCAATCCCACAGCCCACCGGTCCAGAGCAGCACATCACTTGCAGCGTCAATCCCCGCTAATACTCCGCGCAGGGCCGGTGCGGTCGGGTCAGGTGGCGGCTCGGCCGGCAACCCAAAGGATACCACATCGATCAGGCTGCGCAGCAGCGGGTCGGCGTCGGCGAGCGCAGGTGTGATCCGCCCGGCGGCCATCAGTGCGCCGATGAACAGGTCGCGCTGGCGCTCGGTGGCGCAGATGAAGGCATCGCCGGCGGCTAGTTGGCGTTGGAGCAGATCGTGGTCGGCGGTAGTGCGCGCGGCGCGTTCAGTGGGTGCGGCGGCGCGAAACAGTTCCAGGTTCTCCAGCAGGGTCGGGTCGTAGAGGTCGATCAGCAGCGGCGCGCTGACGGCGGCCAACTCGGGATTACTCGCCAGCACCACGCCGTTCGCCAGCACCAGATCGGCGGCGGCGGTGAGTGTGGCCAGGCTGGTGGGATTGCCGGGGGTGTAGTGGGCAGTCGTGAAGCCGTGCGGCGTGAGGTCGATCGGCGTGGGCGCAGCCAGCGTGACGGCGCATGGATCGGTGAGGACGCGGGCCAGTTCCCAGTAGCGAATGCCGGGGCCGGCCATGCGCGTGCCGATCACATCGTGACTGAGGATGAGCAAGCGCATCAGAAAGCCTTATCTCCGTTGCAGGGCGCGCAAGATCCGCATCAGGCGACCATGCTCGATCCGATGGACAAGATCTTCCAAGCGGGCGATCTGCGTATTCTTGATCTGGATCTGCGCTTCCAGTTGCGCCAGATAGGCGCTCTGGATAGCAGCAGCCTGGATCTGCGCTTCTAGCTGCGCCAGAGAGGCGCTTTGCGCCTGTATGTCCTGGCGCGCCTGCGCCGCAGCGGCAAGCTGGCCACGCTGTTCCAGGGCTAGTTGGCGTAGATCGCTATTCTCGCGGGTCAGTTCCCACTGGCGTCGCTCGTAATCGCGCACCAGGCGCGGCATTGGTTCGCTGCGGCGGCGAAAGCGTACCGCCCAGGGCGTGAGGAAGCGCGCATCGAAGTCGATATCGCGGTAAAAACCTTCGCGGGCGAAAAGCTCGGCCCAGTGCTCGACGGGCCGCACGGTAAAGTGGGTCGCTTCTTTATAGTCGAGCGGCGACGATGAGAAGAGCACATCGTCGGTATGGGCGCAAAAATTAGCTACTGCGGCTTCGGCTTCGGCAGCAGGCATATGTTCGAGCACTTCAATGCAGACAATCAGATCGTAGCGCCGCCCAAACGATTCGGCCACCGAGCCGACGCGCACATACGGCTGCACCGTGCTATCGGCCTGGGCGATTGCGTACGCGGAGATATCGACGCCTTCAGCATCAATGTTACGCGCCCGCAACTGTTCAACGAGCAGGCCAATCGCGCAGCCCGCATCGAGTACCGTCTGCGGGGCGATCCCGGCATGGATTTGCGCAGCAACGCCGTCGAAGAAGGTCAACCACGCAGCGTCACGTCGGTAGGGCATACCGCAGCCGGTCGCGTAGTAGTGTTCGTCAAAGAGGTTGCTGATAGTCATTATTGTTGCGTGATGCGCTTACCCTCGCCACTCCCACTGCCCCGGCAGCGCTACCACGCCATAGCGATCGCGCCCGGTGGTATTTTGCACGGTAAGCGCGTAGGTACGGTCGTGGGTGTCGTAGACGTGGAGTTGCGTGGCATCCACCACGGCTGTACTGACCAGATAACGCCCGCTCAGCAGGGGCAAGGCGGCGATATGGTAATCGACATACCCGCTTCCCTCGACAAGCGGAATCTGGAACTGGTCGAAGCCGGTATTCGGC
Organism: Chloroflexales bacterium; assembly: GCA_038247995.1. Lineage (GTDB taxonomy): Bacteria > Chloroflexota > Chloroflexia > Chloroflexales > Chloroflexaceae > JBBRUG01. Next base: position 7,211 of record JBBRUG010000229.1, on the reverse strand, counting down.
CCGCTCACCCAAAAGCCGCTCTCGTGATGAATGCCGATCCCGAAGACGGGTTCGTAGATGGTTTTGTGGGCAATGTAATGGATGCGAACGGTCAGCGGTGCCCCGGTAAAAAAGACCCCGCGCTGCGTCCCTGAGCCGTCCAGCAGATCCACACCGGCGATCTCCAGTTCGCGTGAGCCGCGCCGGTCAACGTTAATCGCTTCGACGTCCACAGCCTCTTCCGCCGAGCGCGCCGTCTCAATTCGCTCTTGCTCTTGGCGGTTCACGTCGCGCAAGTACGCATCGATCACCTTGCCCGACGCGCCTTGGGCCTTCACGACGCCATGATCGAGCCAGACTGCCACATCGCAGAGCGTACGCACGATCTCCAGGGCGTGCGACACGAAGATAATCGTTTTGCCGGCCTTGCGGAAGTTGTAGATCCGCTCCATACATTTGCGTTGGAAGGCTTCATCGCCTACGGCCAGCACCTCGTCGGTGATCAGGATGTCGGGGTCGACGGCGGTGGCCACGGCAAAGGCCAGGCGCGTGTACATGCCCGACGAATAGTGCTTGATCTCGCTCTCAAAGAAGGGGCCAATATCGGCGAAGGCGATAATTTCGGGTAATTTGGCTTCCATCTCCTGCCGCCCGACGCCCATCAGCGAGCCATACAGAAAGACATTCTCGCGTCCGCTCAGTTCGGGGTGAAAGCCGGAGCCGAGTTCGAGCAGGGCCGCGATCCGGCCGCGCGTGTGGACGGTGCCGCTCGTCGGCTCCAGAATGCGCGCGATCAGCTTGAGGATGGTGCTCTTCCCGGCGCCGTTATGCCCAACCAGGCCCAGGCTCTGGCCGCGCTCGATCTGGAAGTTCACATCGCGCAGCGCCCAGAAGGTTTCCGGCGCGGGCCGCGGGCGGAACATGCCGGTGAAGCGATCCTGGATCGAACGTGCGCCGCGTTGTAGCACAAAACGCTTCGATACGCTGTTGAACTCGATCACCGTAGTCACAGTTTACAATTCCTCACCAAAGCGCTTACTGACGCGCTGAAAGACCCAATATCCTACCACGAAAACAACCAGCGCCGTAACCCCGACGCGCAGCACGCTGGAGAGTGCGGGCAGGCCCGGCGTCGGAATCTGGCCGATCGGCACCGGGCTACCGTAGAGGATCTCGCGATAAAACTCAACCAGCGAGGCCATCGGGTTGAGCCAGCGTACCATGCGCACCGCCAGGCCGTCGCCCAGCGTGCTGAGCGGGTAGATCACCGGGGTCAGGAAGAACCAGATGCTGACGGCGATCCCAACCAGGTGCACAATATCGCGGAAGAAGACGGCGACGGCGCCCAATAATAGGGCCAACCCGGCCAGAAAGACCGTCTGAATGATCAGCAGCACCGGTATGTATGCGAACGTCCAGCTAAAATTAAGCCGGCCCAGATCGATGAGTTGCACCAGTGCCATCACTGCGAGCATCATCGGTAGCGAGAGCAAGAAATTGAGCAAACTGGAGAGCACACTGGTGAGTGGCAGCACTTCACGTGGGAAGTAGACCTTCTTCACCAGCGGGGCGCTGTCGATCACACTGCGCGTTCCGCCGACAACCGCCTCGGCGGTGAAGTTCCAGGCCAGCAGGCCGGTGATGATAAAGACCGGAAATTGGGCTAATCCGCTGGGTAACAGGAAGCCAAACACCAGAACGTAGACCAACATCATGCCCAGTGGGGCGAGTTGAGTCCAGAGATAGCCGAGCGCACTGCCTTTGTAGCGTGTGCGGAGATCGCGCAGCACCAGGTTGCGGATCAGTTCGCGGTAACTCCAGATCTCCTGGCTCTTGAGCAGCAAGCCCGCACTGCGATCGACAGCGACACCGGTGGCGCCGAAGCCGATGCCGAGCAAGGCGGCGAGCGCGATCAGATGCGGGATGTAGCGCGGTTCGGCGGCGCTCGGTAACGCTGCGGCCACGCGATGGGCGGCGCTCAGTTCGTCGGGGTTGAAGGCGACGCCGGTGGTGCGCAGCAGATAGATCAGGGCGGCATCGACGGCGCGCAGGCGGCTAATGTCACGATCGCGCTCGCTTCGTTCGGCGGCGGCGGCTGGTTCGGCGGCGGCGCACTGTTCGAGGGCGGCCTCACGCGCTGCGGTGTCGGTCAGGCCGGCGCTGCCGCAGAGTGCGTCGAGGGTGGCATTACGCGTATTAATTGCAAAACGCCACAGATCGGAGCGCGCCTCCAGGGCGCGAGCGACATCGCTCTGTTCTTCGATGGGCAGCGTGGCGAGATCACGCGGGGTCGAGAACGGCTCCAGGTCGCGTGACATCGGGAAAGCCTGGGTGCGAATCAGATCACGCAGCAGGACACTCCATGGGTCGGGCGCGGAGGCGCCGGTAGGCTCCAGGGCTAACCAGAGTTCCCAGCCCATCATGTTGCGCAGGATCTCACGGCCGCCGGCAGCGCGCACCTGGCGGGCAAGCTCCTCGGCGCCGGCATTGGCGAGCGTCTGGGCTTCCGCCGCCGTGGGCGCCACGCCCCGTACGGTAATTATCCCAGGTTCGCCGGGCAGAAAATCAACTCGGAAATCGGGCGCGCCGAAGCGCAGTTCGCGCCGGGCGAACGAGCGCTGGCGCAGCGCCTCATTGGCGTCGCTGATTGCAATGTCGATCCCGGTAACACCGGGTGCAACCGGATTATAGATTGCGCCGTAGCGTTCGAGCGCAAAGCGTGTCTCGGCGGCGGCGTAGTAAATCAGCGGTTGCGAGAGCACCCGCGGCGCAGCGACAGCCAGCGCTCCAACCACACAGAGCAACATCCAGAGCCACTGATAGAGGCGCAAGATGCCACGCTGGGCCGCCAGGGCGCCCGCGATCGTTTGCCAGCGCGCGGGGGCGCGGCGCTCTACGGTGCCGGCCATAACGTTACCTCAAGCATACGTCCAGCCGCCAGGTCGATCACAAAATCGCCGGCGCTCCAGGTTGCATTATCCAGCAGATCGCCATTTACTGCCACCCGGTTAGTCCCGGCCGGGATCCGCAGGGTCAGGCCGAGCAGATCTTGAACGCCCGCATTGGTGATGCTGAAGCTCTGGCCGTTGTCGGCGCCGCCGCCGGTGGCCTGGATTTCGACCTGAGCCAGCGCGCGTTGCCAGTCGGCCACCGTTTCGAACGGTGCCACCCAGATGGCCGGGTTTTCAGCGGCATAACGCACGACTCCTGCCCAGGCGGCGATCTGTTCGGGCGTGATTACCTCCTCAGTGTGCGCCCAGAGGTCAATCATGCCTTCTTGCGCAACGGCTCGGTCGATCTGCTGGAGCGCGCGATCGGCGCTGCGTTCGGTCAGGTAGAAGTCGGGGCAAGCCAGTATGCGCCCCTCACGGCCGGGAAACCAGCGGCAATGCGGCGCGATCACCAGGCCGTCGGCGTCGCTGGGGAACAGATTGTACTGACCCTGGTCGCTCAGGCGCGTGATCGCCGTAATGCCGGCGGCTTCGAGTGTGTCCCAGTTTGTATCGCTCATGCCGCTGCTGCTGCTCCAGGGGAAAGCAATCGCCGTAGCGGCAGCAATTCCCTGCGCGGCGGCAACTCCATTCCAGGCGTCGAGATCAGCCTGCCAGACGGCGGCATCGACATACCCGCCGAAGAAATGGCTGAAGGTGTGGCTCTGGATGGTATGGCCGTTAGCGCGTAACGGGCCGATCACGTCGGCAAAATACCATTCCGGGTGGCTCTGAAGCGTGCCGAAGGGATCATCAGCGAACCAGGGCGTGCCAGCCCAGCGGTCGGTGCGCCAGCCATTCGCGGCAGTGGCCCAGGTAAAGGTCGGGTCGCCGAGGAACTGCCGCCGCTCCAGATTGCCTGCCAGAAAATTGTATCCTGTGGCAAAGTACGTTGCTTGCACATTGTAGGGCGCAAAGAGGGCGATTGTGGTCGCCACGCCTGCGCGCATCCGGCGAGCGCGCAGCAGATAATCCTCATCGGCGCGCGGATCGTCGGCGGAGCGCGAATGTACCAGGCCGCCCATTGCGGTTTCCCAATCGAAGGTGAAGCTCACGGCGACGTTGCGGCGATCCGGCCACGGCCCAAGCGTGAGCGGCAGTGGATTGGTTGGCGCGCTGCTTGCCTGTTCGAGCGCCGCGCCGCCTTGGCGCACCTGCATCGCATCGAGGTAGATCCGATCGTCGGAGGCCGGCTCGATGCGAATTGTCAGCCTGGTTGCACCTTCAGGCGCCGTTGCCGCAGCCCGCAAGGGCGACCAATCGCGCGGTGGGGCTTCAGGTGTCCAGAGCTGTACCGGCTGCCAGAGGGTTGTCGCTGTGACAAGCTCAGGGGCATAGGTCGATTGCCAGTTAAACACTAGACGGCTGCGGGTTGGCGAGCGTAGCGGCGAATCGGTGAGCGTTAGTCCGGTGAAGCAGTAGGTAGTGCCGGGGCGCACGTCGATTGGCGGCGTTTCGACATAGTTAGCCACGCCAAGCAGTTGGAGCGCCCGACCGTCGCCGTCTACATCAAAGCCCTCGCCATCGATCGCCGGCCCGCGCAGTTCAACGCCGTTTGTGCCGCGCTGCCAGCCGGCGGGCATGCCGGGCGCGTCATCGCTGGGCACAAGCGCGGCATTGGGTAATAGGTCGCCGCTTAGCAGCGGCAGACCCATGCACTGCGCCGTGCGTTGTTGCGCAAAGAGCGCAATTCCTAGCACACCGACCAGGAGCGAGAGGATCGTCGCGCCGATCAGCAAACGTCGTGAAACCATTATCAGTCAGCAGCGCCGCGCCTGGGCCACGGCGGCATAAACCGCATACCAAACGCCCGATTGTAGCATAGATCTGGGGTCTGGGGTGGTTTATGGTTGCAAAGCCACGCCAAACCACCCCCGCATCCCACCGCAAGGCGTGATCAAAAAACCGTCTGCGACGAACGTGGTCGCAGACGGTCTTCTGAAGTTTAAGGCGTAATCGAGCGTCAACACAGACGAGGGGCGACGCCCGGCCTAGTTGGACGCACCTTAGTCACCGGCAGGCGAAGCCACCGGCGCGGGGGTCAGGTCGGGGTAGGCCACAGCGCCGTGCTCGCCGATGTCGAGACCGGCCTCTTCCTCTTCCTTGCTCACACGCAGGCCGATCGTCGCCTTGATGGCGAAGAACATTGCACCAGCGAGAACCGCCGTCCATAGACCGATGGAGACGATACCGACTACCTGAGCAATGAGCAGCGTGAAGCCACCACCGGCGAAGAGGCCCGTGGTGCCTGTGTTGCCTGCAACCGTAGCGAAGAGGCCCACGGCAAGCGTGCCCCAAACACCATTCACCAGGTGTACCGGCACCGCGCCAACCGGATCGTCGATCTTCAGGCGATCCATCCAACCTACCGAGAAGATAACCAGGGGGCCGGCGATCAGACCGATAATAATCGCAGCAATTGGATCAACATAGGCGCAGCCGGCGGTGATGGCAACGAGGCCGCCAAGGACGCCGTTCAGGGCCATGCTGAGGTCGGGCTTGCCAAAGCGTAGCCAAGCCACCAACATTGCGGTAAAGCCACCGGCAGCGGCAGCAAGGTTTGTGTTCACTGCAACCAGTGCCACGGCATCGGCATTGCCCTGCGAGGCGATTGCGAGCTGGCTGCCGGGGTTGAAGCCGAACCAACCGAGCCAGAGAATGAAGGTACCAAGGGCGGCCAGCGACATATTGTGGCCGGCGATCGTGCGCGGCTTGCCGTCGGGGCCGTACTTGCCGAGGCGCGGGCCAAGGATGATTGCGCCCATCAGCGCGGCCCAACCACCAACGCTGTGTACCACAGTGCTACCGGCAAAGTCGGTGAAACCCCAGTTTCCATCCGTGCTGCCGCTGTAGGTGTTGAGCCAGCCGGCGCCGCTCCAAACCCAGTGGACAACTACGGGGTAGATGAACAGCGAAATCAGGAAGCTATAGACCAGATATGCAGTGAACTTGGTGCGCTCGGCCATCGCGCCGGCCACAATCGTGGCGGCAGTGCCGGCGAAGACAACCTGGAAGAACCAGCTTGCGTAGATAGGTACGCCATCACCTCCGGCATCCCTCAGGAAGAACTGGCTGGTGCCGATGAAACCGCCGGCTGAGTCGCCGTAGGCGATACCCCAACCAATCGCCCAGAAGGCGAGCGAACACATCACGAAGTCCATCAGGTTCTTGAAGAGGATGTTCGCCGTATTCTTCGAGCGCGTCAAGCCGGCGGTAAGCATCGCGAAACCGGCTTGCATGAAGAAGACTAGAGCGGCGCAGATCAGCAAGAACATCGTATCAATACCGACGGCGATATCTTCAAGCGTAGGGCCGGCATCCTGAGCGAAGGCTGTACCACTTGTGGCAAGCCAGAGCCCAAGGCCACCAACCAGGGCGATTCCCACGTTGCGCCATGTCAGTCGCATCGTCATAACTCCTTAATAAACAGCGATCACTGAGAGTGTTTACAGCATCGAACCGTAGGCCCACACATGCCGAATCTACGCGCTATCAGCACCTCAAGCATTCAATGGGCTAACCACCCGAGTGGTGTGCAGCGCACAATGAAAGAGACCGACAGCTATGGGTGAATTGCTTGTGTAGCACCCCAATGCCCCTTCGCTTGTTCAGCCTCATCGCTGGCGCAGCAAATGCGCTATGTAGCGCTGCTGCAAGTTATACATTTTTCGAGAAGACACGTGATCGTGAGAGGAGAATTCGATCACACAGCGTTCAGCTGTGAATGGAGTGGCCTATACCAGCTACATTATTGTGACGACACGTTGAGAGTTGCAGTGTTTTGAATAAACTGCACTATCCTCAGACTAGGATCAGCATTAGGTCGTGATACACAAAGCTACCTACATGCAACGATGCAGAGGCAGAAAGCGTACCCTCTACTCACCCCCTCTTGAAATAAGCGCACGCGGCTTTTCATATTTCATTTACGATTGGTTATATGGGCATAGTAACAAAAGCGCTCTGTACCGCCAATAGCGATCTTGCCTAAAATCTGTAGGCTCTCCTATGGATCATATGCCCAATTTGACAGCACAGATCATGTTTGCTATACTCCCGGACGTCGTGCGGAGGACGCCCTGTTTCGGCAGGCGGTCCAACCCACAAGGTGGCTCCCGTGTCGGTGCAGCGCCCCTGGCCTGCCCGCTCTTTTTTTGCCCGGTGCCACCGGTCCGTGCGGTCGTACCTTACCAACCGATGCGATGCGAGCTATGTTTGGATGGGGCTGACGCCGTATGGCGT
>JBBRUG010000228.1:0-9829 GCA_038247995.1 Chloroflexales bacterium | reverse complement strand
GTCGGTCGTCGGTCGTCGGTCGTCGGTCGTCGGTCGTCGGTCGTCGGTCGTCGGTCGTCGGTCGTCTGAAGAACTGCGAACTGCGAACTGCGAACTGTCAGACTGTCATCCTGTCACCCATGCGGCGGCGCCGGAGCGACGGCAAGTACGCTATTGAGCATATCGTTCATGTGCGCCTGCATCAGCAAGCGCGTCTGCACAATGTCGCGGGCGCGCAGGGCATCGGCAATGAGTAGATGGTAGCGCACGGCGCGCGACGTCATGCCGGGTTCCAGCGAAGTAAGTTTACGGCTTTCTAAGAACAGATCATTCACATTCTCCATCATGCGAAACAGGATGGGATTGCGGGCGACCTCGGCAATCTTGCGATGAAAGAACACATCGGGATCAACAAAATCGCGCTGTTCGAGAACGGTAAGCTCCATCTCGCGGGCCAGTTGTTCGATAACCGCTAGTTCCTCATCCGTTGCCCGTTCGGCTGCCAGGGCGGCCAGTTCCGGCTCGACAATCCGCCGGGTTTCGGCGAGAGCAAAGATCAGGCCGATATTGACATCCTGAAAGTGTTCGGAAAGATCAGGGGCGGGCGGCGCATCGGTGACAAAAACACCGCGACCATGTTCGATCCGCACCATACCGATCGATTGAAGCGAACGCAAAACTTCACGAACGGAACTGGTGCCTACATCGAGATCCCGGGCCAGTTGATTGATGCTTGGCAAGCGTTCGCCGGGTAGCCAGTCGCCGCGCCGCACGCGCTGATGCAAATCGCTGTAGACATGGCGATAGACCCGCCGGCCAAGGGGCTGTTCAGTCGTCGCGACAGGTTCAAGCTCGTGAGTCATCAACAGCTCCAGCTTATCTAAAGCGTAGCTCCCAGATCGCCGCGCCGGCGCCGAATTCCAGCACATAAAGCCGATCGCCGATCAAAGCGGCATCGATTGGATTGGCGAAGTCGTAGGCGAGTTGTTGCACCACGGCTTCGTAGGCGTCGGCGTTCTTCCGTAGCTGGATGTGCAGCAGATCCTGGCCTTTGTCGCTCAGCGTGCCGCCCGCAGCGCCCCAACTGAGCACAAAAGCGCTCAGAGTTTCGTCATTGCTGCGCAGCTCGGCGGGCATGGCTGGATCGGCAGCAAAAACCAGGCCCAATGGCGAACGATGGGGCGTGAAGGTTGCTAGTCCTGCGGTCGCGGCTCCATCTTGCTCGCTACCGTCGGCGGCGCGGTAGATCACGGCCGCGGGGCCGCGGCTCAGTACTGGGTCGGTAAAGGGGCCGGGCGGCGGCGGGAAGTTCGGATCGGCCTGATAGAGGCCGGTATTGACCGCCATAAAATCTGGGTGGAGCAGCGGGTCGGCGGCGCTGGAGTAGTCGGGCTGGCGCACTGGGTTATCGGAGTTGCTAAAACGCCAGGGAAAGCCATAATGCGCGCCGGGGCGCAGCCAATTCAGTTCATCGGGGTAATCGGCGTCGGGGCCGTTGTCCACCGCGAAGAGATCGCCGTTGGGCGCAAAGGCCAGATCGTAGGCATTGCGCAGGCCGGCGGCATAGATATAGCCGGCAGCCTCCAACGCGGCGCGATCATTGGGCAATGCGAGATCGGTCGCATCGGCGGGCAGCACAAACACCGTTGCGGTCAGCGGTTCCTCACGGGCGCCGGCAAAGGCGCCGCCATTGGTCTGCACCTCGCCATGGTCGGTGCGCGAACCGCTATTGACATAAATCTCCGTGCCGTCAGGGCTGACCACAATTCCATTAAACAGATGATCGAACTGGTTGCCGCTCGCCGGATACGGCGCAGTGGTGGCCAGGGTCGTCCAGGTGAAACTGTTCCCGTTGGGCGTGCCGCGCCGGATCAGGGCCTGGGTTTCTTTCCCGCTGCGCTGGTTAGCTACGAGGTAGAGCGTGCCGTCGGCGGCGAAGGCCATACCGGCGGGGGTAGCGCCATTGGCAATACTTGCCGGCGCTGCGACAAGTGCGGGCGGCCCATTGCCTGCCGGGTCGAGCCGAAACAACCCGCTGACCGGGTTAAGCAGGTACAGTTGACCGTCTTGGGGGTTGTGCCGCAGGCGAATGGCCCCGCTATCGATTGCCGCAACTTGGCGCAATTCGATCGCATCGTGGAGGATGCTTGGACCATTCGCAATGGGCTGTTGCGCACGGGTGGATGGGGCTTCAGCCGCAGCCTCAGTTGGCGCGCTTGAAGGGGCGGTGGTGGGCGCAGCGCTTGAACATGCAGCTAACCCGAGGGTTAGCGCAAGAACCAAGCCGCCGGCGCGTCGTCGACATTGACGGTGCATGAGCGATCACTGGGTATGGACAGGTAAGCCCGCTGGAGCCATTCCAGCGACCTTCACCCATCCTGCGGAAGCATCGTTAGGCGACCCTCACAACAGATAGGATGAGTTTTTAGATCATATTGACACAAAGTAAATCGTCGCATAGAATTATAGCATCCCACCCCTGAAATGACAACCAGCGGGCGCGAAGAAGCGCAAGAAGGAGGTGAACACCGCAAAATAGATCAGATCTCTCAGCCGCAACGATGCCGAAGAGTTTTGACTTCCCTTGTCGAAGGAGACATGGTTCATGAACCGTCTGAAGCTGTTTGCCGCTTTTCTCGCGGCGACGATCGCCCTCGCCGCATGTGCCGGCGCCCCACCTGCCGCTGCTCCGACAGCCGCTCCGGCCGCTCCGGCCGAAGATGCGCCCACCGAAGCGCCAGCGCCCGCCGAACCAGTTGCCGGTACCGAAGCTGAAGTTATTTCCACCGGGCCCCTCTCAGACGTTCCACGTAATCGCACGCTCAACCTGGCCTGGAGCATCACCTCGCCAATCGGCGTAACAAACCCCTGGGCCGTACCCGGCTACACCCATCAGGAAGGCAATGCCTTTATGTGGGAGCCGCTGATGTACTTCGGCATCTTCTCCGACCAGGAGATTCCCTGGCTCGCCGAGAGCATGGAGTACACCAACGCCGAATTCACTGCGTTGGAGATCAAGCTGAACCCAGCGGCGAAGTGGAGTGACGGCGTGCAGGTTACTTCTGAAGACGTTGTTTTCACTCTGGAAGGCCAGTTGAACAACGAAAACCTGCCCTACCACACCTCGTTCCAGCAGTTTGTCGAGTCGATTGAGGCAGTCGATGATCTGACCGTCAATGTGACCTTCAAGATTCCGGCGCCGCGCTTCAAGTTTGAAGTGCTGACGCTGAAATTCGACACCGGTATTCCGATCGTTCCGGCGCATGCGCTGAGCGCCGTGGATGATGTGAATGCGTATGCCGGCGGGATTGATATTCCGCACTCCGGGCCGTATCGCCTGGTAGCCTGGGACGCGAACCAGAAGATCTTCGACTTGCGCGAAGATTGGTGGGCCGCTGAGGCGGGCGTTTCGCCGGTTCCCGATGTGAAGCGCATCGTGATGGTAAACATCGGCGGGCAGGTCGGCCAGAACATGGACGTCGTGGCCCAGCGAGTGGTCAACAACGAGTATGACTCGACGCTCGACATGCGCAGCGCGGTGATCGGCAACATTCTGGCGCAGAACCCGAATGTGACGACCCACTCGGGCAACAACGCGCCCTACGGGTATCTGGACTGGTGGCCGAACTCGTTGTGGGTGAATACGCAGATTGAGCCATGGAGCGATGCGCGCGTGCGTCGGGCGGTGAGCCTTTCGGTTGATCGTGAGTTGATCAACGAGATCATTTACGAAGGCGCCGAGATTACGACCATCTTCCCCTTCCCGCTCTACCCCGGTCTGCAGTCGTTCGCTGATTCGCCGGCGGTACAGGCGCTGATCGAGGAGTACGATCCGTACCGCCACGATCCGGCTGAGGCCGAAGCCCTGATGACTGAAGCAGGGTTCACCAAGAACGGCGATGGGCTGTGGGCGAAGGACGGCGAGACGATCAACGCGGTTATCCACGGCTTCGAAGGCATCCACAGCGACATCGTGCCGGTTCTGGTCGAGATGCTGCGCAACACCGGCTTCGACGCCAGCATCAACTTCGGTACCGACTCCTTCCAGCAGATGGCTGACGGCGCGCAGGGCCTGTACATGTTCGGCCACGGCGCCAGCCTGAAGGACCCTTACGCCGCATTCGAGCTGTACCATGGCCGCTTTAGCGCTGCGCTTGGCAGCACGGCCGGCAGCAATCGCTTCTCGCGCTATAGCAACCCCGAGTACGATGCGATCCTCGACCAGATGGCGCCGCTTTCGGGCGACGATCCTGAGTTCCAGGCCCTGGCCGCCCAGGCGCTGGAGATCTACTGGCGCGATCAGATCGACATCCCAGTGATCCAGTGGCTGCATCGCATCCCCTATAACCAGACCTACTGGACCAACTGGCCCACCGCCGATAACCTCGCCATGGGCACGAACGGCGCCTTCTGGGCGCATACGGGCTTGTTGGTGGTAACCCAACTGGAAGCAACGGAGTAAAGCCAAGTAATCCGGCGGATGGTTGTGCTACGGCACAACTGTCCGCCCCAACCTCCAACGGGTACACAACTATGCGCCTAATCTTTATCCTCAAGCGCCTGGGCTTTCTGCTCCTTGTGATCTGGTCGGCCTCGACGATCGTGTTCTTCATTCCACGCATGTCGCCACGCAACCCGATTCGCGAGCGTTTCGCCGAACTGACCCGGATGGGCGGTTTCTCGGCCGAAAACCTTGAGGTGATTATTGCCTCTTATAGCGCACGTTTCGGCATCGACAAGCCGCTCCACGAACAGTATTTTGACTACATGAGCAATGTCGTGCGCCTCGATCTAGGGGTCTCGCTCAATCGGTTCCCGAAAACAACCTGGGATCTGATCATGGAAGCGCTGCCCTGGACGATCGGGTTGCTGCTCTCGACAACAATCTTGGCCTTTATCATCGGGAACTTGCTTGGCGCGGTAGCTGCATGGCCCAAAGCTCCCGGTTGGCTGCGTTCGGTGGCAACGCCATTTGTGTTGCTGATGGGCGTACCGCCCGTGCTGATGGGCGTGCTGTTGCTCTTCTTCGTTGCCTTTCGCCTGGGTTGGTTGCCGTTGGGCGGCTCGTATTCGATCGGCACCGTACCGAGTATGTCGCTACCATTCGTCCTCGATGCCGCTCGGCATCAGATCTTGCCCGCGCTGGCGCTGATCCTTGGGTCAGTCGGCGCCTGGGTGCTTTCGATGCGCGGCATGGGCGTGACGATCCAGGGCGAAGATTATGTCACTTTTGCCGAGCATAAAGGTCTGGGCGGGTTTGCGATCTTCCGCGACTACTACCTGCGCAACGCGCTGCTACCCCAGGTAACCGGGCTCATCCTCGCCCTCGGCACGATGATTACCTCCGGGCTGGTGGTTGAGCAACTCTTCGCCTTACCGGGTGTTGGCACAGTGCTCACAAATGCGATCCGCTCGAACGACTTTATCGTGATCTACGGTATTGTGCTTTTTATCACGATTACTGTCGCCGTGCTCATGGTTCTGGTTGAATTGATTTATCCGCTGCTGGATCCGCGCATTCGCCTGGAGTAGTTTATGGCTGTTGTAACCCTTCCATCTCCAGCCCGGGCTCGCCCGATGAGCCGCGTTACGCTGATCCTACGCTATCTGCGCCGAAATATGAGTCTGGGCATTGGTCTGGCGATGCTGCTTGGCCTAGTGCTTTTTACCACCTTTGGCCTGTTGTTTATCGACCCGCAAGATGCCTACCCGCTCTCCGCACCTACCCGGCGTCCACCGAGCCTCGAATTTCCTTTCGGCACCGATTTTTTCGGGCGTAACTTGCTCGCTGCGATGGTCGTTGGCATGTGGCAGACAGCGCTCATTGGCGTACTGGCCGGGGCAATCGGTACATTCCTTGGTGTGGTACTTGGTTTTATCTCGGCCTATTTCGGCGGTTGGATCGATGGCGGGATCAAGGGCGTTTGCCAGATCCTTACGCCCATCCCCGTACTGCTGATCCAGGTTGTGATCGCCGGTTCGCTCGATAAACGCGCCGTGACAATCTATACCATGGCCTTCATCGTGGTGCTGTTGGCCTGGATGGGGCCAACCCTGGTGATCCGCTCACAGGTGCTTTCGATGAAGGAACGCCAGTTTGTCTCGGTAGCAAAGCTCTCGGGCATGGGCGACTTGGGGATTATCTTCAAAGAGATTTTGCCCAATCTGCTGCCTTTTATCGCGGCAGCGTTTGTGGGCCAGGTCTTTGCGGCAGTCTTTGCGTCGTTCTACTTGGCGGTGCTTGGCCTCGGGCCATTGCGTGAGCCATTGCTCGGCAATATCATCTGGTCGGCCCAATCGCAGGGCGCCTTCTTTAATGGTTGGTGGTGGTGGCCGCTTGCGCCGGCCTTTGCGATGGTGCTCATCCTGGGCTCGCTGGCGCTGATCAACATGGGTCTTGACGAACTCGCCAATCCGCGAGTGCGGCGCTCAGAATAACGACGAACCACCGAAGCCAAACACCGAAGCCGAACGTCTCCTATTCGTCCTTCGACCTTCGTCCATATGAAAGATAAAGATACAGCATGAAACCCGTTCTCCAGGTGGAAAACCTCGAAGTTACCTACTACACCGACTCTGGGCGCGCGCGCGCCCTCGACGGGGTGAACCTGGCGCTCTATCCGGGTGAAAAGCTCGGCCTGGTGGGCGAGTCGGGTTCGGGTAAGAGCACAATGGCGCTGGCGATGATGCGCATGATCAAGCCGCCGGGGCGGATCGAAGGCGGCCGGGTGATCGTCGGCGATGTCGACCTCACAGCGCTCTCCAACGATGAGATGCGTAAAGCGCGTCTGAGCCGGATCGCGTACATTCCGCAAGGCGCGATGAACTCGCTCAACCCGGTAACGCGCATCGGTGCCCAGATGATCGACGCGATCCGCGCCCATAATCCTAAAGAATCGCGGTCTACCTCGGAAGAGCGCTGTATGTTCGCCCTCGAGTCGGTCGATCTCAAGCGGAGCGTCTTCAAGATGTATGCTCACGAGCTTTCGGGCGGCATGAAGCAGCGCGTCTGTATCGCGATCAGCATTCTGCTGCGCCCACAGGTGATCATCGCTGATGAGCCGACGAGTGCGCTTGATGTGGTAACCCAACGTCAGGTCATGGAAACGCTCGACCATGTGCAGGATCAGCTCGGCTCAGCGATTATTCTGATCGGCCACGACATGGGCCTGATGGCGCAGTTTGTCGATAAGGTCGCGGTGATGTACGCCGGTCGGTTAGTGGAAGTAAGCACCGTGCGCGACATGTTCACTAACCCGAAGCATCCCTACGCTCAGGCGCTGATCCGCAGCTTGCCCAGCCTTGAAAATAAGGGTGTGTTCCAGGGCATTCCTGGCCTTGCGCCTTCGCTGCTGCGCTTGCCGACGGGTTGTGCCTTTCACCCGCGTTGTGAACACGCCATGGATCAGTGCAAAACCAAGGTTCCCGGCGTTACTGAACTGCCCAGTGGGCGTCAGGTTGCATGTCACCTCTTCACGAGTGAAGGCACGACCATGGACGCGCCGATGCGGATGGAAGCGGTTTGATCGCCGCTAACCGCTAACCGATACTTTGAAGTCGAGACTGTGAACGCTCAGACTGACAGACTGCCGACAGAGGACTGAACATGGCGCCATTGCTTGAGCTTGAGAATGTTACCAAGGTCTACTCGCGGGGCTTCCTGCAGAAGACTTCGAATACCGCCCTGAATAATGTTTCGCTCACCCTCAACGAAGATGAGCCGACAATTATGACTGTCGCCGGCGAAAGCGGAAGCGGCAAGACGACCCTGGCGATGCTGCTGCTCGGCTTCATTACGACGACCGAGGGTCAGATCCGTTACAAAGGCGAGGATATCAGCAAGCTCCAGGGTGAGGCGAAGCTGACCTTTCGGCGTGAAGTGCAGGCGGTCTTTCAGGATCCCTTTGCGGTGTTCAATCCGTTCTACACGGTTGATCATCTGCTTGCCGTACCGATCGAGCGCTTCAAACTGGCCAAATCGAAGGCCGAAGCGCGCGACAAGATGGAAGAGGCGCTCACAGCGGTAGGTTTGCGCCCGGAAGATATTTTGGGTCGCTTCCCGCACCAGATCTCCGGTGGCCAGCGCCAGCGGATCAATGTCGCCCGCGCCCTGCTGCTCAAGCCGCGCATCCTCGTCGCCGACGAGCCGGTTTCGATGGTTGACGCCTCGCTCCGCGCAACGATCCTGGAGACGCTCCGTTCGCTCCAACGCGATCATGGCGTTTCAATCATCTACATCACCCACGACCTGACAACGGCGTACCATATCGCCAAGTCGATCATCGTGCTCTATCGGGGCAATGTGATGGAGGCCGGCGATGTGGACACGGTGATTAAGGAGCCGCAGCATCCCTACACGCGCCTGCTGATCGACTCGATCCCCTGGCCGGATCTGAGCCGGCGTTGGGGTGAGAGTGCGACCATGGTCAAAGAGGCTGAAGGATCGCAGAATTCTACCGGCTGTCGCTTTCTCAGCCGCTGTCCCCATGCGATGGAACGCTGCGCCTCGATGCCGCCGCTCTTCCAGCTTCACCGTCATCAGGCTGCCGCTTGCTACCTGCACGCCAGTCGGCCGGAGATTGTGCCTGAACGGTTGACCGAACTGCTGCCGGTGTAAGCCTAACTGGTGACTGGGTAAGCGGGATGCTCTATTGATGTCGTCGGGTTGTCAGCGTGTCACCGGATCACTACCGCATTGCTCAGATCGATTGAGCCTGCATAATCAGGCGCGAGCGCAGCGAGCTACCCGGTGCAGTGGCCTCTGCGGCTCAGTCATGCTGCTCAGTGCTCTAGGTTCAGAGAATTACCCATGTCCCTCAACGGAATCATCCCGATTGTTGCGGCGCCGTTTACTGATTCCGGCGCGCTCGACGAAGACAGCCTGCAACAGTTGGTACGCCATCTGTTGGGCACCGGCGCTTCAGCACTTACCTTGTTCGGGTTGGCAACCGAGTTCTACAAATTCAACGATGCCGAACGGGCGCGCATGCAGGCGATTCTGCTTGCCGAGACGAGCCGCACGCCCGATATTGCTGGAGTAATCTCGATCACCGACCATAGCTGGGAAGTGGCGGTGCAGCGTGCCCGCGCTGCCGAGGAGCAAGGCGCCGACGCGCTGATGCTGCTGCCGCCCTTCTTCCTTGGCCCTGCCGAAGATGCTATCCTGACCCATCTCCGGCGAGTGATTGGCGCGGTCTCCATTCCGGTGATCGTGCAGTATGCTCCCGCGCAGACCGGGGTGCGGATCGCGCCGGAAGTGTTTCTGCGCCTGCGCGACGAACTGCCCAACGCCGACTATGTGAAGGTGGAGACTCAGCCGCCGGGGCGGTATGTGGCCCAACTCGTCGAGCGCTCGGGCGGGCGTTTGCAGGCATTGGTGGGCTATGCCGGCGTACAGATGCCCGATGTGTTGGCGCGCGGTGCGAGGGGTATTCAGCCTGGGTGTTCGTTCACCGAGGTGTATGTCGAACTCTGGCGACGTTGGCAGCAGGATCGTACGGCCTTCGCCGAACTGCATCAGCGCTTGCTGCCCTATATCAGCTATTGGATGCAGGGCACGGAACTCATTATTGCCGCTGAGAAGCTGATCCTTCAGCGCCGGGGCATTATCGCCAGCGCCTACTGCCGTAGCCCGGCCTATACGCTCGATGATGTTGAGGTTGCTGAAGTGGAACGGTTTATGGTGGAGTTTGGTGGTTTCTGGGCGTAAACGCCCAGATGATCGGGTGGGGCCGCGCATGCGGGCATAATCCCCCCGCGCGGCCGCGGGGGGGGGGGGCGGCCCCGAAACCATCCGGGGGTGGGGGCGGGGGCGGGGGTCACTCCGCCAATTACCAAACCGAGAAAACGC
>JBBRUG010000227.1:0-9871 GCA_038247995.1 Chloroflexales bacterium | reverse complement strand
TACGGAACTACGCTTCCCACGGCTTGCATGCCGCACGCCGTACGCCGCACGCCCCACGGAATCACTGACGGGGCTGATGTGGAACTGAGCCACTGAGCTACGGAACCACGGAACTACGGAACTACGCAAACACAGAATACACCTCCACCCTTCCCACGGCTTGCACGCCCCACGCCCCACGCCCTTATCGCCCGACTTGCGGCAAATACACTTCCGTACCGCCGATCCGGCCGCCAGTCGGGAGGGGCAGGCCGGGTTGGGCGGGGGTGATCTCCAGCACGGCTGCCGGCCCGCTGCCGGGCGCGGCGCCGGCGCGTAAATCGCGCAATAGGGCGGCCCAGGCGGTTGTGGCGGTGGCATTACGATGCAACCAGAGGTCGCTTAGGGTCGGCTGGTTGCCGAGTTGGGCAGCGCCGGGCAGGAAGATCGCCGGGCCATTGGCGCGCGAAAGATCGACCTGGACGCCGGCGGTGCCCAGGCCGCTCTGCCTGCGCATAGCGATAACGAATCCGGCGGTGCCTTCCAGTTGATCGGCCAATGCGGCGGCAGAGGCGCGTACATCGCCGGGCACAATCAGTTCATCGGCCAGCCAATTGGCCAGGCCAGTCAGATCAACGAAGGCGTCTTCGTCGGCGGCGACCGATGCGCCGGCAGCATTTGCCAGGGCGCGCAGACGCCCGTTGCCGGAGGCGTCGTAGGCCTGGACAGCGCGGCGCGCGCTATCGAGCAGGTTGCGCATGGTTACCTCGTCGGCGCTGAGCGCTGTGCGCAGGGCGATGGCGAGGTTCTCGCGTTCGGTCAGAATCAGAGCTGCTCGTTGCAGATCGAAGGCCTGGATAACAAAGGCGCGTCCGCGGGCCGCCTGGTTGACAGCATCGGCGTAAGCGCCGGTTAGCCCTGTCGCTACGTTGCGCGGATCGCTGCCCTGGGCGCTGGTAAACAGCGCGAGCAGGCGCGGAAACATGTTCACCTGCCAGATCTGGTCGGGCGTGGCGACGAGGTAGTCGGCCGCCGGCGCTAAGCTTGCCGCAAGATCAACTTCGCCCATCAAGGGCGCCTGGGCCAGCACAAGATCCAGGCGGCGATTGGCAGCCTGGGTGGCATTGTCCAGCGCAGCAGCAAGATCAGTCGGCGCAAGGACGGGTGCGTCGGGGCTGGTTTCATCTACGCCAAAGCCCCCAACGGCATGTCCCGGGCCAAGCAGAACCAGAGCGGCGCGTTGGGCCGGGTAGCGTTGTAGGCCTTGCTGCACAAATGCGGTCAGGGTCGCCGGATCGGCGCTGTTTATTTCGGGCCGGATGCGGCAGTTGGGGGCAGCGTTGGGCGGCAGGTAACACCACTCAACGCCGCTATCGCCATAGCGGTCGAGCAGGCTCACAATGCGTACGTTGGGGTAACGCGTCGCCAGATTGCGCAGGCTGTTCACCCAGAGATCGGCGCGATTGGTGCCGGGCGTACGCTGGGCGTCGCTCAGCGCGTTATCGGTGGCGGCATACACAAGCAGTGTCCATGTGACGCTGCCCGGCGCGGCAATTGGTAAGCCAGGGTCGCTGCTGAACGGGTTGTTGGGCGGCGCTGGCACGGATCGTTCCAGCAGCGTGATTGAACGCTCGAAGAACGAGCGGCCGGAACGCGGCGGCAAGCCGGTACCCGTTGGTGGCCCCACGGTGCGCACATGCCAGCGATAGGTTCGCCCGTAGGCGAAACCAAGGGTTGGTGCGGCGGCGAAGGTGGCCGGCGACAGATTGAAGCGCAGTGTGTCCGCCACCGGATCGAGCAGTGGGCCACAAAGCTCGGGCGGCGCTTGGGTTTCCGGGTCGATCCGCAGCGGGTCGTAGATACAGACCTGCTGGCGCTCGCCGGAGACGGAACGGCCCGACCAACGTAACGTCACCGGGGCACTGTTGGAGGCGACGACAGCGGCATTCGGCGCGGGCGCGTCCAGTTGTACATCGTCGATCGCCAGATCCAGCCCGCTGCGGCTTGCGCCATCGGCGAGCGTGCTGATGACTGGCCCGGCAAGCCAGCCGAGCCGGTCGGCCGGTCGGTTCGTGGCAGCGGGGGTGTTGGTGTACCAGATCTGGTAGGCTGCGCCGGCGGCGAGGGCGGGCACGCCGCTGAAGCTGTAACCGCCGCTAGCATCGCTGCGGGTTGTGGCGACAACTTGTGTGCTGGTAGCATCGGTGCGTGTCAGCAGGAGTGTTGCGCCGGCCAGGCTAGTCGTCGGGTTGGCGTTATTGGTCACGCTGCCGCTGAGCGTTGCCGCCGGTGTGCAAACATTGGCGGTAATATCGTCGAGCCAGATTCGGTCGCCTGGCGTGTTTACCAGTTCAAGGGCAAAGGTTATCTCCGCTGCTTCAACCAGGAGCGCGATCGTGGCCGGGTCGGTGAGCTCCCAATCGAAGCGGCGCCAGGCGTTGGTTGAGCCGGCATCATGGGGAAAGGTTGCGGTATAAATGGCATCAACCGGATCGATCGAGTCGTCTGTATAGAGGGTGAGTTGCACCGTCGCTGCGGGGTCGATGCCGCCAGGGAAGCGCGCATAGAGTGTGCCGTAGAGCTCCGTCGTCGCGGCGGGGATGGCGATCGTCTGCCCGGTAATTGGGCCGAGGCCGGTTGCGCCGAGCAGTGCGATCGACTGCGGCGTGGAGCGGCTCTGTGCGGTGGTGATCTGGCGGGTTGGTCGCAACTGGCGCCAGGGCGAAGCGTCTGCCGGCGCTGCTACCTGCGGGTCGGCGAGGGCCTGGGTACAGCGCAGCACCTGCTGGGTCTGCGCCATCGGCGGCGTCGGAAACAGCAAGAGCAGGCTAATAATGATCAAGTGTATGTAACGCATGGTGATAGGGTAGCATGGTAATAAAGGGACAAGGGGACAACCGCTTACAGCCTTTCTCAGATCGATTGAGCCTGCATAGCCAGGCGCGAGCACAGCAAGTTACCCGGTTCAGTGGCCTCTGCGGCTCAGTCATTCTGCTCAGTGCTCTAGGTGTGTGCTACAATTGCCGCGCAAGCGAGCTGCGCAGGGAGATCATATGACCGAGTTGCATGCACTGACAGTTACTGCCGCGCGGGCTGCGCTCGATGCGGGCGATGTGACTGCTTTGGAATTGACTGAGGCCGCGCTGGCGCGGATTGCCGCTACTGAGCCGCAGGTGCGGGCTTACTTGACGGTTACAGCGGATCTGGCGTTGGCGCAGGCGCGGGCGGCTGATGCGGCGCGGGCGAACGGCGCTTCCGGCCCATTGCACGGCATTCCAATCGGGATCAAAGATGTGTTGTGTACGTCCGGTGTCGCTACAACCGCCGGCTCGCGCATTCTAGAAGGTTTTGTGCCGCCCTATAATGCTACGGTCGTTGAGCGATTGCAAGCCGGCGGCGCGATAAACGTCGGCAAGCTGAACTGCGACGAGTTCGCGATGGGTTCCAGCACCGAGCAGAGCGCGTATCATACCACAGCCAACCCCTGGGATCTGGAGCGCGTGCCGGGCGGCAGTTCGGGCGGCAGCGCGGCGACGGTGGCGGCAAGCCAGGTGCCGGCCAGCCTCGGCACCGATACCGGCGGCTCGATCCGCCAGCCGGCTGCGCTTTGCGGGATCAGCGGCCTCAAGCCGACCTACGGCCGCGTGAGCCGTTTCGGCCTGATCGCCTTTGGTTCGTCGCTCGATCAGATCGGCCCGATGGCCTGGAGTGTTGCTGATCTGGCCTTGATCATGCAGGTGATCGCCGGCCACGACCCGCGTGACGGTACCAGTTCCACCGCGCTGGTGCCCGATTATACGGCGGCGCTTTCGGGTGATATGCGCGGCTTGCGGATTGGTGTGCCGAAGGAATATTTTGTCGAGGGGATGGAGCCGGGCGTCGCGGCGGCCACCCGCGAGGCAATCGCTGTGCTGCGCGATCGCGGCGCCGAGGTGGTTGATGTTTCGTTGCCCTATACCGGTTACGCGCTGCCTACCTATTATATTATTGCGCCGGCTGAGGCGAGCGCAAACTTGGCCCGCTTCGACGGCGTACGTTATGGCCCGCGTGAGCCCGGCGACACCATGTGGGACGAGATCGAGCTCACCCGTGGGCGGCGTTTCGGCCCCGAAGTGCGGCGGCGGATTATGCTCGGCACGTATGCGCTTTCGGCGGGCTACTACGATGCCTATTACAAGCGTGCCCAGCAGGTACGGACGCTGATCAAGCGCGATTTCGAAACGATCTTCACGCAGGTCGATGTACTGGCGACGCCGACCACGCCGACGGTGGCCTTCAAGATTGGGCAGAAGCTTGATGATCCGCTGGCAATGTATCTGAGTGATGTCTGTACCCTGCCGATCAATCTGGCCGGTGTGCCGAGCCTGGTTGTGCCATGCGGTTTCAGCAGTGCGCTGCCGGTGGGCTTGCAGCTGATCGGACGCCCCTTTGACGAGGCGACCCTGCTGCGTGTGGGCGACGCCTACCAGCACGCGACAGATTGGCACACCCGCCGTCCGGTGCTGTAAAACGAAACGGGGCTGGGCGATTTTATTGCCCAGCCCCGTTTCAGCATAATATATGCGCACTAACGCTCAATGTCCTTCAGGCGAATGCCCTCATCGCGGAGCGTTGCCAGCAGGCCCTTCTTCTCGATCGTGCGCAGCGCGCGCGTCGAGATCTTGAGCCGCACGAAGCGGCCCTCTTCGGGCACATAGATGCGGTGAAAGTGAACATTCGGCTCCCAGCGGCGCTTAGTGTGGCGCTTCGAGTGCGACACATTGCTGCCGTAGCCGGGCTTGCGCCCTGTAATATCACAAAGACGAGCCATTGGTAATTACTCCTTACCAGCCTGTTTTGGCACACACTAGTTTGTGATTGTAACGCGCCATGGGCTGATCTGTCAAATGAGATCGAGCAGACCTTCCCGCCGGCAGGTGCGTGTGCTGCCTGCCGCCTGGTTTTAGGCCGGCACGCAACAAAGACCCGCCAGGCGGCGCACTACATGCTGCCTGACGGGTTTCGTGTTCGCAACACAATTACTCTCCCATGGTGCTAATCGCGGGCAGTGCGGAACAGGCGCGTACGCGCAACATACACGCCAACTGCGATCAGCGCCAGCAGGATCGCCAGGGCCAGCGGTAGGGCGCCGCCGCTGGTCTGGGGCAAATCACCGCCGATTGGGCTAAGCACCAGATTAATCCCGCTCACCGGGGCGCCCTGGGTGATCACGCGGTACTGTGCTGTTGTGGTAAGGCGTACTTGCCCATCAACGCTGATATTAGCCTGGAGCGTATAGGCGTTGTTAGCGTTAATCTGGGCCGGATCATAGGCGAGGGCAAAACTGAACGGCACTTGCCGCCCGCCGGTGCTAAAGCGCTGTTCAGCGACGATCGGGTTTGTGCCGCCGGTGCCAATCTGCGCGATCTGGATCGTGACGATTGCGTTGGCCGGCAGGGCCGCCCGGCTCAAGGTTGTGAGCGTACCCGTAACCGAAGCTGTCGTCTGGGCCTGGGCTGTTGTGCCCGGCAGTGCAATCAGTACGGCAACCAGCATGAGTGCGAACAATGAACGAAGAGCCGACATATGCTCCTCCTGAGCAGAGACGATCAGAACGTAGCAGGGATCAAGCCGCAAAAACGTGCTTAAAAGCTCATGTATGGCTTAGTATAGCAGATTATGATGCCTTGTAAATATAGGAGATGTGTGGTCGTGTGCCGCTACGCCGCACGCAACCATACGTCTAAGGGCTAATGGAGTATGTTACACTGCACCTATGCGTAGCTCAGATCATCGCCCGCGCTTTTGCCCGCAATGCGGCGCGGCGCTGCCTGCAGCTGATTCGCGCTTTTGTGTTGCCTGTGGGCATGCGGTCGTTGGCGGCGCTCCACCTGCCCTCCCTACGGCAACCGGCGCGACGGTACGCCTCGCGAATGCACGTAGCGAACAAAGCGTGATCGGCGGCACAGTGCGCCTGCCCAGTTCCGGGGCAATCCCGCCGGGGCTTTGGGTTCACGATGCGCCGCCTGGTCGGGCTGATGTGGTGGCCGTATACGCGCCGCTACGGGCGGTTGTCGGTGGCTGGAGTGGCTTGCGCGGGCGTGGGTGGCGGGCTTTGGGCGGCGAGGCGCAAGGCACGCGCATGCACTTTCGTTTTATCGCAAACCTGGAGTGGTTTCCGGCTTCCGGCTGTGGGCATGGTTTGCGCCTGCGGGTGCAGGTCGAGGCGCGCTCGAGCGCTGAAGAGGGCCGCGAGCGCCATGGTTTTCGTTATAGTTTGCAGCGTAATGGGCCGATGCAGGTGCGCGAAGTCGCCTGGTATGATCCTACTGGCCAACCGGCGCCTGCATGGCCCCTGCCGCAAATTCAGCTTATGGCGCCCCCGCGGGTGCTGCGCGTTTCAGATTACGACGACATTGTGGCGACGGTTACGGCGCGCGATGGGGTAACCTGGGCCGGTGAAACCCATGCGCCGGGCATGTTTCGCCCATACAACGCGAACCTGTTCGCCCAGGAACATACGCCGGTGGGGCGCGGAATTACGCTGATCCCACAAGATTCAGCGCAACCAGAGCGGCGCGGCTGGTTGTTGCGCGTGCTGACGCCATCGACCTATCGC
Source organism: Chloroflexales bacterium (assembly GCA_038247995.1). Classification (GTDB taxonomy): domain Bacteria; phylum Chloroflexota; class Chloroflexia; order Chloroflexales; family Chloroflexaceae; genus JBBRUG01. The sequence continues at coordinate 3,294 of JBBRUG010000227.1, read as the reverse complement.
TACCGGGTGCGGGTAAACAACCCATTTCGGTGTACACTTGCCGCGTGGATGGACGCACACTTGCCGCAGATCCGCGCTGAGGCGCAGGGCCTTGGCCTTGATCTTGAACCGGCGACGGCAGCCGAATGGTGGCTTGATCGCTACGGCCACGATGCAGTGATTTTCACTGAGGCCCACAAGCGTTACAAAGCCGCCGAGGCGCTCATCGTCTTTCGACGGGCCCAAATTGCTCAGGAAAACTTGTGGTAAACAAACGACGGCCCCGAAGGGCCGCCGCTTGAAGGAGGGGGGCGTACGATATGGAAGGAGGGGGGACATATCGTACGCTTGCCTATTTAACGTTGCTTTGACTATTTTTGTTGCAGATCCTCGATAGAGAAGGTAGCTTTTTCACTCAACGCGTCGGCTAAAGCACAAGGGCGCCTCACGCCGTGCCTTTACGGTTGCATTTGGCATGCTTAGGCCGCAAGCACTTCCAACACCCCCATAAGCTTCTCACTCCAGCCTGTGTCCAGCGCCCGGCGATCCAGGCGGATGAATTGCGGCCCGATCTTCACGCTCGCATCGCGGCCATACCGGCGCCGCAGCCTTTCGCGTGCCGCTGCCTCCAGGATCGGCAGGCGAATAATAAACTCGTCGGCAACCGTGGTGACGGCGCTGACCCCGGCTTGTAACGCCAGGGCCTTGATTTGCAGCCAGGTGAGTAGATGCAGTGCGGGCGTGGGCGGGTCGCCGAAGCGATCCTGTAACTCCTGACGCAGCCCGCGCACCTCGTCCAGCGTCTCGGCCTCGACCATGCGCTGGTACATACCGATCCGCACAGTTGGGTCGGCGATGTAGTTTTCCGGCAAGTAGGCCGTAAGCGGCAGGTCGAGCGTGACGAGCGGCGCGACGAGGACTTTTTCGTTGATGATTGGAGACGAAGGACGAAGGACCAAAGACGAAGATGCTGTGTTGGTGTCATCGAGGCTCGGGGTTAGGTCTGACCGTTCGTCTTTCGTGTTTCGTCTTTCGTCCACTTGCTGCTTCAACTGCCGCACCGCCTGTTCCAGCAGCTTCGAGTACAGATCAAAGCCGACGGCAGCGATGTGGCCCGATTGTTCAGAGCCGAGCAAATTACCTGCACCGCGGATCTCGAGATCGCGCATGGCGACGCGGAATCCGGCGCCGAGTTCGGTCGCCTCCTGGATCGCCTCCAGACGGGCCTGGGCCTCTTCGGTCATGCGGCGCTCTTGTTTGTAGAGCAAGTAGGCATAGGCGCGGTTAGAGCTACGCCCGACTCGCCCGCGCAACTGGTAGAGTTGGGCCAGGCCAAAATTAGTCGCGTCGTCGATAAGAATGGTATTCGCGTTGGGAATGTCCAGGCCGCTCTCGATGATCGTCGTACAGACGAGCACATCGTAGCGCCCCTCGAAGAAGTCGAGCATCACCCGCTCGAGTTCGCGCTCATCGAGTTGGCCGTGGCCGACGCCGATGCGCGCCTCGGGCACCAACCCTTTGAGATGGTTGGCGACGTGATAGATACTGTGTACCCGGTTATGGACGAAGTAGATCTGGCCGTCACGCTCGATCTCGCGCAGAATCGCCTCGCGGATCAGATTATCGTTGGTAGGCTGCACATACGTCTTGATCGGTACGCGATCTTCGGGCGGGGTATCGATCACGCTCAGGTCGCGGATGCCGGCCATCGCCATGTGCAGCGTGCGCGGGATCGGCGTAGCGGTGAGCGTCAGCACGTCCACTTCGGCACGCAGTTGCTTCAGCCGTTCTTTGTGGCGCACGCCGAAGCGCTGTTCTTCGTCCACGATTACTAACCCTAAGTCTTTGAACTGCACGTCTTTACTCAGCAGGCGATGGGTGCCGATCAGAATATCGACCCGACCCTTGCGCAGTTCGCCAACAATCGCTGCTTGCTCTTTGGGTGAGCGAAAACGCGAAAGCATCTCGACAGTGAGCGGGAAGGCGGCCATGCGCCGACGGAAGGTGTCGAAGTGCTGCTGGGCGAGCACGGTTGTCGGCACCAACACGGCCACCTGGCGTCCGTCTTGCACGGCCTTGAAGGCGGCGCGCAGGGCGACTTCGGTTTTGCCGAAGCCCACGTCGCCGCAGATCAGCCGATCCATCGGCACGGTGCGCTCCATATCCAGCTTCACCTCGCCGATGGCGCGCAACTGATCGTCGGTCTCCATGAAGGGAAAGCTGCTCTCCAGTTCGCGCTGCCACTCGGTGTCGGGGCCAAATGCGTGGCCCTGCTTGAGCTGGCGTTGGGCATAAAGCTTGAGCAGTTCGTCGGCGAGATCTTGGACTGCCGCACGGGCTTTGCGCTTGGCGCGTTCCCAATCCTGGGTGCCCAGGCGGGTGAGTACCGGTGCGCCGTCGCCGGCGCCGATATAGCGTGTCACCCGATCGACCTGATCGACAGGCACATAGATCTTGTCGCCGGCGGCGTAACGCAGCACCAGATACTCGCGCTCGGTCTCGCCGACCGTGCGGCGGATCAGATGCTCGAAGACGGCGATACCGTGCTCGATATGCACGACATAATCGCCGGGCTTGAGGCCACGCAGGAAGGCGGCACGCTCATCGACGCTGCGGCGCTGCTTGCGGCCCTCGCGCAGGGTGCGCTGCTGGCGCAAGCCGAAGATCTCGGAGTCGGTGTAAAGCGTCAGTTGGCGCGCCTCCAACCGCCAACCGGCCTCCAATGCGCCGTGAATGACAGTGAGCAAACCAGGTGACACATGGGGGCCTTGGTCTTTGGTCTTTGGTCTTTCGTCACGGGTCTGTAGCGCTTCCTCAACCAGTTCGTGCAAACGTGCGGCCTGACTGGTAACGGCAACCACGCGCTCACCGCGTTGCAGCCGGGCGACAATATCGCTCACCAGCCGGCGGAACTGCCCGCCGAACAGTTCGGTGACGCTGAAGGCCGGCGGGGCGATCGACTGCGCAGCGCTGCCCTCGGCGGGATGCTCATTCAGGCTCAAGTCGATCAGGGTTGGCGCGGGTTGGGTTGGCGCGCCCCGAAGGGCGCGACTCGGTGTGTGTGGCGCGGGTTGGGTTGGCGCGCCCTGAAGGGCGCGACTCGGTGTGTGTGGCGCGGGTTGGGTTGGCGCGGGTTGGGTTGGCGCGCCCTGAAGGGCGCGACTCGGTGTGTGTGGCGCGGCTGGCGGGCTGAAGCCCTGGCCGCCGGCTGAATCCTGAAGGCTGAATCCTGAATCATGAAGCAACTCGCCCCATAACAGGTAGGGCCGTGGAAACTCGAGCGGTAATTCGCCAAGGTCGATCAGGCGCTGGCGC
>JBBRUG010000226.1:0-9901 GCA_038247995.1 Chloroflexales bacterium | reverse complement strand
GAGCCCGTCGTCCAGCTTCCGTCGTCCGTCGTCCGTCGTCCGTCGTCCGTCGTCCGTCGTCCGTCGTCCGTCGTCCGTCGTCCGTCGTCCGTCGTCCGTCGTCCGTCGTCCGTCGTCCGTCGTCCGTCGTCCGTCGTCCAGCTTCCGTGTCTCCTAAGCGTCCTTCAACTCCGCCCAACTCACCGCCGACTTGCGCAGGGCGGCCAGTTCGCCGCAGCCGCGGCCTTTGGGAAAGACTTTGCCGGGGTTAAAGAGATCGGTCGGGTCGAAGCTCTGGTGCAGGCCGGCCATCGCGGCGAGATCATCGGTGGTGAAGAGCAGGGTCATGTAATCTTGCTTTTCCACGCCAATGCCGTGTTCGCCGCTGATCACGCCACCCTGCTCGATGCTCACCTGCATGACGCTGGTGGCGGCTTCGAGGGCGCGCTGGTTCTGGTCGGCGTCGCGCCGGTCGAAAAGGATGATCGGGTGCAGGTTGCCGTCGCCGGCGTGGAAGACATTGGCGATCGGCAGGCGGAACTCGGTGGAAATGCGACCGACCTGCTCCATCGTGTAGGGCAGGCGCGTGCGCGGCACCACCGTATCGGCGAGGTAGTAGGTGGGCGCGAGGCGGCCCATTGCGCCGAAGGCGTTCTTACGCGCCGCCCAGACCTGATTTTGCTCGGCGAGCGTGCGCGCAGGTCGTACCTCAAGCGCGCCGTTGCGCTGGCAGATCGCGGTGATGTCGGCCAGCAGTTCGTCGAGGCCGTCTTCAACGCCGTCGCACTCGATCAGCAGCGCGGCGCCGGCGGCCGCGGGCAAGCCTAGCTTATACATGTCGTTCACAGCCTTAATCGCCAGGCGATCCATGATCTCCAGCGCGGCAGGCAGGAAGCCGCCGGCAATCACCTGCGAAACCGTATTGGAAGCACCGGCGATGTCGGGGAAGAGCGCGAGCACCACGCGCACGGCTTCGGGCAGGCGCGTGAGCTTGAGCCATGCCGCCGTCACCAGGCCGATTGTACCCTCAGAGCCGGTGATTACGCCGGTAAGATCATAGCCGGGAACGGCGGGACTACCGTCGCCGGACCAGATGATCGAACCATCGGGGAGTACCATCTCGACGCCAAGCACATGGCTGGCGGTAATGCCGTATTTGAGGCAGTGCGGGCCGCCGGAGTTGTTGGCGATATTGCCGCCGACGGTGCAGGCTTTCTGCGATGAGGGATCGGGGGCGAACTGGTAGCCGTAGGACTTGAGATGTTGCGAGAGTTCCCAGTTGATCACACCGGGCTGGCAGAGCACCCGGCCATTGAGCGGATCAACCTGGAGGATTTTGTCCATGCGCGCCGTGCTGACAACAATGCCGCCCTGCATCGCCGTGGCGCCGCCGGAGAGGCCGGTGCCGGCGCCACGGGGCACAATCGGCAGGCCATAGCGCGCAGCAATGCGCACAACCGCGCTCACCTGATCGGCGCTGGTGGGCAATACCACCACATGCGGATCGCCGGTATCCATCACACAACCATCGGCGTCATAGGTCATCAGGGCAGCCGGATCGGCCACAACGCCACGCGGGCCGATCACGCGCCGCAGCTCCTCGACGAGTTCGGTGCGGTTCATCGCAGATCTCCTCTGACGCCCGGAAGGCATAGGGTAAATACAACAGTTGGTGGAAAAAATTCGCGTAGGTTTATTGTAGCACGGGTGCAAGCGCATCCGCAATGTGGAAAAGAGATCCGATGGATGAAAAATGCGAGTGGCGGGGAAGTGAATGCAAAAGGCAAAAGGCAAAACGCCCGCGCGGCGAGGGCTTCAGCCCGCCGCCGCGCCCCCCGAGCCGCACCCTTCAGGGCGCGGCAGGCGGCACCCCTCACCCCCGCGCGCGCAGCCAGCTAATCACCGGCGCGCTCATCAACCCCAACCCAACCAACCCGAAGATCGCACCGAACCAGGGCAGAAAGGCGGTCGTGCTACGGCGGGAGGCCAGGTACTCGTCACGGCTGCCCGCATACACAAACTCGGCGCGTAATTCTATGCCCTCACGCCCGGAAGCAACTGCGCCGATCGCCATCACCGGTCGTCCCGCCACAAGGCCATCGTAGCGCTTCGTGCCTTCGCCCGTGAAGCCGTTCCAGCGCAACCCATCCGTATCTTGCCAACGCTCGTGCCACCCCTCTAGCCGGTAGCCTGCGGCGATGCTGAGTGGGCCGCCTATATCGACGAGCAACGGCGACAGCACGCGCTCTTCAACCACCCAGACTTGGTCATCGTCGTCGTCCGTGCCGCGATACTCCGCCTGCTCGTAGGCCACAAAACTGCGAAATTGCACTGGAGTGCGCCGGTCGATCATACCATCTACCAGTACCTCGCTCCCCAGGCCCCGCTGCCGCAACGCCGCCGCCGAACTCGGCTGCAACGCCTCGGCGCGCGCCAATTCGGCCTGCACCGAGCGCGTCGCAAATACGCCAACCCCAATTCCAACCGCCAGAAAAACACTGCCGAACAGTAAGAGAAAGAGCCGCGTACCCAGATTCATCTGTAACCTCGTGTTGCGTGTTGCGTGTGCGTGTGCGTGTTGCGTGTGCGTGTTGCGTGTGCGTGTTGCGTGTGCGTGTTGCGTGTGCGTGTTGCGTGTGCGTGTGCGTGTTGCGTTCGGGATGCGCAATACGCAACCCGGCTCTGCCCTCCCATCCTGCCATTACGATAGAGTTAGCTTTTCAATATCTGCTATAATGAAGGGGAGCACAATCCCCAACTGGAGTATATACGTATGGGCCTCTTTTCGCGTAACACCAACGCGCAAATTACTGAACAGCAGATTCTGGCCGCCCTCAGCCAGGTGCAAGAGCCTGAGCTCGGCGGCGATATTGTCTCGCGGCGCATGGTCAAGGGTGTGCGCATTGATGGCGGCGCAATCGCTTTTACGATCGAACTGACCACGCCGGCATGCCCAATGAAGGATCAGATCCAGACTGAGGCCGAGGCGGCGGTGCGCACCGTGGCCGGTGTCAGCGCTGTGCAGATCGAGTTCACCGCCAATGTGCGCCGCCCGGCAGGCATCCCCGAGCAGTCGGCGATACCGGGGGTGGCGAATGTGATCGCCATAGCCGCCGGCAAGGGCGGGGTGGGTAAATCCACCATCGCGGCGAACGTGGCCGTAGCCCTAGCCCGTGAAGGCGCACAAGTGGGCTTGCTTGACGCCGACGTGTTCGGCCCCAGTATGCCGCTCATGCTCGGTATGAAGGGCCAGCCTGAGGCCTTCCAGGACGAGAGCGGCCAAGCGGTTATGCTGCCGTTGCAGAACCACGGCGTGAAGCTGATCTCGGTCGGTTTCCTGGTGGATGAAAGCCAACCGGTGATCTGGCGCGGCCCGATGGTCAGCCAACTGCTGCGCCAGTTTCTGTATCAGGTGGCCTGGGCGCCGCTCGATTATCTAATCATCGATATGCCGCCCGGCACGGGTGATATCGCGCTGACGCTGGCCCAGAGCCTGCCGCTCACCGGCGCGCTGATCGTCACCACGCCGCAACAGGTGGCAACGATCGATGTGGTCAAGGCGATGGAGATGTTTAAGAAGGTCAATGTGCCGCTGCTCGGCATTGTCGAAAATATGGCCTATTTCATTGCCCCCGACACCGGCAATCGCTACAACATCTTCGGCAGCGGCGGCGCGGAACGGCTCTCGCTGCAACTCGGCGTACCGCTGCTCGGCCGGATCCCGCTCGGCATCAGCGTGCGCGAAGGCGGCGACAACGGGATGCCTGCCGTCACCAGTGACGCCCCCGATGCCTACGCCAGCGTCTTCACCGAAGTTGCGCAGCAGCTTGCGGCACGGATCAGTGTGCTGCACTACGCATGATCAATGCAAAAGGCAAAGGGCAAAATGATCGAGCGGTTTGCCTTTTGCATTGATCTGAGGAGGTCCCAATGAAGGGTCTGATTCCTCTTACTTTCTACGAACCGAACACGCCGCCCCAGTATGCCACCGACACCCCCGCGCTCGACCAATACGGACGGCGGATCGATTACCTGCGCGTCTCGCTGACCGATCGCTGCAATATGCGCTGCGTCTACTGTATGCCCGCTGTTGGTATGCAGTTTGCGCCACGCCCCGAACTGCTCACCAACGACGAACTACTGCTGGCCCTGCACGCCGCTGCCGGCGCCGGCTTCCGTAAGCTGCGTCTCACTGGTGGTGAACCGTTGCTGCGGCACGGCATTGTCGATCTCATACGCGAGATGAAGGCTATCCCGGGGATCGAGCATATTGCGATGACCACCAACGCCCTGCGGCTGCGCAAGCTCGCCCCCGAGTTGAAAGCCGCCGGGTTGGATCGGGTGAACATCAGCATCGACAGCCTCGATCCGCAGAAGTTCCGCCAGATGACCCGCGGCGGCAATCTTGATGAGGTTTGGGCGGGGATTGAGGCCGCCGGTGCCGCCGGCTTAGAGCCGATCAAGCTCAACGCTGTCGTGGTGCGCGGCATGAACGACGACGAGGTGATCCGCCTCGCCGAACTAACCTTACGCTACGCCTGGGAATTCCGCTTCATCGAGGTAATGCCGCTCACCGGTGTGGCCGGCCTCGCCGACGAAGGTGTTGTGAGCAGCGCGGAACTGGTCGGGCGCCTGGAGGCGCACTATGGCCCGCTCGAAAAACTCGGCCAGGCCGCAAGCGACCCAGCGCGCACCTATCGCATCCCCGGCGCGCCCGGCAAGATCGGCTTCATCTCCAGCGTCTCCGACCCCTTCTGCTCCACTTGCAACCGCATGCGCCTCACCGCCGACGGGCGACTGCACCTCTGCCTGCTCCGCGACAACGAGATCGATCTGCGCACGGCGATCCGCAGCGGCGCCGGCCTCGCCGAACTCGAGCAGATCGTGCGCCACGCCGTGTATGTAAAACCCTGGGGGCACGGTCTCCCCGATGGCGTGCGCCCAACCCTGCGCGGCATGTCGCAGTTGGGCGGGTAGGAACAGGCGGCAGGGCGCTCGCTGCGCTCGCTTCAGGCGGCAGGCGCCCAATGTGTGGCTCCTGCGCCCTGCCGCCTGCCGCCTGCCCTCACCGCCCGCGCAACCGTGCCGCCAGGGTGACAAAGAACGGCAAGAGTTCGGGGTTCTTCAGCGAGTCGGGGTTAGCTGCTTGCTGCACCGGCATGCCCATCAGGATCTTCTTGATCGGCACTTCCAGCTTCTTGCCGTTCAGCGTACGCGGCACGTCGGGAATAACAAAGAGCGCGTCGGGCACATGGCGCGGCGAGAGGCTCGTGCGGATCGCCGTTTTGATTTTTCTGGTCAGCGCTTCGTCCAGCGTAACACCTTCGCGCAGCACCACAAACAGCGGCATATACGATTGCCCGCCAAGCCCCTCCAGGTCGATCACCAGGCTATCAACCACTTCCGGCAGCGCCTCAACCGTACGGTAGATCTCGCTGGTGCCCACGCGCACACCCTGGCGGTTAATTGTGCTATCCGAGCGCCCAAAGATCACCACACCGCCACGCTCATTGACCACGATCCAGTCGCCGTGGCGCCATTTGCCGGGGTAGATCGCAAAGTAACTCTCCGTATAACGTGTGCCGTCCGGGTCGTTCCAGAAGTAGATCGGCATCGACGGCATCGGCTTGGTGATCACCAGTTCGCCCATTACGCCAACAACGCTGTTCCCATCGGTGTCATAAGCTTCGGCCTGCACGCCCAGGCCCCGGCACTGGATCTCGCCGGCGTAGACCGGCAGCAGCGGCACACCGCTTACAAAACAACCACAAACATCGGTGCCGCCGCTCACCGAAGCCAGCCAGAGATCGGATTTAACATGCTCATAGGCCCAGACAAACCCTTCCGGCGGCAGCGGCGATCCGGTTGAGCCAAGGGCGACCATTTTGCTCAGGTCGTACTGTTTGCCCGGCTCGATCCCGCTCTTGCTCAGCGCAATCAGGTAAGCGGCACTCGTGCCGAAAAAAGTAATCTCGGCCTGCTCAACCAACCGCCAGAGCACGCCCATGTCGGGGTGGCCGGGGCTGCCGTCGTAGAGCACGATCGTGCTGCCCACAAGCAAGCCACTAACGAGCAAGTTCCACATCATCCAGCCGGTAGTGCTGAACCAAAAGAAGCGGTCGCCGGGTTTGAGGTTCAGGTGCAGGTGCAACTCTTTGAGGTGTTGCAACAGAATTCCGCCCTGGCTCTGCACAATTGGCTTGGGCAGGCCGGTGGTACCCGACGAATAGAGCACCCAGAGCGGATGCTCAAATGGCACCTGGGCAAACTCCAGCGCACCGGGCGTCTTCAACGCTTCAGCCCAGGTTGTCACGCGCTGCAGGCCGGTCGGCACGGCGTCGGGGTTAAGGTAAGGCACAAAGATCGTGCGTTCCAGGCTAGGCAAGGCGGCCTGCAACTCGGCCACGGCATCGTGGCGGTCGAACGCCTTACCGCCGTAGAGATAACCATCGACGGCGATCAACACCTTCGGCTCGATCTGCGCGAAGCGGTCGATCACGCTCGGGCTGCCAAAATCGGGCGAGCAACTCGACCAGACCGCGCCGAGGCTGGCGGCGTCCAGGAAGGCCACGAGCGCCTGGGGAATATTAGGCATATAGGCCACAACCCGGTCGCCGGGAGCAACACCGAGATTACGCAGTGTAGCGGCGAGCGCGGCAGTCTGCGCCTCCAGATCGGCCCAAGTGATCGCCAGCGGCGCCTGACGCTCGGAAGCGAAGATCACGGCCGGATGTTCGGTACTGGCCTTACGGAAGATGTGCTCGGCGTAGTTCAGCGTTGCGCCGGGAAACCAGTGTGCGCCGGGCATCTGCTGGTTGGCCAGCACAGTAGTGTGCGGCGTTCGACTCTGCACCGCAAAATACTCCCAAAGCGTGCCCCAGAATGCCTCCAACTGATCGGTAGACCAGCGCCAAAGTGCGTCGTAGTCGGGCAGATCGAGCCCCTGGGTGGTGTGCAACCACTGCATATAGGCCCGAATATTACTCTGTTCGCGCAGCGCCTCAGATGGCGTCCAGAGCAACTGCGGTGAACTTGGGTTCGTCATCGAACTATCCTCCATCACTGAACCACTGAATCACTGAACCACTGGACCACTGAAGACGTGGACCATTGCAGCGTACCTGCCGGAACCGAAGCCACAGAACCGTTACCTTCCCTGCCGGGAATTGAGAACTGGGAGATCAAGATTGAGGACTGAGCATTGATACCGGAAACTGTGCTGATTGTACACTACCTGGTGACGGACGATGGGCGGTGGGCGACGGACAATACGCGCTGGATATATGGCCGAAGCATTCGCCAGGCAATAACCCACGCCGCCCCCGAAGATCCTCTATAATCCGTGCTATAAAATGAGTTTCAACCAGACTACGGGAGCGCTCATGGCCGACGAAGCACAACTCCGCGAACTGCACGCCCTGACCGCCAAATACGGCATCGGCAATTACCAGCGCCACATTTTTCTTTGCGCCGAGCCGAGCGAAGCTAAGTGCTGTAGCTTCGAGGCGGGCGCTCAAGCGTGGAAATATCTCAAAAACCGGCTCAAACAACTCGACCTCTCGCTGGCGAATGGCGGCGTCTACCGCACCAAAGCCGGGTGCCTGCGGATCTGCGCCCACGGCCCGATCGCCGTCGTTTACCCTGAAGGCGTCTGGTACCATTCGTGTACGCCCGAAGTGCTCGAACGGATTATTCAGGAGCATCTGATCGGCGGGCAGGTGGTGGAAGATTATGCGTTTGGGCGCAATCCACTATGAGTGAAATGTTTGAGCAGATTTTTTTCGGCAACCCCTTATTACGCTGGTCGATCGCCGGCGGCATCCTGATCGCCCTCGTAGTTGGCACGCTTATCGTGCGCCGCCTGATTGTCTCGCGGGGACGAGCGTTTGCCCAGCGCACCCCAACCATCCTCGATGATGCCGTCATCGACGCCGCTGCGGCAACAAAAATCGGCTTGTTGGTGATGCCCTTCATCGCCCTGAGCGCTAATCTGCTTGTGCTGCCGCAGATTGTGTATGCCGTACTGGGCACATTGGCGACGCTGAGCATCCTGTTCCAGGTCGGCATCTGGGGTAACGTCCTGATTGGCAGCAGCGTCGAGCGCTATGCTGAACGCAACATTGAGAACAACGCCGCCAACGTTGTAAACATGAATGCGATCAGTTTTATCGCCCGCCTCGTGCTGTATTCGATCCTCGTGCTGCTCGCGCTCGACAATCTACCCGGCATCGAGGTGACAGCGCTCATCGCCAGCCTCGGGATCGGCGGTATTGCGGTTGCATTAGCCCTACAAAATATCCTATCCGACCTGTTTGCCTCGCTGTCGATCACGCTCGACAAACCATTCGTCCTCGGCGATTTCATCGTCGTGGGCGAAGAGATGGGCACGGTGGAGCATATCGGCCTGAAGACAACTCGGCTGCGCAGCATCTCGGGCGAGCAGTTGATCTTCAGTAACACTGATTTGCTGAACAGTCGGGTGCGCAACTTCAAGCGCATGGAGGAGCGGCGGGTAGTATTTACCGTCGATGTAACGTATCAGACGACCCCGGAGCAGTTGCGGCGCATACCAGAGATCCTCAAAGCAGTGGTAGAGGCGCAAGAAAATGTGCGCTTCGATCGGGCGCACTTCGCACGCTTCACTAGTTTCGCCCTCACCTTTGAGGTGGTCTATGTTATGTTATCGGCCGCTTTTATCCCATACATGGACGCCCAGCAGGCAATGAACCTGGCAATTGTCGATGCCTTCGCCGCCGAAGAAATCGCGTTTGCTTACCAAACCCATGTGCAGAGGCAAGCAGGATAAATACTGATGCAAATCCTGATCTCGAACGTACTCTTGCTGATTATCGCGGGCGGTGTGGGTTTTCTGGTGGGGCAGGGGCGACCGGACTGGTTTGGGCCGGAACAGCGCCAGCGCCTGCTTATGGTCGGCTGGATTATAGCGCTGCTGCTGGCCGGTGCTTTGCGCGCCGCTGCGCTGATCTACGGGCCGGGAGCAATGTTCGGCCTGCTCAGTATCCTTGGCGGCTTTGCTTTGGGTACATGGCTCGCACTGCGTCAGGCGCCGGAGAGGCGTCGATAACAAACCACCCCTGCAGCGCCAGAATCTGCGCAAACTCACGGAGCGTCGCCTCATGATCAAACCAGTAGAAGGCGTTCCCAACGGTGATCATCTGCACACTCCCATCGGGCTGCGTCGTTGCTTCAGCCGTGCCGACCACGCTCGTAAAATGCGAATCCCCCTACGTGCCCTCACGCCACGCCCGCCACCACCGCCGCACAAATGGCAAGCGCAGCGCCAGCAGCACCAGCACAATGATCACATAGATCGCCGGTTCGCGCCAGACTTTGGCCAACCAGAGGAAGTGCAACGTCGCCAGGATGGCCGCCGGGTAGATCAGCCGATGCAACGGCTTCCAATTGCGCCCCAACCGTCGCTGAGCGCCGCGCGTTGAAGTCAGTGCCAATGGCAGCAGCAGCAAGAACGCGGCAAAGCCGGCCAGCACATAACGCTTCTCAAGCACCGCCTGAGCGATCAATCCCAAATCCAGCCCATAGTCGAGCGCAACAAAGATCAGCAGATGCAGGCTTACATAGAGGAAGCTATAAAGGCCCAGCGGTTTACGCAGGCCCAACGGCCACTTCCAGCCCGTCACCACGCTCAGCGGCGTGCAGGCGAGGCATACCACGAGCAAAATCAAGCCGGCCTCGCCGGTGCGGATGGTTAGATCCTGGATCGGGTTGACGCTGAGCCGCCCCAATAGCCCGTCGCTGATCAGCCAGAGCAGCGGGATCAGGCTCAGCGGATGCACCAGGTGCCGCGTATAAGGCCAGATGCGCACCGGGCGTGAGGCTTCGCGTTGGGTTGCCATGAGGTCATTTCTCAGCTAGCTAGTCCAACTCGGCGGAAGTTCGCCAG
>JBBRUG010000225.1:0-9941 GCA_038247995.1 Chloroflexales bacterium | reverse complement strand
CTAGTACATCCACGAAACCCTGTGGGCATGACCCGCCCGCCGTTCTCGCTGGAGCGCGCTCCCTTTGGGGTCCAGGGGCAGCGCCCCGGCCGGGGGTTCCGGGGGCGCGGTCGCCCCCGGACGCGGGAGCGGGGCGCGCAGCCCCGCAACCAGCCTGGGGAGGAGGGCGCGCAGTCCGCCCAAAACGCGGGTACGGGGCGCGCAGCCCCATTCAACCTCACTGACAAATCAGCGTCGGCACGTGGCTGGTACGCAACACATCCTCGACGGTGTCACCGAGCACCAGGTCGCCCACCGGGCCACGCCCATACCCGCCCATAATGATCAGATTGCAGCTGTGGCGTTCAGCCATCCCGACAATTGCGGGGCCGATCGGGCCGGCGGTATTGACGACCTGCGGCGTAATCCCCTGGGTCTGGAGATAATTGCGCGCGCGGATCCGCGCTGCCTCGATCAGCGATGTGCCGTCGTTTACAGTGAGCAGGACGAGTTCGCGCTTCCAGCGTCCGGCCAGATAAGCCGCCAGAAAGAGCGCTTCCTCGGCCTTGGGCCCATCGTTGTAGGCGAGGAGGAGCCGTTCAAGTTTAAGCGCCGGGTTGGGCACCATAAGCACAGGCCGAATGGAGGTGCGGATCAGCGTGCGCAACCCCGACTTCAGGCGTTCCAACGGGCGCGGCCCCGGCGGGTAGTTCAGCTTAAGCACCACCAGATCGGTCCACCGACTGCGCTCGCGGATACTGCGCGCCACTGCGCCGACATCTACGGCGAGCCGGCCCGGCACGCCGGCCGCAGCACAACGCCGGGCGAACTCTTCACGCACGGCAAGTACGGCGGGATCTTCGCGCGCTGCCGCGTTACGCACAACGTGCAAACCAAAGAGCTTACCACCCTCAACATGGGCAATCGTGATCGCCTGGTCGAGCGCTTCCCAGCCTGCCGGTTCGCCGTTGATCGGCACGAGAATCTCATCGAAGAGCCATCCACTCGCCGTCGGCGCTGTATCGGTGCGCCAGCGGCCGGCGTTCGGGCCGGGTTCCAGTTCATCGGGGAGCACCATTTCGAGCATCTGCTCGCCGGCCTGGGCCACCCGCGCCGCCGGGTTGCCGCTGCGGTTGACGAGATCGCTCGCCACCCGATCCGCGCTGACGTCCCACCCGAGTTGCTTTTCTAGTTCGGCGCGATGTTCGGCGAGGAACAGATAGAGATCAGCTTCCGTCCGCTCGGGGAAATCGTGCAGCAATCCGCGCTCGCGGATCAGCGTGATTGCCGGGAGATAGACATTGTCGTACCAAGCTACGGCGCCTTCCCCAAGATCGACCCCACGCTGCTGTTCGATGCTCAGATAGTAGCGATGGACGTCGATATGCTCACGCAGCTTACGATACTGGCCCGGCACTGTCATCAGCAGATTTGCATCGGGACGCTGCTCATCGAGATGCGTCGCTTCCAAAAAGGCTGCGTACTCGCCGCGCACAATCAGTTCGTCGGGGCGTACATTCGGCGGCAATGACACACGGGTGCGGAAGGGGATGACATAGGCCTGAATACTATTGGCGCCGTTCTGACGGGCAACCGAGACCCGGTGATTGCCATCGACGACAAAGTAGGCCTCGCCGATCTGGTAAACCTCAATCGGCGGCAACCCGGCCAGGCCGTGCGAGGCGGATTGCACCCGCGACCAGCGCGTTTCATCGCTGTCGTTGCGCGGCAGAAAGCTGCGCGAGAAATCGTGGTAACGCCCAACACTGCCCACGATCGCATCGAGCGGGATCTCGCGCAGTTGCCGTTCGTTGCCAGCAGTTGCGCGCATGTGGCGTTGCACTTCGTCAAACGGCAGGAGATCGGCTGAATCGCCCCGCAGCAGCGCCAGCAAACGCTCAATGTCGGCCTGCCGCCGAAGCCGCCGAAAATCTTGTACCGCACTTGAAAACTGATTGAGCGAGCTTTCACTCATAACGTATCAACCTGATTATAAAGCCAAATACCGTGCGAGCGCCGTTTCCAGATCGAGCGGGCCGGCCAACTGCCAGCGCTGATACCAGGCAAAAAAAGCGCTAATCTGATTCGCGCCGGTGGCAATCTGGCGGCGATAAAGATCGGGAGTCGGAAACATCGCCGCCAGTTCCGCCGCCTGCGTGTGGGCGAAGACCCCATCGCTTTGTATCGTAGCTCCAGTTGTGAGGCGTTCATTGTTTTACCGCTCTAGCACTCTCCCGCTTCCCACACAATCAGCGCCGCGTCGGTGCCGAGTTCCCCGGCGTGAAGATGGTCGTGGAGGACGCCATGGACGCGAAAGCCATTGCGCAGTTGCGGCGTCAGCGTGGGGTCGCTGAGGCGCCCGGCCACCACTTCGGCGACATAGGCCTCGACGCTCATCTGATCGCGATAGCGCGGGTAGCCCGGCAACATGCCCCCGGCGACCATCCCGCGTAGTTCGAGGCGACGGATCAACTCCTTACGCGCATCGTACAGCGCACGCGCCACGCCCATGCGCCGGTAATTGGGGTGCACGCTCATATCAGCGCCGTAGAGCCATTCGCCCTGCGCGTCGTGTTCGCTAAAATAGCCGAACCCGATAATCTCGCTGAAAGTATGGTGGATAAACACGCGCGATCCGCTAATCCGAAAGGTGCTGCTCTCGCCGACAACCGTGGCGCCGAGCAGGGCCACTTGCTGGCCTTCCGGGAACACCTGCATGTGTGCGGCAAAATGATCGGCGCCGAACAGATCTTCCGGCGCAAGCGTGGGGAAGCAGAGCCGCTGGTGTTCCATCAGGGCCGGGATGTGATCGTGGTTGAGCGTGATGATGGTGATCGTGCTCATAGTTTACTGATCATGGATGCTGATCCTTGGTCCTTGGTCTTTAGTTTGCTATCAATCTGGCAGGCCATTCTTCGTAATCACGCGCTGATAAAAATGCGCGCTATCCTTCCAGATCCGGCGCTGGGTGGCGTAATCGACATAGATCAGACCAAAGCGCTTGTTATAGCCGTGCGCCCATTCGAAATTATCGAGCAGGCTCCAGACAAAATAGCCGCGCAGGTCGATCCCTTCCGCCAATGCGTGATGGCTGGCGGCGATGTGGTCGCGCAGATACGCTGTCCGTTCAGGATCGTGTACACCACCATCGGGGCTGATTGTGTCCGCGAAGGCGGCGCCGTTTTCGCTGATGTAGAGCGGTAGATCGGTGTAATCCTGGGCAATGCGCAGCGCCTCGACAATACAAGCGGGGTAAATCTCCCAATCCATTGCCGTCTTCGGATCAGGTGCAGGGAGTTGGCGTGCCCCGGTGAGTAGATCACGCGGGTCGGCGCAATGGGTCAGGCGCGTGTAGGTGTTCACGCCCAGCCAGTCGATTGGCGTGCTGATCAGCTCCATGTCGCCGGGGCGCACTGCCGGGCGCATGCGCCGTAGGCCAAAATGATCCAGCATGTCGCTCGGGTAGCGCCCCTGAAAGAGCGGCCCCAGGAACATGCGGTTCATCGCCCCATCGATCCGGCGCGCGGCTTGCACATCACGAGCGTGATCCGAAGCCGGGTGGTGCGGCCAGATCATCAGCACGATGCCGATCTGCGGCGTGGGGAAGCCGGGCCGCGCGGTGTGGATGCCGGCGGCGCGGAAGGCGCGTACCGCTAGGCCGTGACTGAGCAGCAGGTGGTGCCCGACAGTTAGGATCGCCCAGGGATTACGCCGGCCGGGGGCGTTTGTCCCGTTGCCGTGACCATAAAACGCCTGAATGAATGGCTCGTTGTGGGTAGCCCAGAGTGCCACCTCACTGCCCAACCGGTCGAAGATGAACGCGGCGTATTCGGCAAAACGCAGCGCCGTATCGCGGTTCACCCAGCCGCCGCGATCTTGCAGCGCCTGGGGCAGATCCCAGTGGTAGAGCGTCGCGACGGGCTGAATGCCGTGCGCGTGAAGCAGATCGATCAGCCGCCGGTAAAAATCGAGGCCGGCCTGGTTTACTGTGCTGCCGCCGCTAGGGAAGATCCGCGGCCAGGCGATGCTGAAACGGTAGGCCTTTAAGCCAAGCCGGGCCATATGCGCCACATCTTCGTCGAGACGATTGTAGTGATCGCAGGCCACATCGCCCGTGTCGCCATTCGCAATTGCGCCGGGCTTACGGCTGAACCGATCCCAAATACTCTCACCCTTACCGTCCGCATCCCAGGCGCCCTCGATCTGATATGCCGCCGTCGCCGCACCCCAGAGGAAGTTTTCGGGAAAGGTGGCTTGCATGAGCTAAATCTCCATGGCCCGCACTCCAAACCCCGCTTCCGTTCAGGGAGCGGAGCTTCGGACAGCATCACAACGCCTCACTATGCATCCGCTCGCCCACGGCCCAGCCATTCGCGATCGCCAGGTGTACCCGACCCTGCCCCACAACATAGTCGCCGGCGAAGTAGAGCCCGCTGCCGGTGCCGTTCAGCGTCGCTTCGTCGCATCCACTAGCGGGCAGGGCGTAGCGCCAGCGTTGCAGGTTGGCCCAGAGCGGCACACCGAGATTGGCGTTGGTGAGCGCCTGAGCATAGCCGTGGGCTTCTTGTACCGGCGCGGGCAGGGCGTCGGGCGCGAGCGTGCCTTTCGCTAGGGCCTCCCAGTGGATTGTGCTCCAGGCGTCGGCCATTTGCAGGATAATCAACCCGGTATCGGCGGGGGCATAGCCTGGTTTAACGTGTTCGCGGGCCAGCCAGCTTACCGGATGCTGCCGATCGCTGTTCACTACGGCGTACCACGGCACTGCCGGGCGGCGCGCATACGCCAACGTTAGCGTAATACAGCGCCGGTAGGTCGAACGCGCCAACTCGGTGCCAAGCGTATGTTGGAGTGCCGGATCAAGATCGCTTGCGGCAATCAGCGCCGCCGTCTGCGCAGCGGGCGGCGTGAGCAGCACTGCGTCGGCATGGCCCAGCACACCCCCGTCGGCGGCGTAGAGCGTGTACCCCCCGCCAGTATGCGCCAGGCGCTCAACCAGCGTCTCCTGCTGCACCTCAAGCCCGGCGGCCAGCGCTTTGCCGAGCGCGTTCAGGCCGGTCGGCCAGACCCACTTCGGCTCGGCGTTTTGCGCCTCGTCGCCCGGGCTAAGCGTGCCTGCGCCATCAAATGTCCAGACCGGCAAGCCGATATCGGTGGCGCCGGGGATGGAGCGCACCAGCGCTGCGAGTTCAGGTGTCGGCGCCTTAAGGTACTGCGCGCCGTGGTCGAAGCGGAAGCCCGCAACCCGCCGCGTAGCGACACGTCCGCCAAGGCCGCGACTCTTCTCATAGACCGTTACGGTATGACCGTGGCGCACGAGCGTCTGCCCGGCGGCGAGGCCGGCGACACCGGCCCCAATGATTGCAATCTGAGCCATAGTTACTCGCGGCCGGCAAGAATTGTTTCCAATTCGCGGCGATCTTCGTCATCGTAGGGGCCAATGACGGCCAGGTGCATGACAGCCGGGCGAATGAGCCGGCGGGCCACGCGCAACAGGTCATCGACAGTAACCGCTTCAACCTCGGCCACAACCTGCTCCAACGGGATCACGCGGCCGTAGCGCAAGAGGTGCGCGCCATTGCGTGCGGCGAGCGACCAGGTATCTTCGAGCGAAAGTAACAACCCACCCTTCACTTGCTCCTTCACCATCGCCAACTCTTCGGCGCTTGGGCCGTTCGTCGCCAGGTCGGTGAGGATTTCGCGCACAAGGATCACTGCGTCGCGCAGGGCGTCGGGTTCGACACTCGCGTAGATTACCCACGAGCCGACATCAGTCAGGTCGTTGTGGTACGACCCGACGTTGTAGGCCATGCCGTGATCTTCGCGGAGCACCTGAAACAGCCGCGAAACCATGCCGCCGCCAAGCACCGAGTCGAGCACTTGCAGCGCACGTCGATCAGGATCGGTATAAGCGAGGCCGGGCAAGCCGAGGCAAAAGTTGCCCTGCTCGGTATCGCGCGAGCGCAGCGTGACGCAGGGGCCGGGACGGATCACCGGCGGTGTTGGAACCGCTAGCGGCGTACCGACGGGCAGCGCAGCGAAGGCAGCATCAACGGCGGCGGTAACTTCCGCCGTGCGCAGATTGCCTGCCACCGACACGACCATATTCGTCCGATTATAGGTGCGCTGGAAAAAAGCCGACAGATCGGCGCGTCCGAGAGCGCTCACCGTCTCAGCGCTGCCGGCGATATCGCGCCCCAGCGCGTGTTCGCCCCAGAGCGCCTGTTGGAGCAATTCGTGCACCCAATCGCCGGGCACATCGTGGATGCCGCGGATCTCCTCGATGATCACGCGGCGCTCCTTTTCGAGCTCCCGCAGATCAAAGCGTGGGCGCAGCACCATATCGGCAAGCACATCGAGCGCACGGTCGAAATGGATCTTGGCGACCTTGGCGTAATAAATCGTCGACTCGTACGACGTCGATGCATTGAGGGTGCCGCCAACACCCTCAACACACTGCGAAATATCGCGGGCTGTCGGGTAGTGCTCGGTGCCCTTGAACAGCATATGCTCAAGGAAATGGGCGGCCCCGGCGTGCGGATCGGGTTCGTGGCGCGCCCCGGCGCCAATAAAGCAGCCTACCGCAACCGAGTACGTATGGGGTAATTCTTCGACCAGCAAACGCAGGCCGTTGGGCGTAGTTAACGACATTGGCATACTTTTAATCATACCATGTACGGTGTGTGGGCGCGGGAAGAATGCAAAATACAAAATACATTACGCCCGCCGCAACGCCAATCGATCGACCGGGGACTGGTTCTCTCCACGTAATACGATGGTATATAGTAGATCTGCGTTGTGTGATCACAACCCCAATGGCGTTGAAAACGCATCAGAAAGCGTGTTGTTTTAGCGCTCGCACGCGCTTCTCAGTTCGTCCAGGCGGCTTATTTACATTTGACCAGGAGTCTTGGCATGGGTATTTCGCATCGTTTGCGCAAGTATAAACGGCCCGTCTACAAGTATAAATACCCCTTTCTTGCCGAACTACGTCCGCTCTTGCGGAGCCAGTTATCATTGCACACAGCGGCAGTCTATTTGGATTGGATGTGGAAATTGTTGGAATATGGCAATCGTTCCCATCCACGGGAGTTTAGCGCCATTGAAGTTGCCGCATTTCTGAGTAGCCTTGCTGCAACACCGCGTACAACACCTAAAGCCCAGGAACAGGCACGCGTTGCACTATTATATGTCTATCGCGATTTGCTCGACATCGATATCGGCGATTTATATATGATCGAGCGTGTACGCCGCGCACCGCCGACCGGAAATCTGTTGAACCGCCGCGAAGTCGAACGCCTGTTCACAGCGCTCCCTGAGCTGTATCGGTTACCAACCCAGTTGCTCTATGGAAGTGGTTTGCGGGTTGCCGAGTGCTTGAATCTGCGCGTGATCGACTTCGATTTTGCCACCGGCCAGATTGCAGTGCGCGATCAATCCGGCGCTGTTGCCCGCGTAGCGCCGCTTCCCAATGACTTACGCGCCACGCTCATAAGCCATCTGGCGGCCGTGCGCCAACTCCATCTTGCGGATCTTGCCTGCGGGTGTGGCCAAGCTTTATTGCCGGGTAAGTCGGCGCAACGTTACGCAACGTTTAGCGCTGATTGGCCCTGGCAACCTGTTTTCCCTGGTCTACAGCTCGTGAGCGATTTGCGGCAGCGCCTGGTAACTCGCCCAACCCTGGCGGAAGCGGAATTACTGCGCGCAGTGCGGATAGCGGCACGCGACGTTGCGCCGCGACGCTCGTTTGGCGCCCATACGCTCCGGCACTCTTTTGCAGCCCACCTCGCTGAACTTGGCTGTGATCCGCGGCTGATCCAGGAAATGCTCGGCGCCTCGGCTCAGCCACCTTTGCCGGGTTGGCCTGCCCCTGCATACCCCAATCTGCTTAGCCCCCTTGATTGCGCGTAACAGCGCTTGCTGTTTGATTCCTGAGCACCCTGAGTAGGCCGCAGGCCATACGCAGGGTGTTCTTTGATTCTGCCTCCACACCCTTTTGCCTTGCTTAAACGGTATATACAAACGATAGTGGCCAGGGGTCAGTCGGCAGTCGGCAGTCGGCAGGGGTCAGTCGGCAGTCGGCAGGGGTCAGTCGGCAGGGGTCAGTCGTCAGTCGGCAGGGGTCAGTCGGCAGTCGGCAGTCGTCAGTCGGCAGGGGTCAGTCGTCAGTCGTCAGTCGGCAGTCGGCAGGGGTCAGTCGTCAGTCGGCAGGGGTCAGTCGTCAGTCGGCAGTCGGCAGGGGTCAGTCGGCAGGGGTCAGTCGTCAGTCGTCAGTCGTCAGTCGTGGTTCATCGTTCATCCTTCGTCCTTCACCATCACTCCCGAGGTGCCCCATGTCCAGCCCGGAACATCAACTCCTGAGCGCTTTGCGCAACCTTATGCGCGCTCGGCACTATTCGGCTCGTACCGAAGAGGCGTACCTCGATTGGGTGCTGCGCCTGATGCGCCATTATCCGGGGACGCCGCCGGATCAACTCGGTACAACTGAGCTTGAGGCGTTTCTGACCTACCTGGCAGTCGATTTGAATGTCTCCGCGTCGACGCAGAATCAGGCACGCACGCAGTGCGCTGATCCTGTTTTACCGTGAGGTGTTGGTCCTGGAGGTTGGTGATCTGCGCGGCATGGTGGCCGCGCGCATGCCGCGCCGCCTGCCGGTGGTGCTCACGCGCGAAGAAGCGCGTGCCGTGTTGGAACGGCTTTCTGGGGTTCATGCTCTGATGGCGCGCCTGCTCTATGGCAGTGGCCTGCGCTTGATGGAATGTTTGCGTCTGCGCGTGAAGGATCTCGATTTTGCCCAGCAGCAACTGACGGTGCGCGATGGCAAAGGCCAACACGATCGGTTAACCATGCTGCCGACAAGCCTGGCAGCGCCGCTGCGTGAGCAGTTACGGCTGGCCAAGCGCTTGCTTCCACACCGACGATCTCGCCTCCGGCCACGGCGCGGTCTATCTGCCGTTTGCCCTGGCGCGCAAGTTCCCAAAGGCCGCCCGCGAGTGGAACTGGCAGTATGTATTTCCCGCCGAGCAGTTGTCGGTCGATCCGCAATCCGGGGTGCTGCGCCGCCACCATATTCACGAAGCGTCGCTACAGAAAGCCGTGCGCGAGGCAGTGAAAGCATCGGGGATTGCCAAACACGCCAGTTGCCACACCTTTCGGCATAGCTTTGCCACTCACCTGCTGGAGGCGGGCTACGATATTCGTACTGTGCAGGAACTCCTTGGCCACGCGGATGTAAAGACGACGATGATCTACACCCACGTGCTCAATCGGGGCGGCCGCGGGGTGCGTAGTCCGCTGGATGATGAGCGCGGAGAGCGCTAGAACGCTAGAACGCTAGAGCGGGGAGCGTGCTTCAGGCTTTTTTCCACTGCTCCAGCGCTGCCGCAACGCCCAGGCGCGGACTGCTGAGGATGGGTATGGCGATGTCGGTGCAGAGCAGCGCGGCGCCGGCCATTGATGCCTGTGCCAACACGATCACATCGCTTGCTTCAGTTGCGGCGGATTGGCGCAGGCATGTGGCGATTGTTGCGTGGTAGGCAGCCAGATCGCCCCGCTCGAAGTGATCCCAGGCAGCTCTGCACAACACTGCATTGATGGTTATTGTTGCGCCGTGCTGCTCGGCGACGCTCTGGAAGAGCTGGCGGGTCGGCTCCAGTGTGCTGGCCAGTGCAGCAATGATCGTGATCCGCCGGCCCAACGTGAGCGCATGTTCAGCCATCGCCTGATCAACCCGAACGATGCGCCGCTGCAACTGCGCACCGGCTTGTTCCACACTGTGGCCAATGGTCGAGCAGGTACATACAAGAACGGCGGCATTGGTTGGGCACGCTTCAGCGACGATCTGCGCGATCTGCTGCTGGAGGGCCGTGGTGATCCTCTCAGGTGTAGGGTTTTTGCCGTTGCCCT
The DNA here is from genome assembly GCA_038247995.1 of Chloroflexales bacterium. GTDB lineage: Bacteria > Chloroflexota > Chloroflexia > Chloroflexales > Chloroflexaceae > JBBRUG01. The sequence goes on along the minus strand of JBBRUG010000225.1, from coordinate 58 downwards.
CACCCCAAACCCCGCTCCCTGAGCGGGAGAGGGGTTTCCGACCGCATCAGGACGCCAT
>JBBRUG010000224.1:0-9966 GCA_038247995.1 Chloroflexales bacterium | reverse complement strand
CTGCTCGATCTGCTCAGGGTTAACCGGTGCAGGATCGGTTGGCGCTTCGGCGAACTGCACGAAGACATCGGGGAGGGTGGCTTCCGGATTAACTGGGTAGACAAACATCTGGAGTGGTATATCGCTTTGAAATTGTGCCTGAAGCATAAAATCGACGAACTGCTGCGCTAGTTCCAGGCGCGGTGTGCCCTTCAGAATGCCCACAAACTCGATCTGCTGGAAACTGCCGCCGGGCGGTAGCAAGTTTCCTGTTGGCGGCTCGGTCAGCGCGCCTTCGCTAAAGAAGACCTCAGCGGCCGGGCTGGTAGCATAACTCACTACGAGCGGACGTGGGCCGGCGCCGCTGCTGCCGCTGAATTGCGTGTAATAGGCATCGCTCCAATCCTCGCTCACATAGACATCGTTAGCGCGCAGATCACGCCAAAACTCGCGCCAGGTATAGTCGCCCTCTTCGCCGAAATACCCGATTGTCGCGATCAAGAAGGCCAGCCCCGGCGACGAGGTGGCCGGGTTCTGGACGACCAGCTTGCCGCTCCAGGCCGGCTCAGTTAACTCTTCCAGACGCGCGGGCGGGGTTAGCCCGGCAGCCTCCAGGCCGGCCCGATCATAATTGATGTTCACATAGCCATAATCGACGGGCAAGAGACGATATTCCGGGTCGAGCGCAAAATTGGCCGGGATCGCTGCAAGGTAGGGGGAGTTGTAGGGCTCAAAGATATCGGCGGCGAGCGCCCGGCTGAGGAAGGTGTTATCAACCCCAAAAAAGACATCGGCGAGGGGCGCGGCGCGGCTGAGAATAGCCTGGTTAAGCGCTGTGCCGGTGTCGCCGGCGCGCAGCAGTTGCACCTCGGCGCCGGTAGCCTCAGTAAAGGCGGCCAGCACATCTTCGCTCACGCTGAAGCTGTCGTGGCTCATGAGAATGAGCGTCTGGGCGGCGGCAGGCGTGGCGGCAGGAACACTATCGGCGGCGGGCGTAACCAGCGGCGGCGCGGTGGGCGACGTAGCGCCGGGGGTGCCGCACGCAGCCAGCAGTAGGGCGAGCGTCAATAATGGAATCAGGCGCATAAGACCCTCCATAGACTACGCTCGGGGCGAATCGGATGCCTAAACAAAAACCGCCGATCCAGTAAAGGAATCGGCGGCCTAATGGCACAAAACGCTTCCCTACGCTGGCATAACCCAGGTCAGGTTCGACGGGTCGGCGGCATTCATGGGGCCGCTATCTCAGCCGGGCTCTCCCGGCACCCCGAGCAAAGTATCGATTGTTGCTAGGATTCTACCACGCTAAGTACGTGGCGTCAAAACAGGCTTGATCTACCAGAACTCTTACACTCAGCCTCAGACACGTAGGGAGCGCTGTGCTACAATAGGAACGTATGCCGGTCGAAAGGGCGTTTATTGGCCACTACACGCTGATGTAAGGTGGAGCAGACCGACAGCAACTCCAGAAATGAGGATATTCGATGAGACTTGAGCGCTTTACCGAAAAGGCGCAGGACGCATTCCAAACAGCGCAAGAGATCATGCAAGAGCAGCATCACACCCAGTTGGATGTTGAGCATGTATTTCTGGCAATGTTGCGTCAGCGCGATGGATTAACGGCCAGAGCGATGGCGCGCATGAACGTCGATCCTGATGTGGTTGCGCAGCGCGTCGAACGCGAACTGGAGAAGTCGCCCAAGGTCTATGGGCAATATGGATTCAGTAACCAGGTTTATGTCACTCCGCGCACCCAGCGCCTGGTAAAACGCGCCGAAGAAGAAGCCAACCGCCTCGGTGATCAGTACGTCGGCATCGACCACCTATTGATCGCATTGAGCGGCGAGCGCGAGGGCGCATCAGCGCGCATTCTGCACAGTTTCACAGTTGATCAGGAACGGCTCTATCAGGTACTGATGGAGATCCGCGGCACCCAGCGCTCTGATGATCCGAGCGCCGAGAGCCGCTACGAGATCCTGGAAAAATACAGCACCGACTTGACCGAAATGGCCCGTGAAGGCCAGCTTGACCCAGTGGTTGGCCGCGAAGCCGAGATCACACGCGTGATCCGCATTTTGTCGCGGCGCACCAAGAATAACCCGGTGCTCGTCGGCGAGACGGGCGTGGGCAAAACAGCGATTGCCGAGGGGTTGGCCCAGCGCATCGCCTCGGGTGATGTGCCGCCGACCCTGCGCGACCGGCGTTTGCTGGCGCTTGATCTGGCCGGTATGGTTGCCGGCAGTAAGTTTCGCGGCGAGTTTGAAGAGCGCCTCAAGGCGGTGATGGAAGAGGTACGCAGCGCCAAGGGCAAGGTGGTGCTGTTTATCGATGAACTGCATACCATTGTCGGCGCCGGCGCCGCTGCCGGCAGTATCGACGCGAGCAATATGCTCAAGCCGGCGCTCTCGCGCGGTGAGTTGCAGGTTGTCGGCGCAACCACGATCGACGAGTATCGCAAGCATATCGAGAAAGATGCCGCGCTGGAGCGCCGCTTCAGCCCGGTTTTCGTCGAAGAGCCCGACATCGAAACGACGATCGAGATGCTGCGCGGCTTACGCAAGCGTTACGAAGATCATCACCAACTGACGATCAGTGACGGTGCGCTGCTCGCAGCGGCAAATCTCTCCAGCCGTTATATCAATGATCGCTTCCTGCCCGATAAGGCGATCGACCTGATCGACGAGGCAAGCGCCAAGCTGCGGATCGATATTTTTTCGATGCCGAATGACCTGAAAGACAAAGATACTGAACTGCGTCGGCTTCAGGTTGAAGAAGAGGATGCCGGCGCCCGGCGCGACTACGAGCGCGCCGCCACGTTGCGTGCCCAATATCTCGCCCTGAACCAGGAGTTTGCGCAAGAGCGCTCAGCCTGGTTGATCTCGGCGAACCTTGACGAGATCGTTGATGATGAAGACGTGGCCCAGATCGTCGCTAGTTGGACCGGCGTGCCGGTCAGCCGTATGCTGGAGACCGAGCGCGAGAAGCTTGTGTCGATGGAAGAGCGCCTCCACGATCGTGTGATCGGTCAGCACGAAGCAATTGTAGCCCTGTCCGATGCGATCCGGCGTTCACGCAGCGGCCTGCGCGATCCGCGCCGCCCAATTGGTTCATTCATCTTCGTCGGCCCGACCGGCGTGGGTAAGACCGAACTCGCCAAGGCGCTTGCCGAGTTTATGTTCGACAGCGACGACGCGATGACACGCGTCGATATGAGCGAATTCCAGGAGCGCCACAGCGTCAGCCGCCTGATTGGCGCGCCCCCTGGCTATGTCGGCTACGACGAGGGTGGGCAGCTTACTGAGAGCATCCGCCGCCGACCGTATCAGGTGGTGCTCTTCGATGAGATTGAAAAAGCGCATCCTGATGTCTTTAATGCGCTCTTGCAAGTCCTCGACGATGGTCGCCTGACCGATGGCCAGGGCCGCACGGTAGACTTCCGCAATGCGGTCATCATTATGACAAGCAACGCCGGCACTGAGCATCTACAGAGTGGCGCAATCGGCTTCTCGGCCGGCCCACGCGGCAGTAAACTGGTGGATCTGAAAGAGGCGCGCAAGAAGGTTGATGATGCACTTAAGCAGGCTTTCCGGCCTGAATTCCTGAACCGGATCGATGATATCATCCTCTTCCATCCGCTCACGCTGGAAGATCTAACCCTAATCATCGATTTGCAAGTGGCGGAACTAGTGAATCGCCTGCGCAGCCAGAACATCACCCTGGCGCTGACGCTAGCGGCCAAGAAACACCTGGTAGCCGAGGGCTACAACCCGGTATATGGCGCGCGCCCGTTGCGGCGTACTGTTCAGCGTCTGCTGGAAACGCCGATCTCGCGGGAGTTGCTGCGCGGCACATTTGCCAACGGCGACACGATCCAGGTTGATCTGGAGGGCGAACAACTCGTCTTCCACCGCAGCGGTGTATTGGCAATCGAGAGCAAGCATCCGGCCGAACCGTTGGGAGCTTGATTGCACTAAACCTGTCGGGTGGCGTTACCCACCTGACAGGTTTCACAAACCACAAAGCCTCTACATCCCGCCAAGCTGCGTGGGCATTGTAGGGGTTTTGTGATTGCATTGGGGCGGTATCGTAACAGACTTGTGTTAGCATAAGCCATCCCACGCCCTAGCGATGGGAGAACCGCACTATGACAGCAGAATGAGGATGCCGTGACAAGCAGTCCAACGCAAACACCATCAATTACGGCTCTCCAACAGCGTACAGCCCGCATGCGTGAAGCACTGCTCGGCTGTGGCGCGTTCTGGGGTGCGGCCCGCCATGCCGACCCGCTGCCAACGCTGCGCGATCTTGCGTGCGATTGGCTTCAAGCTGAAGACCTCGACATTATTGTGCCGGCCGGCACAGGTAGCCTGAATGCTGAGGCTCCGGAGCGACTGCATGCGCCAATCACGATTGGCCGGCGGGTTGTTGGTCGACTGGAGGCCCACCGCACGCGCCCACCATTCGACGACGATGATCATGCGCTCGCCCGTGCCCTGGGCCCGCTGATCGGCGCGGTGCTGGAACAGTCGTCGATGCAGAGCCTGGTCGATCAATATGCGCATCAGGCGCAGGCCAACGCCGATACACTTGATCTGTTGCTTACCTTCGGAAGGCGCGTCGTCAGCGCTACCGCTGATCCGCTGCAACTGGCACTGCAATTGGCTACGCAGGTGCCGAGCATGGTCGGCGGCGAACGCGCCTCACTGCTGCTCATCCCACCGGATGCGCCCGACGAGCCGGTGCTGGTGCTGAGCAACGGCACAATCAGCAGCGCCGAGCGGGCCCGCGAAGTACGCGATAACGGCCTGGCCGGCCTGGTGCTGCGCGATCGGGCGCCAATGATTATTGATGAAACGGATACCGACCGGCGCTGGATCTCGCTCAAACTGCGCGAGTCTGATGCGCCGACGCGCTGCGCTATGGCTGTGCCGCTGAGTTGGGGCGATCGCCTGCTCGGCGCATTGACCGTCACGACAACCAAAACACACCTCTTTAATACGCCCCAACTGAACCTGCTCGAACTGGTAGCTTGCCACATCGCGCTGGCGGTACAGGCGGCCAACCTCGAAACCCGGCTGACCCGCCTCACCGATACGCTTGCCGATGCAAATGCACGCCTGAGCGCCGGCCTAAAAGCGGTCAATGCAGCTCTGCTTAGCGGCGAACAGAATGAGCTCACCGACGCCCTGGCAACAATCGCTCAGGCAGCAGACGATCTGGGGCAGGCCGAAGCGTCGATGCGTTTGGTTGCGCTAACGCCTGACCTATAAATTTCCAGTGAAACCCAGCGCATTGGACGACGGACAACCGACGACACGTGCGCCGTCAGCTGCCGTCTATGTTAATCCGCCAGTAACATCGGTAATTGGTATAAGCTAGCAGGCAGCAGGGCTTCAAGTCCGCCGACCTGCCCTACCAGAGCCGCGTCCTTGAAGGCGCGGCTTTTGGTTAGATCGAGCATACCTTAAATCCAGTGTACAATAAGAGCGTGATCACCCTCTAAGCAACGGAGCTACGCCGGATGACCTTCGCATCGATCGATGATCTGCAAGCTGCCCTTGCCGCCCATAACTATATTGCCGACCGAGCGCTGTCCACAGCGATCTATCTCGCCCTCAAGCTGAATAAACCCCTGCTGCTTGAAGGCGAGGCGGGCGTCGGCAAAACCGAGATTGCCAAAACCCTGGCGCAGATGCAGGATCGGCACCTCATTCGGCTTCAATGCTACGAGGGTCTCGACGTAAACACCACCATCTATGAGTGGAACTATGCCCGCCAGATGCTCGCCATTCGCCTGCTCGAAGTCCAGGGCGGCGAGTCGGAGACGGCGATTAAGAATATCTTCGGGCCGGAATTTCTGATTAAGCGCCCGCTGCTCCAGGCGATCGAAGAGAGCGCCGTGCGCCCGCCGATCCTGCTGATCGATGAGCTTGATCGCGCCGATGAAGAATTTGAAGCGTTCCTGCTTGAACTCCTCTCCGATTGGCAGATCTCGATCCCGGAAATCGGCACCGTGCGCGCCGTCGAACCGCCGACGGTAATCATTACTTCGAACCGCACCCGTGAAGTCCATGACGCCCTCAAACGGCGCTGCCTCTTCTACTGGGTCGATTATCCGACGCTGGAAAAAGAACTCCAGATCGTGCGCGCACGCGTCCCTGAAGCCACCGAGCGTTTGTCGCGCCAGGTAGTGCAGGTGGTGCAGGAATTGCGGCGCATGGAACTCTACAAGGTGCCGGGCGTCGCCGAAACACTCGACTGGGTGACGGCGCTTGTGGCGCTCGACCAGACTGAACTTGCGCCGCTTGTGGTTGAAGACACCCTGGGCGCCATTCTTAAGTATCAGGATGATATTGTGCAGGTGCGCGGCAAGGCCATGGGCGAACTGCTGAAGAAAGCGTCGGTGTGACAGTCGAACAGTCGAGCAGTCGAACAGTTCGCAGTCGGGCAAACTGGGAACCGCGAACTGCGAACTGTCAGACTGTCAGACTGCAAACTGTCAGACTGCGAACTGCGAACTGTCAGACTGCAAACTGTCAGACTGTCAGACTGCAAACTGAGACATGAACGTAGCACACATCCTCGCAACATTACGCGCAGAGGTGCAGGCGCAGCGGGCAACTTACGCCGCCGATGCCGTGGCCGACGATGCACGCGTGCGCGACTTGCGCCGGGCGGCTGAGGAACTTGAGTACACCCGCGTCGTTAGCGCGCACTGGCCGATTGAGGGGCGCACGGTCCTTGAACAAGGCTGGGCGTTCGTCAATAAAGTCGTACGCCGTTATTTGCGCTGGTATATCAACCCGATTGTTGAGCAGCAGAACGCCTACAACGATGCCTCCGCACGGACGATCCGGCTCCTGATCGAAGCCAACAGCGAACTGCGCGCCGAAGTGGCAACGCTGCGTACCGCCCTACAGGAAGCAGGCGGCAGGAAGCAGGAAACAAGTGAAACGCCGCAGGATGCAGGTGACCACAACGCGGTGACACGGTAGTATGGCCAAACGCATTTTGATCTGCGCCACCCAGGTGCCGTTTGTGCGCGGCGGTGCAGAGTTGTTGGTCGAAGGGCTGCGCGATGCGCTACGCGAGCGCGGCCATAACGTCGATGTCGTGGCCCTCCCCTTTCAGTGGCACCCCGCCGAACGGATTACCGAGAGCGCGTTGGCCTGGCGCATGCTCGACATCAGCCAGGTGAACGGCGAGCCGGTTGATCTGGTGATCGCCACGAAGTTTCCCTCGTACCTCGTCCGTCACCCGAACAAAGTGCTCTGGCTGGTGCATCAGCATCGCCAGGCCTACGATTGGTACGGCACGCCGCTCAGCGATCTCGGCGGCAGCCCGGAGCAACGTGCTATTCGTGAGCAGATCTTCCGCATGGACGAACGCGGCATCGGCGAATGTGCGGCCCGCTACACGATCTCGGCCAATGTGAGCGGGCGCTTGCGCCGCTTCAACGGCATCGCAAGCACGCCGCTCTACCCGCCGAGCCGTTATGCTAAACAACTGTATGCCGGGCCATACGGCGACTATATCCTCGTTCCCGCTCGGCTCGACCGCGCCAAACGGCATGATCTCTTCCTTGAAGCACTGACACACACAACCACGCCGATCCGCGCCCTAATCGTTGGCAGCGGGCCTGATCACGAGCGCCTAACAGGGATGATTACGCGCCTGGGCCTGAGTGAGCGGGTTCAACTATTGGGTTTTGTTCCCGACGCCGAGTTAGTCGAACTGTACGCCGGGGCACGCGCAGTCTATTATGCGCCGATCGACGAAGATTACGGCTTCGCCACGGTTGAAGCGTTCGGTGCGGCGCGCCCGGTGATCACCACCGACGACAGCGGCGGCGTGCTGGAATTTGTGCAGCACGGGGTCAACGGCCTAATCACGCCCGCCGACCCGCTCGCAGTTGCGCGTAGCCTCGACACGATCATGACCGACGTTAGCCTGGCCGAACGGCTTGGGCGAGCCGGACAGCCGCAGGTGCGCGACATCACCTGGGAACGGGTGTGTGGGGCGCTCGTCCGATAGCCGATAGCCAATTATCGGCTACCCTGCTCGGCCCGATACGCCGCCAGTTCCGCTTTTGCACGCTCCCCGACAGCGCCTAACTTCGCCAACCAGCCAGCGCGGAAGGGGCGCAGCGCATCGGCGACGGTGCTGGCAATTGCATAGTTCCGGTACCACTTGCGGTCGGCAGGCACGATATGCCAGGGCGCCTCAGCCGTGCTGGTGCGCTCCAGCGCCTCAGTGTAGGCGGCCATATAATCGTTCCAGTACGCGCGCTCGCGCCAATCGCCCACCGAAAGCTTCCACGCCTTCTCGTCTTCTTGCTCACGCTCCAGCAGACGCTCGGCTTGCTCTTCCAGGCTGATGTGCAAAAAGAACTTGAGCACGATCGTTCCGGTACTTGCCAGCAGATGCTCAAAATCGACGATCTGGCGATAACGCGCGCGCCAGACCGGCTCGGGAGCAAGGTTACGCACCCGCACAACCAGCACATCTTCGTAGTGCGAGCGGTTGAAAATACCAACCATACCTTTGCGCGGCGCAGCCCGATGTACACGCCAGAGGAAGTCGCGTGCGCGCTCTTCTTCGGTGGGCACTTTGAACCCATGGACGTAGCTTCCCAGCGGCGAGACCTGGCGGAAGACACTGCGGATTGTGCCGTCTTTGCCGCTGGTGTCCATGCCTTGCAAAATGATCAGCACGCTGTGATCATCGGCGCCGTAAAGCAGATCCTGGAGGGCATCGATCTCGAAGGTTAATTTGCTCAGGTCCTTTTCAGCGTCCTGACGCTTCACATCCGCATCGTAACGTGGATCGATCTTGCCGAGGTTAACCTTACTGTCCGGTTCGACCTTGAACGTAAGCGGTGCCATGAACTTCTCCTGATCAGCAGCGGGGGGAATGTCTGGTATTGTAGCATCAGAATTCAGGAGTCAGGACTCAGGAGCCAGAAGGTGCGGGAAAGCATTCGGCAGCCTGACTCCTGGCTCCGTATAGAGATGAGGTTACGAATGGCTATCGTAGTTGTGGGCGGCGGGGCGATCGGGTTGCTGATAGCGGGACGGTTGGCCCTGGCCGGCGGGGCGCCGAGCGCGCTACTGACTCGTCCGAGCGGAACGGCGGCGCTCGCTGCAACACCGCTCCAGATCACTAGTGGAGCAGCCGTACGGGCCGTGCCGCAGTTGCGCGTAGCGGCAACCCCCGCCACGTTGCCCGCCGATTGCCGACGCCCGGAGTTGGCCATTCTGTGCGTGAAGGGCTACGATACGCCGGGGGCGATCGACACGCTGTGCGCACTGGAGCCGCAGTACGTATTGACGCTCCAAAATGGGATTGGGAATGAAGAAACGCTGGCCGAAGCGCTGGGCATTGAACGCATCGTTTCCGGGGCGATTACCACCTCGGTCGATTTGCATAGCCCCACAGCGATCACGGCAACCAAGGAAGGCGGGATCGGGCTGGCGCCGGTGGGGCAACCCGCAGCGGCAAAGCTGGCGGCCTGGGGGCAGACGCTGGCCGACGCTGGTTTCCAGATCCGGCAGTACAGCGACTACCGGGCCATGAAGTGGTCGAAGGCGCTGCTGAATATGCTCGGCAATGCCACAGCGGCGATCCTGGGCTGGAGTGTCGCGCGAGTCTATGCCGACAATCGGCTGATCGCGCTGGAGCAGCGCGGCACCCGCGAGGCGCTGGCGGTGATGGCGGCCATGGGCGCGCGCCCGGTGAACCTGCCGCGGTACCCGGCGGCATTGCTGGCCCGCGGAACGAACTGGCTGCCTGCACCCATCCTCTACCCGATCTTGCGCCGTATGGTGGGCGGCGGGCGCGGCGGCAAAGACCCCTCGCTGCTGCGCGATCTGCGCGCCGGGCGCAAACGCTCGGAGGGCGAATTGCTCTATGGCGCCGTTGCGGCGGCGGCGCAAGAACGCGGTTTGCCCGCTCCGGTGAATGCGGGCCTCTGGCGCATCCTCGCTG
>JBBRUG010000223.1:0-9977 GCA_038247995.1 Chloroflexales bacterium | reverse complement strand
GCGGCTACTCCACAACAACAGCAGGTGAGAATGAACGATTACGGCAACACGCCAACATCACGCAGCAGGGCGATTGTGCCTTGCAGATCTTCCAGGGCGGCCATATCGATCTGTAGCGCCGACGGCTCAAGTTCAGTCAGCAGCGGCAGACCGGCAGGCGTTACGACGCCTTCGATCAGCGGATATTCTGAGGTTGAGGTGGCAAAATACTGCTGGGCGGGCGTCGAGAGCATAAACTGCAGGAAGCGCAGGGCGTTCTGCTCGTTAGGCCCACTCGCCAGCCGCCCGGCGCCGGCAACCATAATCAGCGACCCTGGCCCACCGCCGGTAAGGAAGTGATTCCGCGCACCAAAGCCCTCGCCCTGTTCACGCAAAAAGCGGTAGAGATAATAGTGGTTGACCAGCCCAATGTCAACTTCGCCCGCGCCGACAGCTTCAACAATCGGCGTATTGCCTTCAAAGACAATCGGCTGATTGGCCTGCATGCCCTCCAGCCAGGTGCGCGTCTGATCATCGCCCCAAACCACGCGCATTGCCGAAACCATCGCCTGGAACGAGCCGTTCGACGGCGCCCAACCAATCCGCCCCGACCACTGCGGATCAATCAGATCGTAAATATCGGCCGGGAGCGTGGCCGGATCCACCGCTGCGGTATTGTACGCAATGACGCGGGCGCGACCCGAAATGCCAAGCCACAGATCTTCCGGCGAGCGGAAGCGCGCCGGCACCTGAGCGACCAATTCTTCCGGCAGAGGCGCGAAGAGCCCCGCAGTGGCGACAGCGCCAAGACCGCCAGGATCCTGGGCGAAGAAAACATCGGCGGGCGAGTTAGCACCTTCTTCGAGGATGGTCGCGGCAATCTCGGCGGTAGAGCCATAGCGCACCTGGACATCAATGCCAGTCGCTTCAGCGAATTGCTGAATGATCGGGCCTATCAGCGCTTCACTGCGACCCGAATAGACAATCAGTTCACCGAGATCGGCCTCAACTTGAACTTCAACTGTCTCACGGATCACTTCGGGCTGGGTAGTAACCTGAACTTCGACAACTTCGCGAATGACCTCGGCGGTGGGGGGCACGCTCGCGGCGCCGCCACACGCGGCAAGGACGAGCGCTAGCAGGGCGAACAGCACTACGAGAAGAGTCGGCTTGAATTGCCTATTCATGCTGCATATTCCTAGTTAAACCGGTTCATGGTTGGAAGGCTGCCATTGCGCATGGCCAGTGCGCGCGGCCCCATATGAACGTTCATGAACGAGCGGTGTTAGGGTATCCTAATATAGAGGGTTTGTCAAGATAATATTTGTAAAACTCACCAATTGTTGACATATGGTTACGAAGCAGGCAGAATGCTAACGACGAATCGGCAGATTGTGTACGCCGAATCCGCAGATTGCGCAGCTTACGCAGATGCCCAACGCCCTGAGACGACGGGCACGAGACTGTTTCTCCACTCGCTGCGCTCCGCGCTCCGCTACTCCAGAGGAAAATCCCGCATGCTTCGCTTCATCCCCCGGTTGTGCTTGATCATTGTGCTGTTCCTGGTAAGCGTTGCGCCAACAAGCGCGCAGGCGCCGGCGCCGCAAGTGCGCGCCTTTTGGGTCGATTCGCTGAATCCCGGCTTCTACAACCACCCGCAGGTCGATGAACTGGTGTCGAATGTTGTGCGGGCCGGCGCCAACACAATTATTGTGCAGGTGCGCCGCCACGGCGACGCCTGGCATAACAACCGGATTGAGCCGCGCGCCGCCGATCCGCGCCTGGCGCCGGAGAGCGAATTCGACCCACTCGAGTATCTGATTGCGAAAGCGCATCAGGAAGGCGTGCAGGTGCACGCCTGGCTGGTGATCTCGGTGGCCTGCCGACCAAGTGACCGGCTCTGGAACCACCCGGAGCACTTTTGCACCGCTCACGGGCCGAACGCACGCGGCGCCGCGCGCTGGACGACAGCAACGGCGAACGGCACCCAAGTGGGCGATATCGACTTCGGCCATCCGGCGGCGGTGCAACACACCGAGCGCGTTGTGCAGCACCTGCTTACCGCCTACCCGCAACTTGACGGCCTGCACTGGGACTATATTCGTTATGGCGATCAGGGTTATGGCTACAACCAGGTGAGCCTGGAGCGCTTCAACCGCGCCAATAATCGCCCGCTCGACAGCCGCCCAGCGCCGACCGACCCGGCCTGGAGCCAGTGGCGGCGCGACCGGGTGACCGAGATGACGCGGCGGCTGTACATTCGCGCCAAGGCGATCAAACCAACAATCCAGATCAGCGCGGCGACGATCACCTGGGGTGGGTTGGGCAGCGCGGGCGGTGCGGAATGGGAGCGTTCGGCGGCCTACAGCCGGGTATTTCAGGATTGGCCGGCCTGGTTGGAGGAGGGCATTATCGACTTTGCCATCCCGATGCACTACTTTAACGAGAGCAATCCGCAACACCGCGGTTGGTACGATAGCTGGCTCGCCTTTGATCGGGCGCACAGCGGGCGGCGGGCGATTGTGTCCGGCCTTGGTTCATGGCTCAACACACCCGAGCAGAATATTGCGCAGGTGGCGCGGGCGCTCGCCCCCGACGAGCAGGGCCGGGCGCTGGCCGGCGCAGCCTTCTTCTCGTACGCACAACCGCGTTCGAACAGTTCGCCCGAACGCCGCCGAGCGCTGATGGACGACCTGCGCGCCAGCGTCTTCGCCACGCCGGCGGCGCCGCCGAGTTGGCCCTGGATCACGGCCCCCACCGGCGGCCACCTGCAAGGCATCGCCAGTGTTGCCGGCGAGCTTGCGCCCGACGCGAAGGTAACGCTGATCCACGAAGGGGCGTGGCTGGGCGATATCTACGCTACGGCTGATGGTTGGTACGGTGCAGTAGAGTTGCCGCCGGGGCGCTATACAGTGGTGATCACCCGCGGCGACGGCGCACAGGCAGTGTATGAAACGACAGTGACGGTGGGACTGGTAAGTAGTTTGTAGAGCGTAGGGGCGCGGCGCGCCTACGCCGCCGGTCGCGGCGCGACCCCTACACCTCAATCCGCCGTAGCCCGGCGATCCCCGCGCCGGTAGCGGCCCAGGTGGCGAGAGCGGTGATCAGGACGGCGATCAGCCATCCAGCAGACTGGATGCCAAAACCGGTTAGGCCACCGCCGATCATCTCAGCGGCAATACCCCCGCCAATCACAGCGCCCACCGCCAGAAGTAAATAAAGTGGATAGATGATGCCGCTTAAGCAACCGGCCTGCCAGGTGGTCTGCTGGCTGGGGTTTTCCCAGTTCAGGCGCGGAAAAACCGCACCCAGGCCCATCGCAATCGCAGCACAGCCCAGGCCGGCCATGAGCAACAAAAGCCACTGCTGCAAGATCACGTCGGGTGGCGTGCCGCCGATCAGCGCAAGCAACAGCAGAAATGGCGTACCAACAATTGGGTAGGGCAGATAGGCGAGCGCCAGTTTACCGAGGAACAGTTTGGCAGGACTGATCGGCGCAACTTGCAACAACCAATATGCGCGCCCCTCACGACTAATCCCGCCGCCGGCCAGGGCGCCCGAAAGCGACAGACAAATAAAGAAGACGATGCCGACGCTACCGAAGGCTTGCAATTGCGCCCCGATTGCCGCATCGGTTGCGGCATTTACGCGACCAGCCCCAAATAAAAGTTGAAACGTCCAGACACCGGCCATAGCCAGCGGAAAGATGATCTGCTGGAGGTTACGCAGATCGCGGGTGAAGAGGCGCAGATCTTTGGCTACAATCGCGCGCGCCTGCACAGGTAAGCCAAACAGGCTGTCGCTAAAACGCGCCAGCCAACCAGTCGGCGCAGCGGTCGCCTCAGGTTCGGTGCGGCGCTGGCGTACGCGCCCGCCCTGACCGGCGAGGTTACTCCAGCCGGCATAATAAAGCCGTTCGGCCAGCAGTAAACAGCCGGCGAAGACAGCCAGCGAGACACCGGCGAAGATAGCGCCATAAACAAGCGCCGGCAAAGCCTGCCCTTCGCCAATCGCGACAAGCGATCGTGCGGCCCACGCCGAGGGCAAGAGCGGAAAATCGCTGGCAAGCAAGGCGTTGAGGCTACCGGGGCTGGCGAGGATCGGCGCAACTTGTCGCGAAAGCTGGCTGGTGAGGTAAAAGCTCAGCCCGACCAGGCCACCGATCACACCGATGATCTCGCGGGCGCGTTTAGCGGGAAGGACCCGCACAACGGCCATCACTAGCAGCGCGCCGAGGCCGGCAGGCAACAGGGGCAGCAGCAGTAACACCAGCACAACGGCGAGCGTGTAGATCAGGCCATAACCCAGGCCGTGGCCATAACCGATCAGCATGGGCATGAGCAGGGCGCCGAGCAACAGATACTGCGTACTCAGACCGCTAAAGAACTTCAGGGTAAAGACGGCGCGCATGGGCACCGGAGCGACCAGCAGCATATCGATATCGCCGGAGAGGTAGAGCGCATTGAGCAGGCTACTGAAACTGGAGAGCACCAGCATCAACAGGGCGCCAAAGAGCACCGCACTCGGCACCGCCGCGATGTAGGGCGCAAGATCGGTCGGCAGGCCCGGCGACTGAGCAGCAGCTTCGGCAAGTACGTCGCTAAAGGCCGGCCCGCTCAGCGCCGCAACGAGGAAGCGCGCGACATTATAGGTGCCGACTGCGGCCAGGCCAAGCAGGGTGATCATTGCCACTGCACCAAGCTTCCGCCCGATCCCGCCGCGCCAAAAACTGTTCCGCGCCACCTGAAGCCGGGCGCGGGTTAAAACATAGAGTGCGTTAAACATGCAATCCTAGGCCAGCGCATCGGCGAGCGCGGCTTCTTCGTCGCCACCGGTAAGACTCAAGAAAATATCTTCCAAGGTACCATCACCACCGGCGCGTAGCTCTTCGAGCGTACCGGCAGCGACAATGGCGCCTCGGTTGATAATTACTACCCGATCGCACATGCGCTCGGCGATCTCCAAAATATGGGTGGACATAAACACAGCCGTACCACGACTGGCCACTTCGCGCAGAATATCTTTGATCAGGCGGGCGCTGCGGGGATCGAGGCCGACCGTCGGTTCGTCGAGGAAGAAGGCGCGTGGGTTGTGCAGCAATGCGCCGGTGAGGGCGGCCTTCTGGCGCATACCATGCGAATAACCGCCGAGCAAGTCGTCGGCGCGTTCGCTGAGGCCAAAGATGCGCAGCAGTTCGGCGCCGCGCTGCCGGGCAGTTTGCCGATCGAGTTGGTACAGCCCAGCGATCAGATCGATATATTCGCGTGCGCTGAGCTTTTCGGGCAGGTAAGGCTGATCGGGGACATAACCAAGCAGCGCTTTGGCCTTCAGTGGTTCACGCTGAATATCATAACCGCCGATCCACGCCGTACCGTTTGATGGGCGCAGCAACCCGATCAGCATCTTAATCGTGGTTGTCTTACCGGCACCATTCGGGCCAAGGAAGCCGACAATCTCGCCGGGATAGACGGCAAAATCGACGCCCTGGACAGCAACCGTTTCGCCATATTGCTTCTGGAGGCCGATCGCCTCGATCATCGGTGCGGAGTGATGTTCAGTCATGGCCGCATTGTAGCATGCATGAATCAGAGGCACGACGGTAAACCGCCGTGCCTCTGTGAGTGCCGCTGGACCTCAGCTAGGGAATGAAGCGTGCGGGCAGTTGCGGCCCGGATTGCGCCGGAATACTGCTCGGCTGTGGGCTACTCGGGGCGGTGAGTCGAAGTTGACCGCGATTATTCCGCTCATCAGCCTCGACCACGATCCCGTTCGGATTGTCGAGATTCCAGCTATCGACATAGGCGTAGATCGCATTCGTACCGGGCGTGAACGTGCCGTTCCAGCGCGTATTTGCTGCGTAGTAGCTCGTCGCATCGGAGGTGAGCGCCACGCTTGCGCCGGGCGCCAACCCCGCCTCGACCAGCCAGGCGAGACCCTGACATGGCTCAAGGGTACATGTTGTATCCCAGGTGACACCGGCAACAGTGGGTGGCGTGTTCGGGTTGATGTACAGATCCACCCAGAACGGGCCGGTTGCCTGAGCGCCCCGGTTCGTCACCGTGACAGTGATCCGGGCCGGCGCCCCCGGCTGCATATTCGCCGGGGTTGCCGTGATGTTGGTAACGGCGAGATCAGCCGGGCTCGCCACCACTGTCGAGTTAGGCCCGCGTGTAATCGGCAGATAGAGCCGATAGACATCGGGCGCCTGCACTTCACGACGCACCTGGACGTTCACCGTGGCATTAGCCGACTTCCCAAAGGCGTCGGTGACCGTCAACTGGAAGACCAGGGTCGTATCGGCGTCGGGCGCGGTGAAGGTTGCCGTCGCTGTATTTGCACTTACCAGGATTACTTCTGTGCCGCTAAGCTGCGTCCAAGCGTAGGTCAGTGGCGTATGCCCGTCGGGATCGCTGGCCGTACCGCTCAGCGTCACCGCTGTGCCGGCCGTCACCTCCTGAGCAGCACCGGCGTTCACTGTCGGCGCCGTGTTCGTGACGGTGACACCAGTGGTGGCCGTACCGACGACGCCAATCGTGTTCGCTGCGCTCACCGTGGCGATATACGTGCCCTCAGCGGCATACGTGTGGTTCACCGTCGCCCCTGTCGCACTGTTACCGTCGCCAAGATCCCAGGTAAAGGTCAGATTGCTGCCCTCAGCCACCGCTGTGAGCGTGGTGGCCTGGCCCAGCACCGTCGGGCCGTCGTTGCTCACCGTCACATCCTGCGGGATCAGTTCGGCGACTTCGACGATCAGCGTGGCCGGTTCGCTGGCCAAGCCACGGGCATCAGTCACCACCAACTCGAAGGTCAGCGTGGTCGGCGTCGCCGGGGCAGTGAAGGCGGGTTGGGCCGTGTCGGCGCCCGTCAGCGTCACCGTCGGGCCGCCGGTCTGCGTCCAGGCGTAGGTCAGCGGCGTATGTCCGTCGGAGTCGGTGCTGGCGCTGCCATCGAGCGTCACCAGTGTACCGACAGGCGCGCCGCGCTGCGGGCCGGGATCAGCGATCGGCGCGGTGTTGGTTACCGTTGCCAATGTCTCGGCGGTGGCATCACCCAGGTTGTTGGTCGCCGTCACACTTACCGTGCGCGTGCCGGTGTCGGGGAAGGTGTACTGCACCATGGCGCCGTTGGCGGTGTTGCCGTCGCCGAAGTCCCAGGTGTACGTGATGTTCGAGCCGGCCGTTACCGTCGCGCTGAAGGTGGTGGGCTGGCCGAGCACCGTCGGGCCGTCGTTACTCGCGCTCAGGCCGCTGATCGCGACATTGTTGACGGTAATCGTTACACTGGCGGCCGTGCTGGCAGCGCTTTCGCTATCCGTCACCACCAGTTCGAACGTGAGCGTGGTTGGTTGCGCCGGAGCCGTGAAGGTCGGCTGGGCGACGCTCGCACTGCTCAGCGTCACCGCTGGGCCGGCGGTCTGTGTCCAGGCGTAGGTCAACGTATCGCCGTCAGGGTCGCTGCTGGCGCTGCCGTCGAGCGTCACCTCAGAGGCAACGGCAACGTCCTGAGCCGCCCCGGCATTGGCCGTCGGCGCACGATTGCGCGCGGTGACGGTTGCGGTGGTGGTGGCTGTTCCGCCATCACCATCGTTCACCGTCACCGTAAAGACGTACGTACCCTTGGTGGCCGGTGTGAATTCGGCATCCGCCGTATCCGCGCCGGTGAGCATACCGCCGGCCGGGCCGCTCGTCTGCACCCAGCTATAGGACAGCGGATCGTTATCCGGGTCGGTGCCGACAGCGCTGAGCGTACTCGCTTCGCCGACATCAACGGTAGCAGGCGTGGCGCTTGCCGTCACCGTCGGAGCGCGGTTGTTGGCGGTGAAGGTGGCCGTCGCGGTGGCCGTGCCGCCGTCGCCGTCATTCACCGTTACGGTGAAGACGTAGGTACCCTTGGCGGCCGGCGTAAAGCTGGCCGTAGCCAGGTTGGCATTGCTGAGCGTGCCGCCAAGCGGGCCGCTGGTTTGCGCCCAACTGTAGGTCAGATCATCACCATCGAGGTCGTTGGCAGTGGCGCTAAGCTGTACCACCTGGCCGACATCCACAGTAGCGGGCGTTGCATTGGCCGACACCGTGGGCGCGCGGTTGCTGGCAACAATCGTCACCAGGTCGCTGCCCACATTGCCGACCGAGTCGGTGGCGCGCAGTTCGAAGACGTAGCTCCCCTTCACCGCCGCCGTGAAGCTCGGCGTGAGCGTAGCGGCATTGGCCAACGTCACCGCTGGGCCGCTGATCTGCGACCATGTGAAGGTAGTCGGATCGCCATCTGGGTCGCTCACGCTGCCGCTCAGGTTGACCAGCGTGCCGGGCTGCACAGTCTGATCGATGCCGGCGTTGACCGTCGGCGGCTGGTTGACAACGCGCACCACTTCGATGCCGTTGATCTTCGCATTGTCGGCGCCGCCATTAGCCGGCAACGAGTTGAGGTTGATGTTGAGCGTACCGTCGGTGACATTCACCGTGAAGGTCCGGCGATAGGCGACCATCGAGCCAACTTCTTCACGTACGTTGAGGTTATCGATCTCGGGCTCACTACCGGGCGGCACCACCGGGTCGATGATATTCACATCGAAGATACGTGGTGTTGTGAGATTCTGGCCGCCGCCGGGCGCGCCGAGGTAGATTTCGGCAAAGTGCAGCGTCACCGCGTATTCACCGGCGCCGGGCACTGGAATATTGTAGTTAAAGTTCTGGTTCCAGCGCTCGGTGCGATACATGGTAGGCGCAGGCTCGCCATCGACAATGACTACAGCTGCATTCGCCGTATAGACGTTATCCGTGGTTGAGTAACGACCGGATGTAGTGTTCAGGTCGGCCAGCCAGTTACGCCCAAGGGTATCGACATAAGCCAGCCCGCCGGCGTTGATCCGCAGCGCGAAGGGCGGGACGGCGGTCACGGTCACACTGGTGGTCGCAATCACCGCGCTGGCGTTGTTGGTCGCCGTCACCACGGCCTGGAAGGTGCCCGCACCAGTATAGGTGTGCGAAGGCGTCGCCCCGGTGCCGGTATTGCCGTCGCCGAAGTTCCAGCTATAGGTGATGTTGTCGCCCTCGGCAACCGCTGCCGTAAAGGCAATCGGCTGGCCGACCTCACGCGGGCCGTTATTCGAGGCAGTCAGGCCGACGATTGGAATGTCGCCGACAACAACACGCACGCGGTCGGTGCCACTCAGCGGCAGAGTGTTGGTAACGGTCAGTTCGAACTCAAGCACTGTATTGGCATTCGGCGCCTGGAAGGTCACGCTCTGGCCGACACCACCGTTGCTGAGCGTGACGGCCGGGCCGCCCACCTGGGTCCAAACGTACTCCAGCGGCGGGTTGTTGTCGATCGCATTGCCCGTGAGGGTCACATTCGCGCCGAGGTTAACCTTCTGGTCGGTGCCGGCATTGACAATCGGAGCGCCATTGGGCTGCTCAAGCACCTCGATCGCGCTGATCGAGATATTGTCGTTGCGGGTGTGGAACATCAGGGTCAGTTCGCCGTCTTCAACCGTGATGTTTTCCAGCGGCACGACGACCGCCGTTTGCGCAGCACCAGCGTTGCTGAAGATGTCGAAGCCGGTGAGGAGGCGATTACCCTCCGCGTATACATCGAAGAGGCGCCGGTTCGGGCCTTGGCGACCGCTGAGGCCCCAAAAGAGTTCGGCGAAGTGCAGCCGTAACGAAACATTCTGCGGATTGTTGTTGAGCAGCGGAATACTATAGGTCAGGAAGCGCTGATCAGCCGGCGCACCGGGCACCTGGCCGCGGTAGGTCTGATACAACTGATCCAGCGTCGTGTTGGCAATCGGGGTTGCTGCGCCGCCCTCATTCGGTGAGTTGGCCGGCGTGAAGATGCCCGCATCGCTCTGCCAGGTCGTCCCGGCAAGCGTAACTGTAGGCCCACCGACATTGTAACGGCGGATGACATTACGCGGCGCGGTAAGCTCAAGCGAAGGAATAATCGCGAAGCGGTCGAAGTTGGCCGTGAAGGGCGAAGCAGTGTTGCGATGGAAAGCCAGG
>JBBRUG010000222.1:0-10044 GCA_038247995.1 Chloroflexales bacterium | reverse complement strand
AGGTAGCCGCGTGCAAGGTCTGCTGCGACTGTCCAAAGGCATTGATGCCTTTACTGAGGTGGTTGGTAACATCACCTTATGGCTCGTACCGATCGTCGTGGCGGTCGGGTGTTGGAATGTATTCAACCGCTACATTGGCCGGGCTATTGGTCAGACGTTGGGTTCGAACATGTATATCGAAGCCCAGTGGTACATCTTCTCGGTGATCTTCCTGATGGGCGGCGCCTATGCGCTGAAGCACGGCGAACATGTGCGAGTCGATGTATTTTACGGCAACCACTCGCCCCAGCGTAAAGCGCTGATCGACTTATTCGGCACGCTGATCTTCCTCATCCCCTTCTGTATTTTGCTGATCTACTTTTCCTGGTCGTCGGTGGCTACGTCGTGGCGCCAGGGTGAAATGTCGCCCGACCCGGGTGGCTTGCCGCGCTATACGATCAAGTCATTTTTGATTGTCAGCCCGATCTTGCTGATTATTCAAGGTATTTCGGAGGCGATTAAAAACCTCGCGATCCTCACTGGTGATCTTGAGCCGCAATCCGACTCCAAGGAAATTGTGTTGTAGACGAAGGGTGAATGTTCATGGAGTATGAGTGGCTCGGACCAACGATGTTCCTCGGCGCCCTGGTGATTTTGGGCATTGGCTACCCGGTCTCATTCTCGCTGGGTGCGGTGGCCATGCTCTTTGGGCTGATCGGATTACAGTTGGATCTTTTTCCCGAAGCACTGATGCGGGCGATGCCTTCACGTATTTTCGGGATCATGTCGAATTTTACCTTGCTGGCGATTCCCTATTTCGTTTTTCTCGGTTCGATGCTGGAAAAGTCGGGTCTGGCCGAAGACCTACTCGAAACAATGGGCGTGCTGTTTGGCGGTTTACGCGGCGGTCTGGCGGTCGCCGTTGTTGTTGTCGGGACGCTGCTTGCGGCAACGACCGGCGTGGTAGCGGCAACTGTGGTAGCGATGGGCGTAATCTCGCTGCCGATCATGATGCGCTACAACTACAGCAAAGAACTGGCCTGCGGTGTGATCTGTGCTGCCGGCACCCTCGGCCAGATTATTCCACCGTCGATTGTGCTGGTAGTATTGGGCGATCAGATCGGTGTTTCGGTAGGGCGACTGTTTATTGGCTCGCTGATACCGGGGATTTTGCTCTCGGCCTCGCTGGCCTTTTACTGCCTGATCTTCGCCTTTATTAAGCCCGAAGCAGCGCCGGCCTTGCCGGCTTCGGAACGTCAGCAGCGTGGCTGGGAGCTTGCTTCGCGGGTCATCCGCGTGATGATCCCGCCGCTCCTGTTGATCGTCGCAGTGCTTGGTTCGATCTTTTTTGGCATTGCTACAGCGACTGAGGCCGGCGCCGTCGGCGCACTCGGCGCGACGTTGCTCGCGCTGGTCAATCGGCGGCTTAGCGTGAAGACATTCCGCGATGTCTCCGATGCTACGTTTCGTAATGTTACGATGATCATCTTCATCCTGATCGGCTCGACAGCGTTTGCGCTGGTCTTTCGAGCGCTTGAGGGTGATCGCTTCGTCTTCGATATTATGTCGAACTTGCCCGGCGGACGCTGGGGGTTTTTGTTAGTGTCGATGTTGATCGTTTTCCTGTTGGGCTTTTTCATCGACTTTTTTGAGATTTGTTTTATCGTGATCCCGCTGTTTATCCCGGTGGCGCAGACGCTGGGGATCGACCTGGTCTGGTTTGGGGTGTTGTTAGGTGCTAACCTTCAGACGTCGTTCCTGACGCCGCCCTTCGGCTTTGCGCTGTTCTACTTGCGTGGCGTCGCCCCACCCGGCATTACGACGGGCAATATTTACCGCGGGGTTGTGCCGTTTATTGCCATTCAGGTGACCGTGGTGATCCTGATTGTCATCTTCCCCTCGTTGGTGACGTATTTGCCTTCGGTTGCGCGGTAGGGTTGCTTGTGGGGCTGCGCCCTGGCGCACTGAGGGGCATGTGAGGCCACTGAAGCACTGAGGCGGGCCAGGAATTTTTGGTATGACCCGAACCAATCCCTAGCGCGTCAGCGCGTAAAGGCATGGCAACGGTCTAGGGCAGACCAGTCGCACATGCGGGGAGGTCTGGAGGGCAGCACGGCCCTCCAGCGGGGGTGCCGGGGGCAGAGCCACCCTCTCAGGTGGAGGGTTTTTGCCGTTGCCCGCACCCCCAACCCCGCTCCCTGAGCGGGAGCGGGGCTTCCGACAGCATCAGGACGCCGAATCTGCGGCGGCTCCCCCTGCTCCATGTGAGGGAGCAGGGGGTTGGGGGGATGCGGGGAATAGCGCATTGGGACGCGATCCTGTAAAAACCCTACACCTGCAAGGCAGAGCCACCCGGCAAACTGCGCGGCGCACGACCGAAATCCAGCGGGGCGCCGGGGGTGGCGCCACCTAACCGTGGTATACTTGCCCCATGTCGAGCGAAGCGATCCTTACTACCGAGCAGCAGTTTACGGCAGGGCTTTACCCCAAGCGCAATGTTGCATTTGTGCGTGGGGTCGGCGCGCAATTATTTAGCGCTGAAGGTCAGGCGTATCTCGATTGTGTTGGTGGGCAGGGCGCCGCAAATCTGGGCCATGCTCATCCCGCGATTACCGCGTCTATTCAGGCTCAGGCTGAACGCCTCATCAGTTGCCCCGAGATCTTCCATAACGATGAGCGTGCGGCATATCTGAGCGAACTTGCCGCAGCCCTCCCCTTCCCAGCACGGTTTTTCCTCTGCAATAGCGGCGCCGAAGCAAATGAGGCCGGGATCAAGTTTGCCCGTCTGCTCACTGGGCGAACGGGGATTGTCGCTGCGATGCGCGGCTTTCATGGCCGGACTATGGGTGCGCTCAGTGCTACCTGGGAAAAGAAGTATCGCGAACCCTTTGAGCCGCTCGTGCCCGGTGTGCGCCATGTGCCCTTCGGTGATGCCGAAGCGTTGGCCGAGACGGTTGACGCTACAACTGCGGCAGTGCTGCTTGAGCCGATTCAGGGCGAGGGCGGGGTGCGGCCGGCGCCGGCGGGCTACCTTGCGGCCGTCCGGCGGATCTGCGATGCGCGCGGTGCATTGCTGATTGTCGATGAGGTGCAAACCGGTTTTGGGCGTACCGGGCGGCTGTTTGCAATTGAACACAGTGGTGTCGTTCCTGATCTGTTGCTGCTGGCCAAAAGTATTGCTGCCGGTTTGCCAATGGGCGCTGTCGCCATTCACGAGCGTTTTGGTGCCTTGCCCGGCGGCGCGCACGGCACGACGTTTGGTGGTAACCCATTGCTCTGCGCTGTGGCACGAGCGGCGTTGCGCGCCTACCAGGATGACGAGCTACCTCGTCAGGCAGCCGAGAAGGGTGCATGGCTGATCGAGCAACTTCAGGCATTGCGCCTGCCGGTTGTGCGCGAAGTGCGCGGCATGGGGCTACTGATTGGCCTGGAATTGCGCGTGCGCGTGCAACCATACCTGGCCGCGCTGCTTGATCGCGGCGTCCTCGCCTTGCCTGCCGGCCCCAACGTCCTGCGCCTCCTGCCGCCGCTGGTGATCAGCTATGCCGAACTAGCGCAGGTGGTTGAAGCGCTTGAGATTGTGTTACGCGCGAAAGTGCCGCAGGACACGGGCACACGGGTACACTGAAAACGACCAAAGCCGAACGACTAAAGACCAAAGCTGGGCAGGGTGAGTAGTCTGTGAACGAAGTTTTCCGGTACAGGCGCTGGCTTCGCCAAGCTCAGCCCGCGCCAAGCTCAGCCCGCGCCCGTTCAGCCGGTGCAAGTTCAGCCGGTGCCCGTTGGCTAAGCTTGGCGAAGCCAACGGGCGCAATTAGGTAGCTGCAAGAAGACTTCTTTTTGCACTTTCCAGCCTGTAACTTTTGCCTTCGCTCGGTACTCATTGCTAATCTTCCCCAGCACCATGCACAAAATCGGCATTATTGATCTTGGCTCAAATACAACGCGCCTGATCGTCATGGCTTATGAGCCGGGGCGCTGTTTTAAGCTCCTCGATGAGGTGAGTGAGGCTGTTCGGTTGGCCGAGGGGGTCGGCGATAGCCGTAGGTTGCAGTCTGAACCTATTCACCGTGCGGTTGAAGCGCTGCGCATGTTTGAGAGTTTCTGTCGCAGTACGGGCGTCGATCAGATCGTCGCCGTTGGTACAAGCGCCATTCGTGAGGCGGTCAATCAGGAGCAGTTCTGGGCCGCTTTGCGCAGCGCCACTCGGCTCGATCTGCGGATCATCAGTGCAACTGAAGAGGCGACCTACGGCTATATCGGGGCGATCAACGCTCTGCCGCTAACTGATGGGTTTATTTTTGACACGGGCGGCGGTTCGACGCAGGTCGTAGCCGTTCGCGAGCGCTTGCTCCGACGTAACTTTTCGGCCCAGGCCGGTGTTTTGCGCTTCAGCGAGCGATACGTTCATAGCGACCCGATCAGCAAGCGTGAGTTACGCAATCTCCGTGCTGGTGCGCGGAAGGCGTTCGCCGATCTGGATTGGATTACCAGCGACGCCGGGCTTCAGCTTGCCGGGATGGGCGGCACGGTGCGCACTCTGGCGCGGATCGACATGAAGCAGCGCAACTATCCATTTGATCGTGTGCATGGGTATGTGCTCTCGCGAGCAGCGCTTACCGGCATTATCGATACGCTTATTCCGCGCACACATCGTGAGCGCGCTGCTGTGCCGGGCCTCAAAGACGATCGGGCTGATGTTACGCTGGCGGGTGCGCTGATTATTGATGCGCTGATGGAGCAGGGTGGCTTTAGCGAGTTGACGGTGAGCGGTCAGGGGGTTCGTGAAGGCCTGTTTTATGCGCACTTTCTCCAGGGCTGCGATCCGCCCTTGATCGAAGACCCGCGCGCTTTCAGTGTCCTCAACCTGGCCCGGCTGAGCAATTATGAAGAGGTTCATGCCGATCGCGTGGCTACGCTTGCGTTAAGCCTGTTTGATCAACTCGCCCCGCTGCACCTCTACGGCGCCTGGGAGCGCGAACTGCTTCGCTATGGGGCAACTCTCCACGACATTGGGGTGCAAGTAGGCTATTACGACCACCACAAGCACTCAGCCTATCTCGTGTTGAACAGCACATTGCTGGGCTTTACCCACCGTGAAGTGGTGCTTCTTGCGGCGCTGGTGCGGAATCATCGCAAAGGTTTTAATGGACTGGATGAGTTTAGTCAGGTTTTACAGAGCGGTGATGATCAGCGGATTACCCGCTTGAGCGCCATGCTGCGCATCGCCGAGTATTTGGAGCGCAGCAAAAGCCAGGTTGTACAGGGTGTGCGCGTTGAAATAGGTGAACAGATCCAGATTATTGCCCGCGCAAGCGGTGATACAACCGTCGAGATCTGGGACGCGAATCGACGGAGTGGCCTTTTGGCGAAAGCCTTCGGACGCCCGGTGACGATCGTCGCCGAAGGCTAGTTTATTCCTCAGCCACCAACGTTGCAATAAAACCAAGCGTTGCCCGGCGGCCCTGCGGGTGGAGCGCCGACCAGAGTTGAAGCAGGCGCGCTTCTTCGGTGATCGTAACGGTATCGCTGGTGCGCAGCGGTTGGGTCGCCGCAAGGCTGATTGGTTCGGGCGCAATGATCGCAACGGCGTCTGCGTGAGCGCCGTTAGTTGAGGCTGTATGGGATGTGCTGAGCGGCGGCGGAACACGTTCCACCGGACTGGCTAGCGGTGCAACGAGCTCGGTCGGGGTGCGTCGGGGCCGACCACGCCGCCGCGGCACGCGCCGGTTTGGGTTAGCGCTCACCGTTGGGTCGGCATCGAGTTGCGCCAATTCGGCAACATCGTCGGCGAGCGCGGCCTCTTCCGGGTCATCGCCGAAATGAACTGCCGGATGCAGCGCTGCATCGTCGTCGGGTGCATGCTGGGCCTGGTCTTGCTCGTCGAGCGGCGGCAAAATAAAGTCGGCGCCGACGGCCGGCTCTTCATCGTCGAGCAGCGGTAGCGTAAAGTCGTCGGCGGTGGGATCGGGCGCGCCGGCAGGCGGCGGAATTGCTGCGCGGAGGGCGCTGATTGCCGTATCGGCGACGCCGGGAATGTTGCGGATCTGGCCACCGTTAGCGCGATAAAGTTCTTCGACAAATTGCGCTTTGTCCATTGTGGCCAGGATGCCGCTGCCTGCTTTGCCGGCGCGAATTCCTAACGTTACCTCAAGATCGCGCCGTAGGGCGTTACTCGCCCGGGTTGGCAGTTCAAAGGTCGCCAACCAGTCCATCAATTCGTGGGTACGGGCTATGGCCGGATCGATACGCTGTTTTGGCATTTTTTCTCCTACTGCTAGCGCATTTTTGTCGGACGAGTAACCTATGCGGCGTGCATTTTTCGAGGTTTGTGTCCGCAAACCCCTACCAGCGCTGAGGCGCTCGGTAAATTAAAGGGACTGCACCCCCGCGACTATGCTTATCCTGAAGCGCTGTATCGCATAAGCGCCTTTATCTTCTTTGTCTTCTTTTAGAATAGTATAATACACGATCTTTTGCTATTGTGATACACAATTCTACCATACATTGTTCAATCTGGTGCATTTTGGTTGGATGTGCACCCGTAGACACTAGAGTACACGTATTTTTTGTCTAATCAGCGTGCATTGGTAGGTGCGAATTCGTTACTTGTCATTGCCAATGCACGCTGATTCATTTTTATTCGCCTTCTAAGCGGGCCAATTCCTCGGCCACAATTGCTTCATCGAGTTTCTTGAAGAGCGGCTTCGGCTCACGCAGCGGTTGGCCCACCGGCAACGCCGACGCTTCCCAACGCCCAATCCAATTGGCGTAATCGCCGGTGAGCACGCGGTGGCTGCGCCCGCCAGCCTCGGTGATCGCGTTAAACACCAGCGGCCCGGCCAGGTCGCCGTCGTAGCCGAGATAGTTGTGCAGGCGTTGGCTGCTGAACGGCAGGAACGGCGTGAAGAAGATCTTCAGACTATCGACGCAGCGCAAAGCGGTAAACCAGATCGTGGCGGCCCGGGCGCGATCGATTTTGATCACCTTCCACGGCTCCTGATCGCTCAGGTAGATGTTCACCTGCGCGGCGAGACGCAGCGCCTCGCTGATCGCTGCCTTAAAACGTGCCCCTTCCAGCAGTTCGCCGATGGTAGCGAAACCGGCTTCAACCTGGGCGATCAGGCTTGTATCAACTTCCTGGAGCGCAGTGGGTTCGGGCACGCTGCCGAAGTTTTTGTACACATTCGTCAGGGTGCGGTTCACCAGGTTGCCCCAGGTTGCCACCAGTTCGTCATTATTGCGGCGCACAAACTCAGCCCAGGTAAAGTCGGTATCCTGGTTCTCCGGCCCGGCAATCGCCAGAAAGAAGCGTAGCGCGTCGGCGTCGTAGCGGCTGAGCACGTCGCGCACATAGATCACGATCCCGCGCGAACTGGAGAATTTTTTGCCCTCCATCGTCAGGAACTCGCTGGAGACGACGTTGTAGGGCAGTTGCAACGGCACGCCGGCGTGCTCACCGGTAGCCGCGCCGCCGTTTGTGCCGTCGGCGCCGTAGCCAAGCAGCATGCCCGGCCAGATCACCGTATGAAAGACAATATTGTCTTTGCCCATGAAGTAGAAATGACGGGCATCGGGGTTCTGCCACCAGTCGCGCCAGGCCTCGGGCGTGCCGCGGTTGGCGGCCCATTCAATGCTGGCCGAGAGATAGCCGATCACGGCGTCGAACCAGACATAGATCTTTTTGTCGTTGCGATTGGCATACTCGGGCAAGGGGATCGGCACGCCCCAATCCAGGTCACGGGTGATCGCGCGTGCTTTCAGTTCTTTGATGAAGTTGAGCGAGAAGCTGCGCACATTGGGCCGCCAGTGTTCTTGCGCGGTGATCCAGTCACGCAGTTGCTCACCGAAGGCGGGCAGATCGAGGAAGAAGTGCTCGGTTTCGCGGAACACCGGCGGCTGGCCATCGACTTTTGAGCGTGGGTTAATCAGATCAACCGGATCGAGTTGGTTGCCGCAGTTATCACACTGATCGCCGCGGGCCTCGCCATAACCGCAAATCGGGCAGGTGCCCTCGATGTAGCGGTCGGGGAGGGTGCGCCCGGTGGCCGCCGAGAATGCGCCGAGCGCTTCTTTGCGCACAATATAACCCTTGGCAAGCAGCGTAGCAAAGAGATCCTGGGTCACCCGATAGTGGTTGGCGGTCGTAGTGCGGGTGAAGGTGTCGTAGCTGAGGCCAAGCTGTTGCAGGTCGTCGCCGATAATCGCGTTATAGCGGTCGGCGATGGCCTGGGGCGTACTGCCTTCTTTGTCGGCGGCAAGCGTGATCGGCGTGCCGTGCTCATCGGTGCCGGAGACCATCAGCACATGATTGCCGCGCAGGCGCTGAAAGCGCGCAAAAATGTCGGAGGGGACTCCGAAGCCGGCGACGTGTCCGATATGGCGCGGGCCGTTGGCGTAAGGCCATGCGACGGCCACGAGGATATGCTTGGGCATGGATGGAGCCTTTGCTTCAGGACTCAGGACTCAGGACTCAGCAGGGAATGCCAAAAACAATCCTGAGGGGATCATCACACTATGGCGTATTGTAGCGCAGATCAGGCTATCGGTCCGCAGTCGGGCGGTCTGACAGTCCGCAGTTAGACAGTCCGCAGTCCGACAACTGACAGTCTGACAGCCTAGAGACAGATTATTTTGGATCAAAAAGGGGATCAGGGGGAATTAGCGTGGCGGCGGGGCCGCCATAAAACCGCAGGTGGTGAGGCGCAGGCCGACCCAATGCCAGAAGAAGCGGGCTTCAGTTGGGGTTGATCGGTTAGTCATAACTACGCCCTCGATAATTATCGTAGCTTGATCATAGCATAACCTGCTATGCACAGCCTGCGACCTGCGCCCGATCTCAGGTGTTAACTAAGCAATCGCGGGCGGATGCGGCATCGCGTTGGATCTGGGCCACGAGGGCATCGATCCCGCTAAATTTCTGTTCGCCGCGCAAGCGCTGTTCGAAGGTCAGGCGCACCGTCTGGCCGTAGAGATCGCCGCTCCAATCGAGCAGATGCGCCTCGACGGTACGCCGCAAGCCGTCGAAGGTGGGGCGCACGCCGATGTTTGTGACGGCCGGCAGTCCGATCATTGTATTTTCGAGAAAGGCGCGGCAGGCATAGACGCCATCGGCGGGGATGATCTGGAGCGGATCGATCTGTAAATTAGCCGTAGGAAAGCCGATTGTGCGACCACGTTTGTCGCCTTCGACCACGATGCCGCGCAGCGCGAAAGCCCGCCCGAGCAATGCCTGGGCGCCCGGCACATCGCCGGCCCAGAGCCGTTCGCGCACGATTGAGGCGCTTACCGATGTGGTGGCGTTGCGCACTTCGCTGACTGCGCCAACGGCAAAGCCGAGATCGCGCCCGATCGCCATCAGGCTGGGCATATCGCCGGCACGTCCGCGCCCCATTGCGAAGTTCTCGCCGACCCATAGTTCGCGCAGCGGTACTGTGGCATGGATCGCGGCGAGGTAATCTTCGGCGCTGGTAGCTTTGGTTGCGGCAGTAAATGGTGCAATAATCAGCAGATCAGGGCCAAGCTCGGTGATCTGGGTGATCTTCTCGTCGAGCAGCGTGATCAGGTGGAGGGGCTGATCCGGGCGGATGACCGCATTGGGATGCGGTTCCCAGGTGAGCACGACACTCAACATGCCCAGTTCGCGGGCGCGCTCAACAGTTGTGCGAATAAGCCGCTGATGCCCAAGGTGTAGCCCATCGTACTTGCCCATGGTAAGCACGGCAGGCTGTTCAGTAATGCCGGGAGTGAGTGAGCGGACGATCTGCACGGGTATTCCTGGTACAAAGCAGCGATTTATGCTCAGTATACCCGAAGTGAGGGGGTAAGAGGGCGCCCACGAGGGTCGCCCGTACAGGGGCGGCGGGGCGGCAGGGGCGGCACGCGGCGAAACGACAAACGGCGGGCGGCGGGTGACGGGCGGCGAACGGCAAGACGGCAAAAGCGGCGGGCGGCGGGCGGCGGAGCGGATGTAGGGGCAGCCCTACGTGGCTGCCCCGGGCGGACCCGCTGTCACGCCCGTGCGGTGTCGGCGGCCGCCTGCAGAAGCGCGGCGGCGCGCGGGTT
>JBBRUG010000221.1:0-10067 GCA_038247995.1 Chloroflexales bacterium | reverse complement strand
GTTCGCGTCGGCCACGCGCTGCACTGCAAGGAGGTACGCCGCCGTACGCAGATCGAGCTTGCGCTCCTCAGCCATGGCCCAGACCTGATCAAACGCGCCGACGATGATCCGCTCTAGTTTGGCATTCACGTCTTGCTCGTCCCAGAAGAACTCTTGCAGGCCCTGCACCCACTCGAAGTAGCTGACGATCACGCCGCCGGCGTTAGCCAGAATGTCGGGCACGATAATCACGCCGCGGTCGGCCAGAATCTGATCCGCGTCGGGGGTCACCGGGCCGTTGGCGCCCTCAACAATCAGCTTCGCGCCGATCCGCGCCGCATTGCGCGAAGTGATCTGGCCTTCAAGCGCCGCCGGCACCAACACATCACAATCGAGTTCAAGCAGGTCATCGCCGCTGATCCGCTCGACGCCGGGCGCGTTGTAGCCCTCCAGCATGCGGAACGAGTGCCGGTCGGTAAAGGTACGCATCCCGGCGATGTCAAGGCCCGTGCCGCGATAGTAGCCGCCCGACGCGTCCGAGACGCCGATCACCTTGCAGCCAAGCTCTTCCAGCAAAATGGCCGCCGTGCTGCCCACATTACCAAAGCCCTGCACGACGACGCGCATATCTTCCAGCGGCCGCTGGAGCCGCCGCGCCGCCTCGCGCACCATCAGGCTTACCCCGCGTCCGGTCGCCTCGACGCGGCCCAGTGAGCCGCCGACATTGACCGGCTTGCCGGTGATCACCGCCGGCACAGTGTAGCCGCGATGCATCGAAATCGTGTCCATGATCCAGGCCATCATCTGGGCATTGGTGCCCATATCGGGGGCCGGAATGTCTTTTTCGGGGCCGAGCAGAATCGCGATCTCAGTGGCAAACCGGCGGGTCAACCGCTCAAGTTCGCCCAACGAAAGCAGCTTCGGATCGACAATCACGCCGCCCTTCGCGCCGCCGTAAGGGATGTTTACCAGCGCGCACTTCCAGGTCATCCACATCGCTAGGGCACGCACCTCGTCGATATCAACGCCTGGATGAAAACGAATGCCGCCCTTCACCGGGCCGCGCCCAAGGTTATGCTGAACGCGATAGCCGGTAAACATGCGCGTCGTTCCATCATCGAGTTTTACGGGGAAGTTAACGGTTAGCTCGCGTTGGGGTACCCGCAACACGGCGCGAATACTATCGTGGAGACCAAGGAGATCGGCGGCAGTGTCGAACTGTTGTTGGGCGATCTGAAAAGCGCTGTTCCGGTCAGACGTCATTGTCTTTTCCTTCTGGTGAGGGTGTCTACTCTCAAGTCAAATCCTTCCGCATATACACCCAACGGCCCTGCCCAAAGAAGAGCCGGGCCAGGAGAGAGCGGCGGACGCGTACATCGTAGAAACCGCTGCGCTGGTAGAGCGTACGTGCTGCGCTGTTCTCCGCGCTGACATACAGGCCGAGGAAGCCCTTCGCCCGCCGGCGGGCGTCGTCTTCGGCGCGGGCGAGCATGGCCTGAGCCACACCGATGCGCCGAAAGGGCGCGCTCACAGCGACGTCAGTAATGAAGCCCTCGCGCCGATCGATCCGATGGTCGAGCAGCGATAGGGCAAAGAGCGAGCGCATGGCGCCCCAGACGCCAAGCTGCTCCTGAAACGCAATCTCGGCGGCGGCGCCGTCATCCGCGCCCATATCCCAGGTACGCAACGTGATGGTGCCGATCACCTGCGCATCAACGTCGGCGACAAACATACCCCGCAACGCTGCCGGCCCTTGCCGATGCCAGGTTGCCGCCAGCGCCGCCGCGCCCTGCGCCTCGTGGCCGTTGCCGAACGCGCCGCCAAACTTATCGGCGAACGCCTCGCGATGGAGCGCCACAATTGCCGGAATATCTTCAACGCGGGCAGGCCGCACCAGGAGTGTGCCGATCATGGCTGCACCGCTCCGTTGCGGCTGAAACTCCGGTTGGCCCAGGAACAAGGAAGATGTCGCCATAAGCTTTGTGAAGGAAGCACGCGGCAGGCAGCACACGGCAGGGTTCACACCCGATCCGTTTGCGCCCGACCTGCACCCCGCATCCCGCCTCCTGCCGCCTGTTGCTACTGCGCTGTAAGCTCGGCAACCCGTCGGTCGAGCCGCGCCGAAATATCGCGATACATGTCGCCACGCATTTGCGCGGCCTGAATTTGGCGCCGCAACGTCACGATATACACTGCTGCTGCGGCGAACAGTGCCACCAATACGAAGTTGAGTTTCATCATAATTCCTTTGGACTGCGGCTGGTGGGCTGAAGCCCTGGTCGCTCCAAACGCGATCTGCGTAATCTGCGGATCCATGTCACCCGCTTCCTGCCATTGTAGCGCAGGCAACGGGAACCTTCAAGCGCTAGCAATGCTATAATCCGTATGGGCGCATCACGTCGCGACGCGATGCGCCCGTACGCTTTTTCGTGGGGAGTGTAATGACCGTCTGCTTTTCGGCTATCGGCTATCGGCTATGCTCTGCCTCGCCCTATTGCTCGCCGCCTGTGCGCCAAGCGCACCCACCCCAGCGAACGAACCCGGCCCCTACGGCATCAGTGAGCCCTTTCTGAGCGCCTGGCGTAATGCCGGTGGCGAACAGATCGGCCCGCCGCGCAGCGCCCCGCTCTGGATCGACGGCTTTCAGGTGCAACTCTTCGCCGACCTGAGCATTACCGCCGTTGATGCCGACCGCGCCGTCGCCGAGCCGTTGCCCGCCGGTTGGGAAACGACCTACCCCGCCGATCTGCTCACGCTCGCCGCCGCCCCCGACCCGGCCTGGCTCGAACTGGCGCCTGATACAAGCGTCCAGGCCCAAGCTCTGGCACCGCTCGCCGTCGAGGTACGGATTCCCGGCTATACCGGCCCGGCCGAATTACGTCTCTACGATGTTGATCTGCAACCCGCCGGCGCAGTTACGCTCGATCTGAGCGAAGGACGAGGTACGGCCGCCGTCTTGCCGCGCGGCCGCCTTGGCCCTCAGTGGGCGCTCGCCCTCGTCGGCGGTGCGATCGCGGGGGCGCGGAGCGATCTGTTTATCTTGAATGCGGTTACCGCACTCAGCACCGGCCAACCCGACCTCGACGCACTCTACCCGCGCATTCGCAGCTTCATGGAGCGCGCCGGCGTGGAATACGAATTGAACGGGCGCACCGTACGCGGCTACCGCTCGCCCGATAACCCGCTGCTCTGGCTCCGCGATCACGTCTACCAGGGCCGCGGTTTCCGCTATTTCGCAACCGATGTCACCAGCGCCCTCGACGCCTTCCGCGCTGCGCAACTGCCCGACGGCAGCCTACCCGATGTGCTCGACTACCCGACGCTCTTCGCCACGGCCTTCCGCAAAGAGGTCGAGGCCGATGTCGAGTTTCTCTATGTGCTCGGCGTTTACGAAGCTTGGCAGATGACCGGCGACGACGCCTGGCTGCGCGGCCACCTTGAACCCATGCGCGCCGCGCTGAACTACGCCACCTCCGACCCGCTGCGCTGGGACGCTGAACGCGGCCTCATCCGCCGTCCCTATACCATCGACACCTGGGACTTTGCCTTCGGCCCCACAATGCTCAGCCCCGATGACGGCAAGCCCGCCCCGCGCCACTGGATCACACCCGACACGGTGTTCGGCACCTTCCACGGCGACAATACCGGCCTGGCCCAGGCGATGCGGCTCATGGCCCGCATCGAGGGCGCCGTGGGCGAAACTGAGCGCGCTGACACCTGGAACGCCCGCGCTGATGCACTTATGGAGCGCCTGAACGCCCTCAGTTGGAACGGGCGCTTCTTCACCCACTTCGTGTTCGAAGATCCGGCCTTCGCGCCCGCCGGCGTCGATCCCGCTGAACAGCTCAGCATCTCGAACGCCTATGCGCTCAACCGCGGCGTGCTCGACAGCCGGCAGGGCCAGGCGATTGTGGCAAGCTACTTCCAGCGCCGCGATTTTGATCGCGCGTTCGCCGAGTGGTACAGCATCGACCCGCCGTTCCCTACCGGCAACTTTGGCCTGGCCGGTCGACCAGGCGAGAACCCCGGCGAATATGTGAACGGCGGGATCATGCCGCTCGTGGGTGGCGAACTGGCCCGCGGCGCCTTTCGCTTCGGCAGCGAACCATACGGCTTCGATATTCTGCGTCGTTATGCCGCACTGACAGAATTAACCGGCGCGAGCTACCTCTGGTACTACCCCGATGGCCGCCCCGGCATCAGCGGCCCCGACACAATCGGCACCGACGGTTGGGGCAGCAGCGCCATGCTCGCCGCCCTGATCGAAGGCGCCGCCGGGATCAGCGACAGCGCCGTCGGCTTTCGCAACCTCGCGCTTGCTCCGCGTTGGGCCGCCGATCCAAGTTTCAACGCCATTCACGCCGTGGCCCGCTACGCCGCCGGCGACGGCTATGTCGCCTACCGCTGGCAACGCACCGAAACCGGCATGACCCTCACGTTCACCTCAACCGCCGACAGCGCCTACGTGCGCGTCCTGCTGCCCCCCGACGCGCCCAGCGACCCGGCTGCGCTCAATGTCACCCTTGATGGCGCACCAGCCGAATTCAGCATCGACTTGGCCAGGGAAAGCCCGTATGTCGCCATTGGGCTTGCGGACGGCACTGCCGAGATCGCGATTGAATGGGCGGCCTCCCGGTAGGGCGGCGCTCGTGCCAGGACGTCGGAGGCACAGGGCAAGAAGCAGGCCGAAATCAGCACACAATTGGTCAGTTTTGGAGTATGCAAACCAGCGCGATCTATCGTATCGTCTGTACATACCCGCGTTCGTCCACCGCCGCACTGCAATAGCCTGCGGATGCCGGCGGCACGCGCAGCAGGCAACTCGCACAGCCTTTTGGAGAAACCATGTCCTTCGACATTGGTCGCCTCGCGCCCCATGCTGTCGCCGTGTTTGGCGTGCCATGGGACGCCCACTCGTCGTTCTTGCGCGGGCCGGCCCTGGCGCCGCCGCAGATCCGCGCTGCACTGCACGCCGGCAGCGCCAATATGTGCGCCGAAAACGGCCTTGACCTCGGCGGCGACCCGCGCTGGCACGACCTGGGCGACCTGACCCTACCTGTAGGTGATGACACAACAACATTAGAGACAATTACCGCCGCTGCCCAGGCGGTGCTTAATCGTGGGTCGCGTACGCTTGCGCTCGGCGGCGATCACGCCACGAGTTTGCCACTACTGCGCGCCTATGGCAAAGCCTACCCCGGCCTGACTGTACTCCAGATCGATGCCCACAGCGACCTCTACGACGAACTCGACGGCGACCGCTACTCGCACGCATGCCCCTTCGCCCGCGCCCTCGAAGAAGGGTTGATCGGTCGGCTTGTGCAGATCGGCATTCGTACGCTCACCCCACATCTGCGCGCCCAGTCCGCACGCTTCGGCGTCGAATGCATCGAGATGCGGCACTGGCGCTCCGACACCGCACTCAACCTCAGCGGGCCGCTGTATGTCACGCTCGACCTCGACGCGCTCGACCCCGCCTTCGCCCCCGGTGTGTCACATCACGAACCGGGCGGATTCACCACCCGCGATCTGCTGCGGATCATTCAAGAATTGCCCGTTGCGCCCGTCGGTGCCGACATTGTTGAACTAAACCCCGTGCGCGACCCCGTCGGGATTACCGCCATGCTCGCCGCCAAACTGCTCAAGGAACTACTGGCCCGGATGCTCGCCTGATCGCGCCTGCGGGCTAACCTACACCATACAGTTCACGCGCGCGCGTGGTTCCGTGCGATGGGCGCGGCACGCCGCTCGACACATGGCAAGCAGCGGAGGCCGGGTTTGTGGAGGGCGCGGCGGCTGAACATGCCGAGGCGCTTCTGAGCCGCAAATATGGCTTCCAGAAGCGCCTGATTGATCTCTTTGGTTGGTTCCGGCGTTGGCGCACCACGATGATCGTCGTGCGCGTTGGCTAGTCCACTGTGCCCACATGCTGCGCCCACTCACGATTGGCGACGTACCAATCGACGAGGGCGCGGAAGCCCGCTTCAAAGCTCACCTGGGATCGCCAGCCAAGGTGTGTGGCGGCTTTCGTCACATCGGCCCAGGTGCGCGGCATATCGGCGGCATGAGCCGGCTGATAGATAATCTCCGCCGCGCGCCCGGTGAGCTCTTCGATCAACGCAATCATTGCGCGTAGCTCAAAGGGTGTATCCGAACCAAGGTTGAACACTTCATAGCCTACCGGCTTCAGGCCGGCGATCGTGCCGCGTGCAATATCGTCCACATAGGTGAAATCACGCGACTGAAGCCCATCACCATAGACTGTGATCGGCCAACCCTCGTAGATCCGCTGCACAAACCGGAACGGGCTCATATCCGGACGGCTGGCCGGGCCGTACACGGTGAAGTAGCGCATCACGCTGACATCGATCCCATGCAAGTGGTTGTATGTTGCACAAAGCGCCTCGGCAGCCTTCTTCGAGGCCGCATACGGCGAAAGCGGGAAATCGGTGTTCTGGCTCTCCTGGTACGGCACCGGGTTGCGCGTTCCGTAGAGGCTGGAGGTTGAGGCCAGCACAAACTTCGCAATCCCCTGTTCGCGGCACAGCTCCAGTAAATTGAGCGTACCGGTAACATTTGTTTCCTGGTAGACCCACGGGTTCTGCACCGAAGGCCGTACGCCCGCTCGCGCCGCCAGGTTGATCACAGCTGCAAACGGTTCAGTTTCCGCCGTCAGCCGCTGGAGATCCGTGCGTTGGGTAATATCGCCCTGGTGGAAGCGGAAGCCCGGACGGCCTTCCAGTTGCGCCAGCCGCCAACGCTTCAAGCCAACATCGTAGGCGTCGTTCAGATTATCGATTCCGACCACACTGTGGCCTGCATCGAGCAACAGAGCCGCCGTCCGCGATGCGATAAAGCCTGCAACGCCAGTGATCAGGTAGTGTGTCATGGTTTCGCTTTTACCGTTTGGCCGCTAAGCCAACTACTGCGTCCGTCGCCGCTGATAGAACCCCCAACCGACCACGCCGCCAACGATCAGCAGCATCACCAACACCGAGACCACCAGCGCCAGAAGCAGCGGCGGCCCGGATGCGGGCGCTGTAGCGCCGGGAGACGTCGTTATCGGCTGCGTGGTATCGGTCAGGATCGCTGTACTGGTGGCATTCGGCGCCGGATCAGTCCCTGCGGTCACTTCAGGCTCCGGCGCAGCCACTGCCAACCGGGTCCCACCAATAAAGATCTGTTCATCGATGACGATGGCAAAATTGCCGCCCAGTTGGCTGCGTAACACGCCACGGGTCAGGCCCTGACTAGCGGTTTCGAGCCCTTCAGCTGAGCGCCCGAGTACGGCCAGCACCACACGCTGATCATTCCACGGCGCCAGCAAAAGCTGCAAGTAACCAACGTCAGTGCGTTCCGCCAGGCGGAAGGTCACGCGTGAAACACGGTCGATCGCCTGATCGCTGCCGGCATCGAATGGCGCCGGCAGGTTCGCATTCAACTCCTCGATCAAACTCAGCGCACTCGGCTGGCCAAAAAGCACCAGATTGCGCTCCTGCAATACTTGTTCCGGCACCGCTCCATCGTAGGCGACCACCAGATCCACCGGGGCACCGTTGCTCTGGGTCGCAATTGACGCCACAACCTGAGCGGCCACGTTCCAACTATTCGGATCGTCCTGATCAACCACAAAAGCGGTAGTCGCCAATGAAGGGTTGCTGGTGAACATGGCCGGATACTCACCCAGGCCCAACGAGCGCAGCATCTGATCGGTCGCCGGTTCCAGCGGCACACTGATCCGCGACTCAGGCCAGACACTCAACCAGAGATCAACCGCTTCCCGATTAAAACAGCCGTCATTTGGATTCAGGTTAGCCCGTAGCTGCAGTTCGTTGCGCCCGGGCCGCAACGCATCGCGGGGCATCAGGAAGCGCGCCTGACTCAAATCAACCGTGTCGTCGCTGAAACGCAGGCCGCCGATAGTGTTCCCGTTCAGCAACACGGTCAGGCTTGACGAGTCGTAGTTCATCAGCGCGGCATGGGTAAAGGCAAGTTCGACATACGCCTCATCAGCCGCAATCTGATCGACAGGCAGGGTAAAATCGTAGAACAGGCTGCTAAACCCGACCGAACTGGTTCGCCGCGCCGTAGCGTAGCCCAAGTCGGCGAAGCTACGCTCCACTGGCGGGTTCTCTTCAGCAGTCAGGTTCACATCGGCGATCAGCGCCAGATCGCGGCGCTCCTCAACCAGCAGCAACTGGTTGAGCGCAAACGCCTGCGCTGCCTTCAACACGCCGGCCTCGATGTTGCCGCCGATCACCAGCGCCAATTTCGACTCGTCCCAGGGCGAAACCGCCGCCTGAACGATCCCATCGTTCGCTTCCAGGTTCGGGGTAACAAAGAGCGCATCCGCGACGCTCGCCGGCAGATCGATCTCGCTGAGCAGCGGGAAAGCGGCCGGCGTGCCTACAAACACCAGATGGTTTGCCGCATACTCGGCAGCGGTCAGTTCGCTGCTCTGGCGCAGGGTCAGGCCAAGCTGGTTACCAGTGGTGCGGCCAAGGCCGGCTGCAACGATCATCACCGCCCGCAATTCTTCTGCACTGGGTGCATCGGGCACAACCACGATGGCCGTCTCGGGCAGGAACGAGCGCTGGAAGATCGGGCGCGGCAAAATCGTCAGATCCGCGCTGATCGGCTCCGCCACGGTCGGCAGGGTCAGGCTCGAATTTGCGCCGATCGACACCCGGATTGCATCGCCGAACGCGCAATCGGTAGGCGTCTGGAGCCCAATGCTCAAGTCGTGCCGCCCATCAACCGGCTGGCTTACCAGCGCGCTATCAGGGATCGTCACCGTCACCTGGCGCTCTAAGTCGCCTGTGAGCGGCAAATTCGCCACAATCTGATTATTCAGTTCAATCGTGATCGCGCCGCGTAACTCCTCCTCCGCCAGGTCTACGCCAGGCGTATCGAGGATGAGCGTGCGCAAATTCAAGGTAAGTTCTGCGCCGCTGGCAATCTGCTGACCGGCCGGAAGGCTGAAAAAGAAGCTCTCGCGATCCGAGGGACTGGACAGTTCCTGGCCACTCAAGCCCATCTCCTCAAAAGTGAAACTGGGTGCGGTCGCAACCTGTGCGGCAGGCGCAGCCAATGTCGGGCTGATCGTAGCGGCCAACACAGCAACCACGATCAGCAGCGCCCATCCGGCGCGCACAATCTGTTTGTCGATCATCATAGAAGTCTCCCGTAGGATCGCGTGCTTGGCGCAATCCCTGTGCTAAGTCTATAGTTACAGTCACGAAGCGATCGACGGCTCTTCAGCCATAACCTGTCGCCCCGCCAGTTCGGCATAAAGTTCTTCGTGGCGCAGCGCAAAGAGCGCCATGTCGAATTCCACACATGCGCGTTTGCGCGCTTGATCGCCCATTGCCGCCCGTTTAGCCGGATCGGCAAGCAGTGTATTTAGTGCGTCGGCCAGGCGCTGCACATCGTTCGCGGGAATGAGCAGGCCGTCCACACCCGGCTCCACGAGATCGCCCACGCCGCCAACATCGGTGAGCACGACGGGACGCGCAGCGGCCATAGCCTCGATCGCCGAAACCGGTAGGCCTTCCCATAACGACGGCAGCACGAAGATATCGCTCGCACCCAACGCGGCCGGAATATCATCGCGCATGCCTTCAAAGCTAACGTGATTGGCAATCCCTAGCTTGAGAGCATACTCGCGCAGTGCAGCATCAAGATGGCCCTGCCCGATAATCTGGAAGCGCGCCGTTGGGAAGCGTTGAAGTACCAGCGGTACGGCATCGAGCAGAACCCGATGGCCCTTCTGTTCAGTCAGCCGCCCAATAGTAGTGATCAGCGGGCCTTCACCTGGCGCACGTTGCGGTACACCAGTCGGTAGATGAACAAAACGGTCTAACGGCACACCGTTGATGATCGTGCTTATCTGTTTAGCCGGCACGCCCCAACGCTGCAT
The DNA here is from genome assembly GCA_038247995.1 of Chloroflexales bacterium. Classification (GTDB taxonomy): domain Bacteria; phylum Chloroflexota; class Chloroflexia; order Chloroflexales; family Chloroflexaceae; genus JBBRUG01. The sequence goes on along the minus strand of JBBRUG010000221.1, from coordinate 169 downwards.
GTACATCGCGCGGATCCGCTCGGATACCGCTACAAGATGTGGCCGGCAAAGCCGCAGTGTGGCCCGCTCGAGCCAGTAGCGATAGAAGGCGTTGTTTTCGTATTCGGCGGGAATGTTGTGCATTGTGGAAACGACCGGCAAGTGCCGCCAGGAGCCGACAATCCGCCCT
>JBBRUG010000220.1:0-10078 GCA_038247995.1 Chloroflexales bacterium | reverse complement strand
GGAGACCGCCGACCGCTTGATCCGCTGTCTGACGCTCTCCAGCGTGATCGCTTGGCGCATCCGGTATGCCACCATGCTGGCCCGCGCCGTGCCCGACGCGCCCGGCCCGGTGCTGCTGGACGACGCGGAGTGGCACGGCGTGTACGGTCGTATCCAGCGGGTCGCGATCGCGCCCACCAAACCGCCGACCTTGCACCAGGCGGTACGCTGGATCGCGACGCTGGGCGGGTTCCAGGGTCGCAAAGGCGATGGCGAACCCGGCGTCACCGTTATGTGGAACGGCTTTCAACATCTGGTAGAAGTCGCCGAGATGTATCGTATTATGCCTGAGGACGCCTCATATGCCCTCTCCTCAAGATGTGGGTAAAGATATGTCCCTCAAGGTGAGCAGGGGCGCCGCCGCACATGCGTTGTCCTGATGCTGTCCGAAGCCCTGCTCCCGCTCAGGGAGCGGGGTTTGGGGTGAGGGTTCCGGCGATGTTTTGGGTACGGCTATGCCCGCAGGATGGAGGGGTCGCGGGTACGGCGGTAGGCCGTCTCTGCTCCTCACCGCTCAATTGCCGGCTGTTCCTCCACCTCCCGCCAGACCCGATACTCGCGCACCAGATGCTCCAGAAACCGCTCAGGATCGCCGCTGAGGCCTTCAAGCGCCAGGCGGGCGCGTAGGGCTTCGGTAAGGCGGGCGCCGAGCGCGGCGCGACGGGCCGGTGCAAGTTGACTGCGCCGGCGCAGAAAATCTTGCACCAGTTCATAATCGCCGGGAGTGATCTGCTGAAGCTGGGGGATCAACGGCGTCGGCGGTGCATCGGGTTGGCGCGGCGGCACTACCACCGGCGCGCTGTTGCTGCTTAAGCTGGCCAGCGTTACCGGCGCGCCCTCGCGGACGACGAGCGTACCCGCAGCGAGATCGCCGAGGCGCCGCGCCCGGCCGTCGAAGAACATTACTACCGTGCCTACGCCGTAAAAGAGCGGCAGAAAATCAACCAGCCGGATCAAGTTGCGCACCGCCGACGCAGCAAATGTAATCGGCCGACCGCCCTCGCGCACAACGCGCAGTCCGAACATGCGTTTGCCTGGACTCTGGCCGTTCCAGATCAATTCAAACAACAGATAGTAACCCCAGAGAATTGCGAATGCTGCAATGGCATAGATCGCAGTAATCAGGCTGTTTAGCGAGTTATCGAAGCCCAGTTGGCTGCCGCCAATGAACAGCACCGCTCCAATGGCTGCCTGCATGATCAGGATCAGCAGCGTATCAACCACCGCCGCCAGGCAACGCGAACCAACGCCGGCCACAGCGTAGGCGACGGCGACGATCTCGGGTGTTTCAACGTAGTAGGAATCGCTCATTATAGTGCTGGTTGTTCGGCGTCGTCGGGCGGAGCGGAGATTAGCTCGGTTTCGGTCTGGTTTTCCACATGCGCCATATCGTTGATGCCGGCGATCATCCAGTCGTCGGCGCTGTTAATTTGTAACACACTGATCGACGTATTCCCGATATGCGGGAAGCGCTTAAACCCGTCGCCGGGGAAATTGTCGGCATGCGCCAGGAGCATGCGGATGCAGCCGCCGTGAGTGACACAGGCAATCGTCTCGCCGTCGCGATGGGCGACAATCGCACTCACGGCCGCAACCACACGCTTGCGCAGCATTTCGAGCGACTCGCCGCCGCCACGCGGCAGATCCTGACCGCGTTCGAGCAGTTCCACTTCGACCGGAAAGCGCTCCTTGATCTCGGAATATTTCAGGCCGCTCCATACGCCGAGGTCGATCTCGCGCAGCGGCGGCAACAATTGTACCGGCACACGCACTGCCGCGCCGATCTCCCAGGCGGTCTGGTAGGCGCGCGCCAGATCACTGCTGTAGATCGCATGAAAGGCGCTGTCCTCAGTCTGAAGGCGTTGGGCAACCAGGACGGCCTGGCGCCGACCGATAGCGTTGAGCGGTACATCGGCGTGGCCCTGCCAGCGCCCTTCGAGGTTCCAGTCGGTTTCCCCGTGACGGATCAGATATACAGTGGTCGGCATCAACTCCTCGCTTTGCACGCTAGTACAACACGGTTATTCATCTGCGCGAATAGTACCATACCAATTGGACAGGTGCAGGTGCAGGTTTGTTTTTTCGTTGGATGCCAAGAAGCGGGAAAACGGGAAAACGCTCTATCGTTCTATCGCTCTATCGTTCTATCGCTCTAATCATCCCCCGCTTCGCCGGCCATGAGCACGGCGATCGGCTGCATGCGCGCAACCCGTTCGATGAGTCCGGCGTCTTCCTGAAGCTGCATCACGCGCTCGATGTCTTTGTACGCGAACGGCGATTCGTCGGCATTAAGCCCTTCGACGAGGATGTCGCGTTCGGTGAGAACCTGGCGCACATCGCGCAGCGCGATCGTGTTCTTCGCCCAGGTGCGCGAGCCGCGCCGGCCGGCTCCATGCGACGAGCTTTGTAAGGCTGCCGGGTTGCCCGTGCCGACGACGACATAGGAGTTGGTAGCCATACTGCCCGGAATGATCCCCAGCACGCCTGCTTCGGCCGGCGTAGCGCCCTTGCGATGGACGACATACTCGCCGTCGCGCCAGGCAAAGTTGTGGTGATTCTCCACTGGCGCCGCACCGCCCAACTTACTGCGCCGCACAAACAGATCGTGGATAATGTGGTGGTTGGCGCTAGCGAATGCGCCGCAGAGTTCCATCGCCGTCCAGTACTCCTGGCCGGCTTCCGTATCCAGCGCCAGCCATTCATAGTAGCGCGGTACATCGGCGATGCGTTTCGTCTCCTGCGCCGCCACGCGCATATAATGGTTCGCCACGGCATAACCAACGCCGCGCGAACCGCTATGGGTGAGCAGGCCGGTAAAGTGGGCCGGCGCGCCGGGGATGGCGTCTTGCAGCGTTTCGCCGATCACCAGTTCGGCAAAATGGTTGCCGCTGCCCGACGTGCCGAGCTGCGCTGTCGCCTTCGTGCGCAGCCCGCGTAACTGATTCGTGACCTGCCAGCGTGGATCGTCGAGAATTTCATGATCCGCCGCGTAGGGCCGGTTCGCCCCAGCGCCGAAGGTCGTGACGCGCTTGAGGGTCTGGAACAGTTCGTTGCGGCGCTGGCGCAATTCGGCGGGCGGGGTGTCGAAGATCGTCAGCATCATGCGGCAGCCGATATCGACGCCGACCATGGCCGGGCTTACGCTGTTGTGCGACCGGAAGACGCCGCCGATCGGTAGCGCATAGCCCTGGTGGGCGTCGGGCATGAGCGCGCCGCGATCGGCGATCGGCAGGCGCATTGCCAGTTCTAACTGGGCCAGGGCGCCCGGCTCGATGTCGGCCTCGCCTGCCGGGCCGACGCTGCCAAATACCGTAAATGGCGCCGGTTGCTCGCGCAGGGCGAGCCGTGCGGCGGGTGGGCCAAATTCCGCGCGGATGGCGGCCTGGATCGCCTCAACCGGCATTCCGGCCTTCTTCAGCGCAGCAGCGCGTACGGCAATCGCCGTAAAGCGTGAGTCGCCCTTCCAGGCGGCAATAATCAGGTGTGGTTTCATAGGGCTATTGTAGCAATGCTACAACACGATGCGCCTCAGCCTTCAGCAAGAACTGCAACCCAGACGGCATGCTGCCATTCTGTAGCCGATCCGGCCCTGACCCGCGCAGATGCGGCAGCCAGATCCGGTATACCGGCGCTGCCGCCGGCGTCCTGGTCGTGAGGGTCGCGGCTACTTGAACCTGGCTTCCCTGCGACGTCGCCAGCACGGTAACGCGATCCGCCGCGCTAGCGGCTGTTCCGCTTGGGATCGTGACATTTACGCTGATCGTAATGTGCACGTCACGCTCAAGGACAATCACATCGGTCGGAAGCTTGATGGGCCAGCGATTCCCCCTAAACTCAATTGTGATCGTATCGGTGAGGTTGCCGGTATTAGTGAGCGCCAGGCTGTAATGCACGATCGCGCCCGGCTTACCCGTCTGTTCGGTTGCGTCGGGCTGTAGTTGTAGGCCGTAAAGCCGTTCGGCGTGTGTTGTGAGGAATACCTCGGCTGCTTGCTCCGGGTCGTTGGTTGAGGTGATCGCAAGCCGGGCCGTGGCGGTTGATCCACCCATTGTATTGGGCGGGATGGCTACGGTAACGGCGATTACCCCCTGTTGGCCGGGGCCGATTGGCGCCGTATCGGCAGGCGCAGCGAGCGGCCAGGCTGAAGCATCCGGATCGATACTGAACGTATCGGTGAGGTTGCCGGTATTCGTCAGAATGAGCTCGTAGGTCGTTGTCGTGCCGGATACGGCGGTCGCTTCCAGATGCTCGGTGGCAAGGCTGAACTGGTGATAGTACGGATACACACCGTAATGACTGACCGGCCCGCCGGCGGCCCACGCCTCATGCGGAATGCCCAGGCAGCGCGTCGGCTGATCGGCCGTAGCGACGGTTCCCGAATAATAGTCGTGGGTAAAGCCAGAGTCGTTGTTGTAGATCGAGTTGGGGATCGGGTTGGCTGCGGTTTCGTCGATCCAGACATACGGTTCGCTGGTCGGGCAATGGACATACTGGCCCACTTCGGCGTGATTCGTGACGATTGGCAATGGCGATCCACCGAGCGCTTCGAAATAGAACAGGATCGAGTGGCCCCATTCGTGCTTGAACACATTACGATTGCCATAGCCGGTCGACTCAATGATCTGCGCATAGTAGGTCTGCTCAGTGCCCATATAGGAAGCCAATCCCGCAGCTGTGCCGATCCAGATCTGTTCGCCGGTGTTCTGGTCGACGGTGCGCGGATCCCAGATTACGATCACCGAGTCGAAGTTTGGATCGCGATCGGCGAGTGTATCTTGCGGGGCGGGCCACCAACCGGCGCCGGTTCGGCTCAAACTCGGCAGCGTGCCGGGGTAATGGATCGTGATCGTCGGCGTCATTATGCCGCTGTTCAGCGCCGGGATATCCGTGGTGACAAACGTCGTCGCCTCGCGGGCGGCGCGTTCGCGTTCATCTGCACTCATTTGCGCGATCAGGTGGCGTTCCACGCCGTGGGTGTCGCTGTAGGTTAATTCGGTGCGCTCATAGATCAAAACCAGGATTTTCCAGTTCGGTACCGGGCTGCTGTTATCGATTGGTGTAAGCTGCAAGCCGTCGAACCATGCCGTGCCGGTGGTTGTTCCGGCCCAGTAGCCGAGCCGGGCACCGATCCTCACCAACCCTGTGTCATCCGTTTCGAATCGCATGTGGACGTACGTCCAGTCGGTGGTGCCGAAGATGCCCGGCGTGCGCTGCCATGTGCCGCTAAGACTCAGGTTGGCGCCTGCATCGACGATATATGAGTTATGCGCAACGTCCTCGGTTTTGATCCAGCCCGAGAGCAAATAGAGCGTGTTTGGTTGAACGGCTACGCTAGTGATCCACTGCGCGTCATTTGGCGTCGGTGCACTGATCTTGACGCTGCGTCGTCCAACCAGAGCGTGCTCGTCATCCCAAGTTAGCCAGGCGGTATGCTCGTACATCGCCTTATCCCACCCTGTCGGTGAAGCATTCGGGTCGTATTCCTCACCGATCTCGAAGCTCGCATTGGGCAACAGATTAGGCGGGGCGACGGCATGCGCCGGCGAGGGGCTGATAGCAACGACCAGGAAGAGAAGCGTTACGAGGCTAAAGAAAGCTATGGTACGCATTACAGTGCTCTCCTCATTGATAAGCACCATCATGCTTAAGCATACCGCTCTCCGCGCCTCCGTAACGTTAACAGGCAGACTCCGTGCGGGAAAGCTCGACTACTCGTGGCTTGTGCCTCCTGAATCCTGAATCCTGGCTCCTGGCTCTGTTTGACATCAGGCCATGCCCCGCGTACGATAGAACATGCGCTTGTCGCAGTGCCCTTGCGAGATAACCCTGAGGAGATCGCCGATGTCCACCCTCGTCCTCTACAATGGTCCGATCTATACTCTGAATCCTGAAATGCCCGTTGCCCGTGCGATCGCTGTTCGCGATGGCCGTGTGTTGGCTGTGGGCACGGAGGGGCGCATCCAGGCTGCCACCGGTGGTCGCGCCGAGATGATTAACCTGAATGGGCGCGCGGTTGTGCCGGGCCTCACCGACGCGCATGTGCATATTGTCTGGCAAGGGTTGGGCCAGCGCGAAGTGCGCCTCGGCGGCACGGCCAGCCTGGAAGCGGCGCAACAGGTCATCGCCGAACGGGCGGCAATCTTGCCTGATGACGCCTGGCTGCGCGGCGGCGGCTGGGATCACATCCCCTGGGGCGGGCGCTGGCCTACGCGCGCCGATCTCGACGCCGTCTGCCCGGATCGCCCGGCGATTTTGTCCCGCAAAGACGGTCACTCGATCTGGGTGAACAGCCGCGCCCTCGCCCTCGCCGGGATCACTGCTGCCACCGCCGACCCGGCGGGCGGGCAGATCCGCCGCGACCGCGACGGCGAACCGACCGGCATTCTCACTGAAACGGCGATGGATCTGGTGCGCGCCGTGGTGCCGACCCAAAGCGATGCCGAGCGCATTGAAGGGCTGCAAATCGCCCTGCGTGAGGCCCTGAGCTACGGGATTACCAGCGTGCAGGCGCCGCCCGGCACCAACCCCGAAAGCGCCCCCGAGACGTTGCGCGCTATGCAGACGCTTTACCAGCGTGGTGAACTTCAGGTGCGCTGCCTGGCGCATCTCGCAGCGGCGCATCTCGATCAGGCGATTACGCTCGGGTTGCGCAGCGGCGTGGGCGACGACTGGTTGCGCATCGGCGCACTCAAGCTCTTCGCCGACGGCTCGCTCGGCTCCGAGAGCGCCGAGATGCTGACCCACTACGAAGGGCGACGCCACTTCGGCCTGGCCGTAATTGAACAGCCTGAATTGCTCGATATTGTCACTCGTGCGCACAATGCCGGGATTGCTATGATTGTCCATGCCATCGGCGACGCGGCGAATCGGCGCGTGCTCGATGCAATTGAACACGCCCAACAGCATGCCCCTGAGGATGCGCCGGCCCTGGCGCTGCCGCATCGGATTGAGCATTGCCAGGCGCTGCATGCCGCCGACATTCCGCGGTTTGCTCAGCTTGGCGTCATCGCCAGTATGCAGCCGATCCACTGCACTAGCGATATCGAGACGGCCAACGAACTGTGGGGGCCGCGCTGCGCTACGGCCTACGCCTGGCGCAGCCTGCTCAAGAGCGGCGCGCAACTTGCCTTCGGCTCGGACGCGCCGGTTGAAAGTATGAACCCCTGGCTCGGTGTCCATGCCGCCGTTACCCGCCAGCGCCCCGGCGGCCATCCCGAGGGCGGTTGGTATCCTGAACAGCGGCTCAGTATCGCCGAGACAATGCACGCCTACTGTGTCGGCCCGGCGCTGTGCAGCGGCGAAGCCGGGCGGCGCGGCACGCTGGCAACGGGCATGCTCGCCGACATGGCCGTGCTCACCGGCGACCCGTTCCGCTGCGCTCCGAACGATCTACACGCGATCACGGCGGCAATGACGATTGTTGATGGGAAAGTAGTGTATGAACGGTAGCGCCGACCCATCAGGTAGAGGGTAGCGCCGACCCGACGGGTTGGCGCTACCCGTGTGGAATAATATTATGAAGTTGTGGCGTAATCGAATGTTTGTGGCCGTGGCCAGCGGCCACTTTGTGGTTGATGTGCTGAATAGTGTCGGCGCGGTGTTATTGGCTGTGCTGGCGGTGCCGCTGGGCCTCAGCAATGCCCAGATCGGCCTGGCGCTAACGATTTATCTGCTCGTCGGCTCGCTCTCGCAGCCGCTCTTCGGCTGGCTTTCCGACAAAGTGCCCGGCCGCACTATGCTGCTCGCCGGCGCCAGCGTCGTCTGGATGGCGGTGTTCTATGGGTTGGTGGCATTTGCGCCCACCTGGGAACTACTCTTGCCGGTCTTCCTGCTGGCGCCGCTCGGTAGTGGCCTGTTCCATCCGATCGGCGCGGCCGGCTCGGCCGTAGCGGCGCCCGATCGTCCGGCCAGTTCCACCTCGTTCTTCTTCTTCTTCGGCCAGATCGGCCTGGCCGTTGGGCCGTTTCTCGCCGGCGCGCTCGCTGGGAGCTTCGGCGCACGGGGAATCATCCCGCTTGCCGCATTGGCGCTCATTCCCGCCGGGATGCTCTTTGGCGCCAGCGGTCAGGAGCGCGGCATTGTTCGGCGGACCCGCGCCGCAGCGCCGCGTCCGAAGCAAGTGTGGACCAACCTGGCAATCGCGCTGGTGGCGGGCTTTATCGTGCTTGTAGCGGTGCGCTCGTCGATCCAGCAGGTCTACATGTCGTTCCTGCCGAAGCTGTTCAGCGACCGGGGGTGGGACCCGGCGCTGTATGGTTTGATGGCGGGGGTGTTTATGGGCGCCGGGGCGATTGGGCAGGTGATCAGCGGCAATATCGCCGATCGTTTGGGGATGCGGACGGCCATTTTCTGGCCGCTGCTCGCCGGCGTCCCGGCCGGGTTGGTCTGCTTGCTCACGCCGTCGATCCCGTTGGCCTTTATTGCCTGTGCCTTCACGGGGCTTCTCGTGGGGGGGCAGCACAGCGTGCTGGTGGTATATGCACAGCGCTTGCTGCCGGTAAAGCAGGGCTTCGCCGCCGGGCTGATCCTCGGCTTCACCTTTGCAACAGGCGCGATCGGCACCTGGCTTGCCGGCCTCAGCGCCGACCAATATGGCCTGACAAGTGTGATGGTCTGGATGACCTTGCTCGGCATCCCGGCCGCGCTGCTCGCCCTTACGCTGCCGGGGCGCCAGGTTGCAACCCCTGTACCGGCGCCCGCTGCGGCAGACTAACGTATTCCGCTCCCTACGGGCGCGTCACGACGCGCCCGCCCTAGCCTACTGCCCTGCCTTACCCCGTTACCAGCAACGGCACCGGGCTAGCCTGGCTTACTTTCTCGGTGGTGCCGCCAAGGAATATTGACCGCGCGCCGCCGAAGCCACGGCGTCCCAGCGCCACCAGGTCGATGTGTTTACGCTCAATCTCTTGAACAAGCTCCTCGGCAACATGGCCGATGGGAACGGTGGTTGTGACGTTGAGCTTTGCGTCGCGGCGCAGCCCTTCGGCGATACGCTCAAGATAACTGAAGGCCAACTCGCGCAGGCGGCCAACGGCCTCATCGGCGCTCATCTTGAACCAATAACCTTCGGCCGGCTCGATCACCTGGGTGAGCAGCAGTTCGGCGCCAGCGATGCGTGCAAGATGCACGGCCAGTGGCAAGGCGCGTTCAGCCCCCGGTGAACCGTCGAGCGCAACCATGATTCGGCGCGGCGCCTTGATGGTGGCCGGCAGTTTATCGCTGCTGCGGATCACCAGCACCGGCTGTTCAGCCATTTGGAGCACGCGGGCGGTTACACTACCGATCGCCCAACGCAACATACCGCTGTGGCCGTGGGTTACCATTACGACCATAGTGTGGCCGCTTGCCGCCGCCGCAATTAGTTCGGCCGGTGCGCCAAAGGCAACATCTGCACGGGTCGGAATATCCTTCAGCAGTGCGGCCTGCGTGGCCAAATACCGTAGCGCTTCTTCATTCAGTGCCTCATGCATACGCTCGACCTGCTCGGCATGATTGCCGAGTGTGTCGCTGGCGGCGCTCAGAAAGACTTCCTCGTAGCGCGTGAGCGTTTCCAGGACCGACGGTACAATAATACGCATGAGGTGAGCTTCGGTTGGTGCAAGGCTAGCGAACATGCGCACATACGGGAGTGCCTGCTCCGCCAGTGGCGAACCATCAAGTGGAACGAGCAGTTTGAGTGAATCAAGCGGTTTGGCTATCATCATGGGCTCCTTATATCGATTCATATCGATGAAACAAGTAGCTTAAAGCATATTGTGCCACCTGACTCCTGACTCCTGACTCCTAACCATGGTCGTCTATGTAGTGTTTATGTGCGTCCGGCAGGTGGTGAGATTCGGCCTGGTAAGCCGGCTAGTTTTTTAGCCTGGACAGGTGGACAGTGAAGACCTTGTTACCCCAACTGATGGGATGCTTTCGTACAAGGCCAACCCTGTGCTATAGAATCGTCAAGAGGCGTTCGTCGTTCGTCCTTCGGCGCGGTTCGGGTGAGGTTCGGAGCGGGCGCAGCCCGCGTTCGTCCTTCGGCGCGGTTCGGGTG
>JBBRUG010000219.1:0-10172 GCA_038247995.1 Chloroflexales bacterium | reverse complement strand
GGGCATTGGATCGTACGTATACAGTCAGCCGTGGAACGACGAGCCGACGGTTCGTTTCAAACCCCTTCGTAGCGGGGCATTGGATCGTACCTTCACAGTGTGCAGATTATGCACACTGTGCGTCGGTCGTTTCAAACCCCTTCGTAGCGGGGCATTGGATCGTACGGCACTCACGACTGAGCAAAGCCAAAACTTCCTGGCGTGTTTCAAACCCCTTCGTAGCGGGGCATTGGATCGTACTCCCTCGCACCCGGGGCAGTCGTGCTGCGGCGCATTCCAACTTGCGTTACGCCGATCAACCAACACCCCGGTTCGCTGTGCGCTTCTTGCCATCCTGGCCAAATTCGGCTACGATCCCTGTATTTCTGACAGTGTAGCATGTTCCTGGTTCGGAGGCAACCCCCATGCATTCTTGGGCCGCTTTTCTGGCGCAAACGCCGCCGACGTTGCAACGCCTGATTGCGTCGTCGCAGCGGATCAGTCTCCCCCGCCGCTGTACGCCTGCCGAACGCCTCGCCCGTCTTCGAGCGGCGATCTGTCGCGCGGCAGCCGTGCGCAGTGTCTATTTTTTGCTGATGCCCGACGAACAGCACGCCGTCCAGATCCTCCGCGCCATTCCGCGCGGCTTGAACGTCGCTGACCTCACGGCGCGCTTTGGCCCTATTCGCCCGCTCAGCGCGTTGCGCGTCGATCGGACGCCGCGTTCGATCAGCGAACGGTTGCTGTTGCTGGGCTGGTTGCTGCCGCGCCCGGCGACGCGCAAGCATCCCATCCGCTACCTGTTGCCGCCTGAGTTGCGCGCCTGGTTGCCGGTGCCCCTGATACCAATGCAAAATGCAGAATGCACCATGCACCATGCCGCGCATGGGCCGCCATTGTCTCTGCCCACTACTGTGAACGCCGATCCGCCCCTCGCCCTCCGTGCCGCAACGGCGCTGCTCGTGAGCGCAGCGACAACGCCGTTGCCGCTGCATCAGGATGGGCGGCCAACCGCTGCTGCGCTGCGCACGCTTACGCCGCGATTGGCGCCGCTTCCGCCCGACGAGGCGGCGGCGCTGTATACCTGGCTTCTGCCGTTGCTGGGCGACATGGGCCTGCTTGCGCCGCACGGTGCTGCGGCTGTCGCTGCTCCTGCCGCCCGCCGCTTCCTTGCCGCGCCGCCGGCTGAACGCCTCCAGCGGCTGACCGATGCCTGGCAGGGTGCGCCGCGCCCAGATCGCTGGCTCATCGCGCTGCGGGTCAATCTGCGCGGGCTCGATTGGCCGGCAATGCGGCGCCGGCTCTGCGCCTGGGCCGCTGTGGCGCCGTCCGATAGCGCAATCGTCCCTGCCGATGCCTACGATCGGCTCGCTGCCGCGCTCGGCCCGCTCGCCGACGCCATGACCCACGGTCTCGCCTTTCCGCGCCGGCGTCTGCCCTGGGCGCACCGGAACGCCGCGCAGGTCTGGGCTGCGGCATGTGCCGGGCCGCTGCATTGGTTAGGCAAGCTGTCCTACCGCTGCCTGGACGACGGACCCTGCGACAGGCTCAGGGCAGGCCGGACGACGGACGACGTGCGCTCCGTCGTCCGTCGTCGGTGGTCGGTGGTTCCTGCCGAGGCGCCATCAGGCGCGGCACATGGTCTGATTCATGTACCACCGCATACCGGCGCGGCGGATCTGTTGACCCTGGCGCCGTTCGCCGCAGCCGTGCGCAGTGACGCCACGGGCGACACCTACACCTTGACCCGCGCGTCGGTGGCGCGCGCCGTTGGCCGTGGATCCGACGCGGCGCGCCTGCGCGCGGTGCTGATCAGCCGGTGCGGCACGATTCCTGCCGATTTTGAAGCCGTCCTCACCCCCAACGGCGGGCTGCGGATGACGGCGCAGACCGTGCTGCTGAGTGATCAGCCGGCCGACCTGGACGCAGCGCTGCGCCGGCGTTCGGTACGCCGGGCGGTCAGCGATCAACTCGCGCCGGGGGTGGCGCTGGTCGCGCCGGGGGGTGAAGCCGCCCTGGCGCGTGCCCTGGCCCGTGATGGCCGTGTGGTTACGCCGCCGCCGCCGGTCGAAACGCCGCCGGTGAGTGAGCTTACCCCCAGCGAGATGGCGGCGCTACTCGTCGCTGCGGCCCATTACCAGGCCCATGCTCCGGCAGATGCGCCGCCCGGCCCGGGCGAGAGGCTCCTGGATCGCCTGCGCGCCGGGCTTCCCCCGGCACTCCAGGCCGCCACTGATGCCGTGATTGCGACGTTGCGCGAGACGGCGGACGACGGACGACGGACGACGGACGACGGACGAGAGACGACGGACCACTCGCTTCGAACTGGTGCGGCTGACGCCCATACCAATGGGGACTCAGCGGATGCCGGACGACGGACTCTCGTTGGCGGGTTGCAGACCGATGAAGACGATTGGGCGGTGCTCGGTCGTCCGTCCTGTCCTGAGCCTGTCGCAGGGTTCGTCGTCGATGATCTCTCGCCGGTCGCCGCAACAGCCCCCTTCCCGTCGCTTGCCAACCTGCACGAACACCTGGAAGCGGCCATGCGCCGGCGCAAAGCGGTCACGCTAACCTATCAGGGCGCCGACGAAACAGCGCCACGCGATCGGATCGTGCGCCCGCTGCGCCTGGAGCGCCACGGCCCCTGGTGGTACTTGCATGCGTACTGCCTCCAGGCGCGCGCCGAGCGCTGTTTTCGCCTCGATCGGGTGCATGGGCTTGCCGACGCAACGGCAGAGCCGCCGCAGACATACCACTGGCGCCGCGCTCGCCCTGTCGATCCACAGCCGACGCTGCGCCGCCCAACGCAGCGTTCACGCATTGCCCGGGCGGGCTTCTTCCCCGATCCGCCCGATCCGGCGCCGGGCCATCCGCTGGTCGGGGTCTGGTTGGAGTGAGGCAGCGAACCAGCGAACCAGCGAACCAGTGAACCAGCGAACTACAAAGCCTTGTGTGGGGGTTGTAGCGCTGTGCTGTAGAGATGACGCCGGACAATGCGATGCCGTCAACACAATTGGTCGGTACTGCCTGCTGGTCGGTACTGCCTGCGTTCTGCCACGTGCCGGCTGCGTCCGGCGCGGGGCGCGTGCGTCCTGCCACGTGCCGGCTGCGTCCTGGCGCGGGGCGCGTGCGTCCTGGCTAAATGACCCAGTGCGTAGGCGTGCGGGAGACGTGACCGATGCCTTCAATCGTGATCCGCTCGACAGCCGTTGCATCGAGCCGGTAGCAGCGCACACTATCGGTTGCCTGATCGATGAGCGACTGGAGCTTCCGGCGTAGGGCGGCGAACTCCGCCGGATCAAGATCGCACTCGAAGACGCTACGTTGGACGTGCGTGCCGTAGCCCTTGAGCAGCTTCATCACGTTCGTCCGGCGTTTGGTTTGGACAATATCGTAGCAGATGAGCGTAAGCATAGATGGTATTCAAGCCGAGCGCTGACAAGCGTCACCAAGTCGGCACGATGCGGATGGTTATCGTTCCAGCGTCCCATCCGGCGTATAGCCGGTATAGGCCTCCTGCTCGCCACGAATAACCCGTGCGAGCGCGTGCACCTGGAGCAGCACGACACGGCGTAGGGCAGTTTGTTCGCCGGTGGGCAGGCGGGTTGGCGTTTGCATTGCCGTCTCATAGCGGTCGATGAGCAGTGCGCGTACTGCTGAATCGAGATCCACGCCGCCGGAATGTCGCGTGGAAGGCGTGAACTGATCCTGATGAAGCGGGCCCTCTTCGAGCATGGCCAGCACAATCCGGTCGATCACCAATGGACGGAATGGCTCCATCAAATCGAGCGCCAGCGACGGACGCCCAGCTTCCAACTGATGAAACATGCCGAGGTAGGGGTCGAGGCCGGTAAGCTGCACAGCGGCGAGCGTGTCGTGGGTCAGAAGGGTGTAGCCGAACGAGAGCAGCGCATTGAGCGGATCGGGCGGAGGATAGAACGCGCGACCGGCAAAGCCCCACTCCCGTCCGAGCGTCACCCGCCATGCGCCAAAATAGGCCGCCGCGCCCGCGCCTTCATACCCGCGCACAGCGTCGAGGGTAACGGCCTGATCAACCGCAGTCGCAGCAGCGGCGATCTGCGCGGCGGCGGCAGCGGCCGCAGGCCAACCCGTGCTGACGAGCACAGCACGTTGGTTGGCGAGCTTGGCGCGCACAATGGCGCGCGCCACCTCGAGCGCCCAGGCCGGATCGCTCACGCGCTGCATCTGGTGCATCCGTAGCTCGGCGAAGCGCGACGGCCCGGCGGCGAGCGTTGCGTAATGCCGGCTGCCATTCTGATTGGTGAGTGTGACCGGAATGCCGCGGTTGAGCAGATCCACCAGCAGCGCCGTGGAAAGCTGAACGCCGAGGCCCATCAGCACCACCTGGTCGATCTTGTTGAGCGGCACTGCTTGCAATGTCTGGTCGTCTTTGGTGATCAGCACCTGCTGCGCGCGTTTGCGGACCGTCGTTCCCTGCTCCTGGATGTAGAGTGTTGCCATCTGGAATGCCTCCTGGAAGCGTTGTTCGGCGTATGTCTCCTCTCTTGCATAGTACGACCGGCTATGGGCGCAAATGCGGACGTGTGAAAGGCCTACTGGTTTCGACTAAGGAATATGCTGTCAATATAGTCATCTAATTTTCATTTTATGCCTTTCAATTAGCTTGCGAATACATTAGCGCACTGCTATACTTGCAACCAACCCATTGATCTCTAACGTTATTTTGCATGCACGCACTTCTCGCGGCCCGTCACCTGAAAGTAAAGGCCGGTTATGTCTATCCGCGATCACGATGCAGTTGGTTCGCCTGGGATTGACGTTCCGCCCCTTTCCATTTTGCGCGCCCGGGTAACCTATCGTCTGCGTGAGGCAACAACGTTACCTGCCTATAAAGGCGCGTTGTTGCGCGGTGGGTTTGGCTATGCGTTCCAGCGTGCAACATCGGCATGTCCGCCGACGTGTTGGGGGCACGCCTCAACCTGTAACGCAGCCCTAGTCTGCCCGTATCGTGAGGTTTTTGAACCTCGTCGCGATCCTGGTGAAGGACCACTCCACGACCTGCAAGACATGCCGCGCGCGTTTGTGATTGAACCACCGCTCAATCGTCAGCGTACCTATGCGGCGGGTGATCCTCTCGAGTTTGGCCTGGTATTGATCGGTACGGCGATCAATCTGCTGCCCAACTTTCTGTATGGCTTTGCTGAACTTGGGCAGACCCGGCTTGGGCGCGATCTCGCCAAAGCCGAACTCGAACGAGCAGACGTCCTTCATCCGTTTCAGTATACGGGAGTACCGGTGTATACAGATGCAACTGTGCACGCTCTTACTGATCCGCCGACGCATAACCTGGCTGAACTGCCCACCCATGCCGCTGCACTGCCGGCCGATCTCCGGCTGACCTTGAATACCCCGCTGCGAGTGAAGGCCAGAGGCGCTTTTATCGAGCACTTCGACCTTAGTGCGATCGTACAGGCAGCCTGTTGGCGCCTAACCACACTGATCCGTTTCTATGGCGCGCACCCATGGGCGATTGATTATCGCCCAATTGTTGATGCTGCGCGTCGGGTACGCGTCGATCGTGCTACAACTGAGTGGGTTGATTGGGAGCGCACCAGCACACGTAATGGTGAACTGCGCTCAATGAAACTCGGCGGCATGGTTGGCGAGGCAACCCTCCGTGCGGTTCCACCTGCCGTCCGCACGATTTTGCTGGCCGCGAGCCTGGTGCATGTGGGCAAAGCGACCGTATTTGGTCATGGTCGCGTTAGTTTGGCAGCGCTCTGAGCCCTGCATTGGGTTAACTGCACGCAAAGCACGGATATCGGTGTTCTGTCAGAGGAGTAGCTCATGTCCAAACATTTGTTCTTGGTTTCGATTGGCCCGGTGCAGGAGTTTATCGCTGCCGCCCGCCGCAGCCGAGATCTCTGGTTTGGGTCATGGGTGCTCAGTGAACTTGGCAAGGTTGCAGCACGTACGATTGCCGAAGCGCCGTATCAAGGCCGTCTCATTTTCCCTGCCGAAGATGCTTTAAACGATCAGGAACGCAGCGTACCGAACCGCATCATGGCCGAGCTTGATGCGACCGTTGATGTGGGCAACCTAGGCACAACAGTTGTTGAACGAGTACATCATCATTTGGTCAACAAACTTGGGGCCAAGGCGTTAAAGGCTATCGATTGGCCAACGGATCGTCCTTGGCTTCAGGCCCTGGCTCTGGAACAACTAGCCGATTTTATCGAGAGTATCTGTTTTTGGGCAGCGACCCCCTTAGCGCCTGATTATCCAACCGCACGACATCGGTTGGAAGATCTCATGGCCGGGCGCAAATTAACTCGCACCTTTCGGCCCTCACCGATTACCAGTGTGCCGGATCTGGCGTCTTTACTAACACCAGTGCGCCTGCCGAAATCGACCCTTGACGGTAGCCGCGAGTCGGTAATCGACGAGCGGTTGTTTGCGGAGCGTGGCGATGGCCCGCCAATGCGGCGGAAGAAGGCGCTCTACCTCTTTCAGCGCTATGGTGCTCGCCCCGCCGAACGGCTTTCCGGCGTCGATCTGCTGAAGCGACGGGGCGAGGCGAAGTCGGTTGCGTCGGATATTCCCAGCACGTCTCATTTTGCGGCTTTACCCTTGTTGCAACGGGTGACCATGGGGCTCGATGCAACACAAATTGAGAACCGCGGCCTGGTCTTCATCCAGCGGATGGACGAATTGAAAGACTTGGGTGCACAGCCCGAACTGCTGGCCGAACGCTATCAGAACGTGTCAATGATCGGCGGTTACGATGCCGGAATCTTGTTCGCTGAACGGCTTGTCGAAGAAGTAGATCGCGCCGATCTCAATGAAGCCCGTGGGGTGTTGACCAACCTGCTCACGGCGATCACGGACGGTGCGGCTCCTGAGCCCTATTATGCCCTGCTTGCCGCTGACGGCGATTTTATGGGTGATACGATTGATCGTTTTCAGACGCCTGAGTCGCATCGTCTCTTTTCACAAGCACTGAGTTCCTTTGCTTCGGATGTACGCGATATTGTTGAACAACAGCATCAGGGCGCGTTAGTGTACGCCGGTGGCGATGATGTACTGGCGTTTTTGCCTTTGCATACCGTGCTTGATTGTGCACAAGCACTTGCAACGAAGTTTCGTGATGTGATGGCAAAAGCCATTAAAGCTATTCGAGCGGAAGAAGCCGAAGCTATTCGCAAAGAAGGCAACCCGCCAGGATCTGCACTTTCTCCGAAAAGTGCTCCACCCCCAAGTCTTTCCGTTGGCATAGCGATTGCGCACCATATCGAGCCGCTCAGTGACGCATTAGATCTCGCTCGTGAGGCTGAGGACTGTGCGAAAAAGCTGCCCGGTAAGAACGCACTCGCCATCACGCTCAGTAAACGCAGTGGGGTGGATCGCACGATTCGCGGCAGTTGGGGTACGGATACCAGTCACTTTGTTGAGCGGCTACAGCAATTTATCACGCTGTATCGTGAAGATGCGCTACCGGATGGCGCAGCCTATGAACTACGCGATCTGGCGGTGCGCCTCGGCAATGCGCCAGAGAAGCTTCACACAACGCTCGATGCAGCTATGCGGAAGGATGCAGTGCGCATTATGCAACGCAAACGCGGCAGCCACGGCGATGCTGCGCCGGATTCCAGCATTGTGCAGCGAGTAAGCATTGCCCTGGGTGATGTTTCTACGCCAGAAAATGGTACTCCAATCGATGTTGCAACCCTTGCCGATGAGCTTATTATTGCCCGTGAATTCGCCCGTGCGCTTGGTGCGCTCCCGAGCTCTGTCGCTACACCACCCTCGGAAGGAGCGTGATGATGCCAATCTGGATCATCGAGCCGCGTGACCCCTTGATTGTGCGCGATGGCAAGCCCTTTGGGCCAGACCCCGGCGTGCGCGCAAAGTCGCTCGATTTCCCCTTTCCCTCGACGATTGCCGGCGGCGCCCGAAACCGGTATGGCGTAGACGGTGACGGTCATTTCACTCGTACCGAAGCTAATGTCCAACAGGTGCTTGGGCTGGAAGTACACGGGCCACTGTTAATTGAATTGCCTACTACCGACGATGAACCAATAACCTGGTATGGGCCGGCTCCGGCGGATGCGTTGCTTACTGATGTTGATGACGGCCTACGCATCATGCAAGTCGCTCCAACAACCCGCCCAACAGGACCGTTCAGCAATGGTCCGACTGACCTCCTACCAATTGGCGCGCGCACAAAATTTCCTGCCAAGTTGAGCAAGCACCCACCACAATTCTGGAAGTGGAAGCACTTGCTTGCTTGGCTTCAATACGGTCTGCAAGCGACATTCTTTGCTGAAGAAAATGCTATCGATCCCGCGAAGCTTGGCGTGGGCAAGCTGCCCCGTGATCGCCGGATGCATGTGAGCATCGAACCCAATTACCAAACGGCGCTCGATGGCGCGCTGTTTCAAACCAGCGGCCTCAGTTTTACGCTGCCCTCCCGTCGCCGTTTTGGGCTGGCGCTGCGCACCTCCGCTGAATTCCCTTCCTTTAGCGGCGGCCTCGCGCCACTCGCCGGAGAGCGGCGCGTTGTGGCGTGGCGGCAGAGCGACGATGCCTTTCCGTCTTGCCCTTGCCTGCCGGAAGTCGTTGAACAGATTGTTGCGAACAAGGCCTGCCGCGCCCTGCTCGTAACTCCAGCGATCTTCGATACGGGCTACCGGCCGGCTTCCACTGGCCCCTTGCTTACACGTACAGCCGACGTAACAATTACGCTTCGGGCGGCACTGGTGCCGCAGCCACAAATTGTCTCGGGTTGGGAGATCGCCGCGAATGACTTTCAGGGCAACCCGAAGCCAACCCGTCGCCTCGCGCCCGCCGGCGCAGTGTATTATCTGCAGTTCGACGGCACACCAGAGGCGATCCGCTCTTGGGTGGAACATCACTGGATGCAACCAATCAGCGATCAGCCAATCGACCGCAACGATGGCTTTGGGCTGGTTATCTTTGGCGTCTGGTCAGGGCAACCGCTTGCTGTAGAGGAGATTATGGCATGATCATGCGTGGAAGCAACCTTGCCTCGCCCCCGCCAGTGAAACAGCGTGCGATGTTCCAGCAGGTGCGCGAATATCACCTAATAACACCGCTCTTTGGCGGCGGTGTGGTAGCGGGTACCACTGATGCGATTACGACGGTGCGCGGTCCAAGCATTCGCGGCCAGTTGCGCTTTTGGTGGCGGGCAACGCGTATCGGTCATTCCAAGGAGCTTGCGGATCTGAAGCAGGCGGAGGACCGGCTCTGGGGTGCTGCGAGCATCGCGGCAATGATTGAGCTTGCCGTTGAAGTAATCGATCCAGGGCGCGATTTTACGTATCAGACTCAACAGGGAACGAGTACCGAAGTAGGTCATTTCCGTTCACCATACAGCTATGTAGCCTTTCCACTACAGCAAGAGCGTGGAAAAGTGCGCGAGGGTGTGCGCTTTACCCTGCGTCTGCGCATGCCTGAGCGTTGGCCAGAAAATTGGAAGAAGGACGAGATTGCACTTTTTGCCGGTACACCGGTTGAAGAAGTTGCCGCTGCAGTGTGGGCATGGGAATGCTTTGGTGGCATTGGAGCACGTACGCGACGTGGCTTCGGCGCGATCGAGTGCGTCAGTATCGATAATCAACCGCCTATGGATCGACCAACCAAGGCTACGGCTAAAACCTGGATCGGCCAACAATGTGCAACGCATCTGGTAAGCGGCCCTGGACCGTTTCCACATTACACCCCGCGCATCAGCGCTGATCCGCAGTGGTATCGCATTGTTCCGCTGCGCCGCCCGGTCGCGAACGTGGCTCAAGAAGCTCTCGGTGCGTGGCGTTTGCTCTTCGATAGGCTGGAAGAGTTTCGTCAGCCTCGCCCGTCCAGCGCCGATGATCCGCGGCGCCCGGGGCGCAATCGTTGGCCGGAGCCGGAGGCGATCCGCGAACTCACTGGTCAGCGCCTCCCAAAACACCAGGCGCTTCCAAGCAGTGGTAAGTTTCCCCGTGCCGACTTCGGGCTACCGATCATCTATCAATTCAAAGACAACGACAAACGCGACACCTTACGCAAAGGCCAGGACCCGGCCCAGATCAGCCTGCAAGGCCGCGACGCATTCGGCAAAGAGATCGAACGTCTGGCGAGCCCGCTGATCTTGCGTCCGCTTGCAGTCGCTGATGGCATCGTTGCGCTGGCAATGGTGCTGGAAGCGCCGC
>JBBRUG010000218.1:0-10176 GCA_038247995.1 Chloroflexales bacterium | reverse complement strand
TCAAGAGGAGAAGGGGGGGCACCGCAGCGATTCCGCAGTGCGATGCGCTCGGAAGCCCCGCTCCCCTCCGAGGGAGCGGGGTTTGGGGTGCGGGGAATGGGCGGCTGGGCCGAAAAAACCTACCCCCAAAAGCCCCTCCTACCCCCGCTGATTGCGGCTCCCGCCAGGGCATGCGCAGGGCCGCTCCGCCCCCTCCTACCCCCGCTGGAGGGCCGTGCCGCCCTCCAGACCACCCCGCATGTGGGGTGGCCCTGTGCGCTACGGCCCGTTGCCATGCCCTGACGTACCGCGCATCAGTTAGGGTCTACCTGCATATTTTTTGCCCCTGAGGGCATGCACCGCCGGACATAGTCGCGGGAACGCACCCCTTTGGCGCAGGCGCGCAGCGCTATAAAAAGCAAAATGGTTGACACTCAGGAAGGCAAAGGCTATAATGCGCACGATTCACCCCCCTCTTTAGCGCCGGGAGCAGCGCGCTTGATGAAGAGTTCTACCCACGTCAGAAATGCCACGATCGCCGCCCTGGCTGTGCTATTGATCTTTCTTGCTGCAACCCAGGGCACTGTGGCACCGGTGCAGGCGCAGCAGGCCGTTATCGTTACTCCAACGCAGCCAACAATCACGGTTGATCCAGGTGGTACGGGTTCGACCACAATTACGATTACAAATAGTAATATTCCCGGTGCTGCCGACCGTAATTTTACAGTTTCATTTGCCAGTGTTCCATCTGGTCTTACACCTACAAGCAGCGGCACCGTATTCATCACGACAGGATCATCACAGCAAGTTACCCTTTTTGTGTCGGCAGCGGCTACGGTAGCTCCAGGAAGTTATATCGTACAAGCGACGGTCATTGGGGCAGCAACTGGTAATGCGCAGCAGATCCAAGCCCAGTTTCCGCTCACGGTTGTTATCTCGGGGGCGACTTTTACAACAACCCCAACCAATACTTCCACTCCTGCTCCGGCAACGACTACCCCAACAACCGGTCCGGTCTGTGACGATGGTTTTGAGTCCGACAATAACCCGGCGTCGTCGCGACCGATCGATGTGCAAACGTCGCAACTGCGCACGATCTGCGGCGTCGGCGATGAGGACTGGCTGGTGTTCGGCGGTGTTTCCGGCAAGGTCTACACGATCGATATTAGCCGGATGGACCCCGGCCTCGACCTGACGCTGGAGCTGTTCGACCGCGAATTGAACAGTATTGCGTTCAACAACGACTTTTTTAACCGCGATCCCGGCAACCCCAACCCGGCCGACACGCGGCCCAGAATCACGATCCGCATCCCCTTCGACGGGCCGTACTACATCCGCGTGCGCGATGCGGCCGGGCGCGGCGGGATCGACTATTTTTATGTGATCGCGCTGATCGACGAGAGTTATGGCCCGACGCCGACGCTGGTGCGTGAGGTCTGCCTTGATCTGTTTGAAGCCGATGGCCTACCCGAGCAGGCGCGGCTGATCACCTCGAATGAACTGCAAGAGAATCGCGCGCTTTGCCCCAACGGCGACGCCGACTGGATCGTGTTCTTCGGCAGTATCGGCAAACGTTATGTCATCTTTACCGACTCGCGGCGCTACCGCGGGCGCAACGAGGTGAATGGCGTCACGCAGGCCGGCGCCGATACGGTGGTTGTGCTGACCGACCGCGATGGGGTGACGATCCTCGATGTCAACGACGATATTCCCGGCGGCAATACGCTAGACTCGCAGATCGAGTTTATACCCGAGGTCGATGGTTTTTACTTCGTGCAGATCAAGAATGTCGGCGATATCGGCAACCAGTTTATTCGCTATGATCTGACGCTCTTGCTCTGCCTGCCTGAACAGACAACCTGCGGGCGGCCGAGCAGCGATCCGGCGCAAAGCCAGCCGGTTGATCAGCGCACCCCGGCGCCAACCGCCACGCCGGCCGAGGAATTTGTGCTGGAGCCGACCAATACGCCGCAGCCCACGCCAACCAATACGCCGGTGCCGTAGGCGGCAGGAGGCAGGGCGCAGGATTTAGCAGCAGCGGCAGGCATCAGTCTGAGCGCATACCAATCCTATAGCGCTGGGCAGATCCGTTGAGCCAGCATACGGGCGGCGCGAGCGGAGCGAGCCACACGGTTCAGTGCCCTCAGGGGCTCAATCGTGTGGCCCAGTCCGATAATGCAGGAGCAATCGGTTTCATGCCAACGTTCGTCGCCTGGATCAGGACTAAGCGGGGCCTGGTATTTTAATGCTGAGCGCCCCGCGCGATGAACTTGAGAGTATCATCAGCCACCTCCAGCAGCAGGTGGGGGCGCGTCAGCCGGGATCGGCCGCAGAGGCGACGGCGGCGGCGTATATCAACGCCCGATTACGGCGCGTCGGCGCGCGGGTAGGAACCCACGCCGTTACTATTCCGGCGCACCCCCAACGTACGGCCACGGCGATCTTCGCTCTGGCCGTTTGTGCTGCCCTGATTACGCCCTGGCTGCCGTTACCGGCGTTGCTGCTCGCCGGTTGGGCGTTTGGAGCGCTGCTCATCGATCAGATGATCGCACCATTGCCGCGGATCGGCCCACGCCTGGAAAGCCAAAATGTGTTCGGTACGCGTGCCGTCGCCCCCGATTACAACGGCGGGGTACGCACACCGCGCTGGCGGGTGTTGTTGCTGGCGCGGCTCGACACGCCGACAGCGCCACAGGGCTTACGGCAGTTGCTCGCCCCGACTAGCATAGGCCTCACGGCGAAACTACTTGGCCCGGCGCTCGTCCTGGCGGCGGCAATTGCGGCGACGGTAACGACAGTGTTTGCGTGGGTGATCACCATTGTGGCAGTGGCTTACCTTGTGCTGTTGATCGGCATTACGCTCCTGCCGCCGACGCTCCCTGACTCCCCGGCAGCCGATACGGCGCTGGCAACGCTGGTACCGGCAATGGCGCACCTGAGCACGTTGCATCAGGTGGAACTCTGGGCGATTGCCCTGGGCGCTGTTGATAACGGCTCCGATACTGTGACGACGCTCTTGCGCCATTTTCCCTTTGACCCAGCAACAACCCTGGTTATCGGCGTTGAAGAGCTAGCCGGCACGCAACTGGCCTATGCCACACGCGAAGGCGCGTTGCGGGGCTGGCCCACTAACCCTGAAGTATTGCGCCTGGCCGATGCCGCCGACGCCGCCGACACCACAATCGACGCCGAGCCGCGCCCGTTCCGCTCCGATCAGGGGCTGACGGCGCTGTTCCGGCGCCGCCGTTTTCGCACACTCACGCTGTTTGCCGCACCGGGAGATGGGGAAACGGCGCCGCCTACAGGGTCTTTGCTCGCCGAGCAGGTGGTGCGCCTGGTGACGGGAATTGTTGAACAGTTGGATGGTGAAGAACTGAGGAACTGACGAACTGACGAACTGACGAACTGACGACTGCCGACTGCCGACTGCCGACTGCCGACTGCTGACTACAAACAAGGAGCCGTTAATGCAACCCGACTGGCAGGCTGAAATAGTCGATTTGCACGCCTTCTTTACGGCATGGCTCGCGGGCGACTTGCCCAACACCGATGCTGTCTTCGCCCGCTGTGCCACGACAATGGCGCAGGGATGTACGATGATCAGTCCGGATGGACGCCTGATTGAACGCGAGCCGCTGCTGGCCGGCCTGCGCGCAATGCACGGCAGCCGACCGGGCCTGCGGATCTGGATTGAACAGCCGCAACTCCGGCATACCCTTGGCGATGCACTGCTGGTAACCTATGAAGAATGGCAGGAGCGCGCTGGGGTGATCACGTCGCGGCATAGTACCGCGCTCTTTGTCGCCGCCCCAGGCACGCCATACGGCCTGGCCTGGGCGCATATTCACGAGACGTGGAAGGCTTAAACACTGAGCCGCACGATTGAGCCACTGACGGCACTGTGCGGGTGGCGGGCTGCACTTCGGCCTGCACAGGATGCCTGTTACGGATCTGTTCGAAGATAACCCACAGGCAAGCATAACTTGACAGGAGCTAGCCAATGAGTGATCTCGCAAGTCTGCGCGCCTATTTGCTCAGCAAGCCCGGCGCGTTTGAGGATTTTCCGTTTGGGCCGGAGACGCTGGTGCTGAAAGTGGGTTCAAAACTGTTCGCCGCTGTCGGCTTGGACGTGACGCCAACGACGATCACGCTCAAGTGTGATCCGCTGCAAGCCGATCAACTGCGCGAGGCCTACACCGCGATCGGCCTGCCGAGTTACTTCGACAAGCGCCACTGGGTCCAGGTTCAGCTCGATAGGAGTGTACCTGAGGAAACCTTGCATGCCCTGATCGACGATTCCTATGCGCTGGTGGTAAAGGGGCTTACCAAAGCGGTGCGGCGCGAATTGGGTCTGCTCTAAATACGGGGTTCAGCTGCGTACGGCGTTGATCACATTCCAGATGTCAAAGCTGAGTGAGCCGAGCACAAGCAGAATGATCACGCCGGCAAGGGGCAACATATCAAAGCGGCGCGGATGCCGCGTGCGCCAGAAGAAGCGCAAGCTGCTGATCAGCAATGTCAGAGCAAGTACATCGAGCACCAGCACAATCGCCAGCGAAAAGCCGCCCGCCAGGCCGATCAGCGGCAGAGCAATCGGCAGAACAATATACTGCAAAATACAGCGCAGACCGGAGATCGCCAGCGAGAGCCCAAAGGCGCGCTCAGCCGGAGCGCTCGCGTTGTCGTCGCTAACCTGCGGCGTTACCCGCAGCATGCGCGTCATCCAGGTGTCAAGGGTTTCCGTAAAGGCCATAGCTTTTGATTTCTAGTGTGATGTCGCCGGAGTTAGGCGGCAAGAAGCCGACCCTACAGCGCATCTGCAAATGGCATCTATCAGTTTGCTATCCAACGTAGTCGTCCAAACCTGCACACATAAGGTTCGGCATAGTGTTGCCCGTTTACTATAACATAGGAAATGTTTCAATGACTCAGACCGCAAGCGCCACACACGAGGTTGGGCGCAAATTCCACGCCGACGGCTCGGCGCGCCAGTTCGCCGGCAACACAATCATCTGTTTTGTCGCACCGGAAAGCGCAATCGGTCAGGCGGCGAGCACGTTTCAGGCAGCGCTGCGAGCACAGCCATTCGGCGCGAAGTTTGCCCTGCTGCCGCCATCCAGCTTCCACATGACGGTTATGGAACTGCTCTGTGACCAGATACGCGTGCGCGAACGCTGGTCGGCGCAGCTCGACCTTGACCTACCACTGGCGGAAAGCGACAGCTTCTTTGCCCAGCGCGTGCCGGGCATTCCCGCGCCGACCGGGCTGATCATGCATGTCAGCGGGCTTTACTACGCCAACAACCTGATGCTCACCTTGCAGCCCGCCGAATCGGCAACGGCAGCAGCGCTGCGTACCTATCGCGAAAGCATCGCCGCAGTTACTGGGGTGCGCTTCCTCGACCACGCCGAATACGGGTTCCATATGTCGCTCGGCTACCGGCTCGATCAGCTTGACGCGACCGAGGCGGCGGCGCTGACCGATGTGTGCGCAACCTGGACGCCCCAACTCCAGGCCGCCGGCACAGCGATCGCCCTGCCGCCGCCCGAGCTCACCGCGTTCGACGATATGACCCTGTTTGTGCCGATGCACGAACGGCATACGCTAAACAGCCGCGGGGGGTAGGGTCATACGGATCATCGAAAATAGGATTTTATGCACGTCGGTGTGATCATTCCCAACGCCGGGCCGAAATGTAGCCCGGCAAATATCGTGACGGTTGCACGCTGGGCTGAAGAGCTCGGCTACCACTCGCTTTGGGTGACCGACCACGTCGCCCTGCCGTTGAACTGTACATCGCATTACCCCTATCGCAGCCATGGCCGCTGGGACTACCCGCCGTCAACGCCCTGGCTCGATCCGCTGCTCAGCCTGGGTTGGGCCGGCGCGCACGCCCCCAGCCTGATGCTAGGCACCTCGGTGCTGGTTGCGCCGCTGCGCCACCCGGTGCTGCTTGCCAAACAACTGGCCACGCTCGACTATCTGAGCGGCGGGCGGGCCATCCTCGGCATTGGCGCGGGCTGGATGGCCGAAGAGTTCGCAACGATGGATGTTGATTTTGCCAATCGCGGTCGCCGGGTCGAAGAGATGGTTCACATCATGCGCGCGTGCTGGAGCGGCGAAACCGTTACATTTGCGGGTCAGCATTATCAAGCCGCCGATTTTCAGATGTACCCGCGCCCCGTTCAAACAACGATCCCGATCATCTGGGGCGGCCATAGCGCCGCTGCGATCCGCCGCGTTGCGCGCCTTGGCGACGGCTGGCACCCAACCCAGATCAGCCTTGAGGCATTAGAGAGCGGAATCGCGCAGCTACGCCAGGCCTATCACGCAGCCGGCCGCGACCCGGCAACGGCGCTGATCGTCGCGCGACCAGGCAATACTTATGCAATCACGCCGGAGACTCACGCCCGCCACCACGAACTCGGCGTCACGCACCTCGTCGCCGACACACCCATCCCCGACGCCGACCCAGAACTAACTCTGTTGCGAGCGCGGATGGAGGAAGTGGCGCAGATCTGTGGCCTAGCGCACTGAGCAAAACGATTGAGCCGCTGAGGGCACAGAAGATTGCTTAGCAGGAGCATCCTGGCTTGACTGATCTAGCGCAAACCCTGGCTGCAACGCTTAATGCACCTGTGCAACAGCTTATCGCGCTGGGCAGCAGTTCTGCCGGGCAACTCTACCGCGTGCGCAGTACGGCCGGCGAGTTTGCCCTGAAGTGGGCCGACCAGCCGACGCCGGGCGCGCT
Organism: Chloroflexales bacterium; assembly: GCA_038247995.1. GTDB lineage: Bacteria > Chloroflexota > Chloroflexia > Chloroflexales > Chloroflexaceae > JBBRUG01. The sequence goes on along the minus strand of JBBRUG010000218.1, from coordinate 3,446 downwards.
GGCGACCGAGGCGCGTGGATTACGCTTGCTGGCCGCCACAAGCACTATCCGCGTGCCGCACGTCCACGCCCTGCATGATCCCTCTGTCGCGGACGATTCCGGCCCAGCCTATTTGCTGATCGCGTGGCTAGAGGGCGCCGGCGCCGCACCCGACATGGCGGCATTAGAGCACTGAGCAAAATGATTGAGCCACTGCGGCCACTGAACCGGGTGGCGCGCTGCGCTCGCGCCATGGGACGCAGGCTCAATCGATCTGCGCAATGCTGTAGGCACAGCCCTGGCGGCGCTGCATCACCATAGCGCTGCGGCGTATGGCCTCGACCACGCGAACTACATCGGCGGCACACCCCAACTGAATGCGCCGCACGCCGATTGGCCGATCTTCTTCCGCACCCAACGCCTGGAACCCCAGATTGCGCTGGCCGCACGCAATGGCCACATGCCGGCCCCGCGCCGCCACGCGCTTGAACGGGTACTAGAACAGATCGACGACCTGCTCGCCGGTGTGCCGCGCCGGCCCGCCCTGATTCACGGCGACCTCTGGAGCGGCAATGTCGTCGCCGCCGCGCCCGACGGCACACCGGCGATCATCGACCCGGCGGTCTATTACGCCGATCGCGAGGCCGAAGTAGCCTTCACCGAGCTGTTCGGCGGCTTTGGTTCGCGCTTCTACGCCGCCTATCACGCCGCCTGGCCGCTGGAGCCAGGCTACCGGGATCGGCGCGACCTGTACAACCTGTACCACATTCTGAACCACCTCAATCTCTTCGGCGCAGGCTACGGCGTGCAGGTGGATGCGATTGCGCAGCGCTATGGGTAAGGATCCACAGATTGCGGCGCCATCCTGCCGATGCATCTGCGCAATCTGCGCAATCTGCGGATCGCCTCGATATTGCCTTTTCCATTCCGCGTATGGTATGATGGGAGTATTCATGACGCAGTGCATCTAAAGGTTGGTCAAGGAGGCCCTGATGCCCTACCAGATCAAGCGTGTCGCCGTAATCGGCGCCGGCACAATGGGCGCGGCGATTGCCGGACTCGTAGCCGGCGCGGGCTTACCGGTGCTGCTCCTCGATGTTCCCCCAGGTAAGCTTACGCCCGAAGAAGAAGCCAAAGGCCTGACGCTCGAACATCCCGCTGTGCGCAATCGGATTGTGCGCCAGGGGTATGATCGGATGCGCAAGGCGCGCCCAAGTAACCTGCTCGCCGAGCGCACTACTGAACTGATCACGCTCGGCAATACCGAAGATGATTTCGCCAAACTCGCCGATTACGACTGGATCGTTGAGGTGATTATCGAGCAGTTGGCGCCTAAGCAGGCGCTGATGGAACGCCTCGAAGCGGTGCGCAAGCCCGAAGCGCTGATCACTACTAACACCTCGGGCATTCCGATCAGCCTGATCGCTGAGGGGCGTAGCGACGCCTTCCGCAAGCATTTCTTCGGTACGCATTTCTTCAACCCGCCGCGCTACCTCAAGCTGCTCGAACTCATCCCCGGCGACGACGCCGACCCGGCCGCCGTGGCCGCGTTCAGCCGCTTCGCCAGCGATACGCTCGGCAAGGGTGTGGTGATCTGCAAGGACCGGCCCAATTTTATCGGCAACCGGCTCTTTTCCTACGCCGGGCAGGTGGGCCTGAACTTTGCGCTCGCCAAGGGCTACACCGTCGAAGAGGTGGACGCGCTCACCGGCGCGCTGATCGGCCGGCCCAACACCGCCAGCTTCCGCCTGCTCGATCAGGTCGGCGTTGACGTGATGTACCACGTGGCCAATAACCTCTACGAAGCCGTCCCCGACGACGAGAGCCGCGCGGTGTACAAAGATAACGACCTGCTCGATAAAATGGTCGCCGCCGGCAAGCTCGGCAAGAAGGCCGGCCAGGGGTTTTACAAGGAAATGCGCCAGGACGGCAAGCGCGCCTTCTGGCCGATCGACCTGCAAACCCTGGAATATGTTGCGCCAAGCGGCACGGCTGATGTCGATGGCTTTATCAAGGCCGCCAACAAGCACAAACAGCTCCCCGAGCGGCTACGCTGGATGCTCCAACGCGCCGCCGAAGAGCCCGACAATCGTGCGGCGGCCTTTGTCGCCGAGGCGATCCTGCCCATGCTCGCCTACGCCGCCCGGCGCCTGCCCGAAATCGCCGATAGCGTCGCCGATGTCGATAATGCCATCCGCTGGGGCTTTGCCCACCAGCTCGGCCCGTTCCAGATCTGGGACGCGCTGGGTATGCGCGCCGGCGCCGATCTGATCCGTAGCAGCGGGCTCGAACTGCCGGCCTGGATCGCCAAGCTCAGTGCACAGGACGGCGCACATTTCTACCAGAATGGCGCTGCTTACAACGTGGCAAAGGGCGTCCACGAGCCGATCGAGCGCGACGAGCGCGTGATCGATCTGGCCGCGCTTAAGGCTGCCGGCAAGGAAGTGGCCGGCAACAGCGACGCCAGCCTGATCGACCTGGGCGACGGTGTGCTGGGCTTCGAGATCCACTCCAAGGCCAACACGATCGGCGGCAGCGTGATCGAGATCTTGCTTGCCGCTGTGGAAGAACTGAAAAACGACCGCTGGGTCGGGATGGTCGTCGGCAACCAGGGATCGCGCTTCTCGGCGGGCGCCAACGTCAGCGAGATCGGCGCGGCGGCGCAGGCCGAAGCCTGGGACGACCTAGACGAACTGATCGCCCTCGTGCAGCAGGCCTTCCTCCAGTTGCGCCATAGCCCCAAGCCGGTGGTTACGGCGCCCTTCGGGCAGGTACTTGGCGGCGGCGCCGAACTGACAATGCATAGTGCCGTAACTGTGGCCGCAGCGGAGACGTACATTGGCCTGGTTGAATTTGGCGTCGGACTGGTTCCCGGCTGGGGTGGATGTAAAGAGTTAAACCGGCGCATCATCGCCCCGGCGGCGCAGAACGGCGGCGATACACTCAAGGCGTTCCAGCAGGTCTTCGAGACGATTGCGCTGGCCAAAGTCGCCACCTCGGCGCTCGAAGCGCAAGATCTCGGCTACCTGCGCCCAACCGACCGGGTCGTCTTTAACCAGGATTACCTGATCGGCGAAGCCAAGCGCGAAGTGCTGCGCCTCACCTCGGCAGGCTACGAAGCGCCCGCGCCCGGCAAGCCGTGCTACGCCCTCGGCCGCGACGGGCTAGCCGCCGCACGAGTTGCGATCTACCAGATGACCGCAGGCGGCTATGCCACGGCCTACGACGCCGTCATCGCCGATAAGCTAGCCTATGTGCTCTGCGGCGGCGACCTGAGCAGCCCGCAGTTCGTGGACGAGGACTACATCCTCGACCTTGAACGCGCCGCGCTGATCGCCCTCGCCAAAGACGAGCGCACTCAGGCCCGCGCCCTGCATCTGCTGGAAACCGGCAAGCCGCTCCGCAATTAAACTGACTGCGGTGTGTGAACGAGCAAAGGAAGGTCAAAAACCCCGAGGAGAAATACT
>JBBRUG010000217.1:0-10188 GCA_038247995.1 Chloroflexales bacterium | reverse complement strand
GGGGCAATGGCGCGGCAGTGAAAACCGGCATTCGACGCGCTACCGGCGAGGTAGTGCTGCTGATGGACGCCGATGGGCAAATGGATCCGCGCTACATTCCGCTCATTCTTGATAAGCTGGCCGAAGGCTTCGATATGGTCGTCGGTGCGCGTACGCACTCGACGCAGGGCGATAGCCTTGCCCGGCGGTTGGGCAATCGGGCTCTCGATAACCTCGGTACGTATCTGGTGGAAACGCAGGTGCAAGATCTCACCAGCGGCTTCCGCGCCATGCGCCGCGCGGTGATTATGGAGTTTATTCATCTGCTGCCCAACCGGTATTCCTACCCGACAACCAGTACGCTGGCTCTGCTCAAAGGCGGCTATAGCGTCGCCTTCGTACCCGTCGCGGGTGTGCGCCGCCAGGGTGGCCAGAGTGGCCAGAAACTGCTGCGCAACGGGGTGCGTTTCGGGCTGATTATTCTGCGCATGGTTTCGCTTTTTGCGCCGCTGCGGGTCTATTTCCCGGTGGCGGTGGGTCTATTCTTGCTTGGTGTACTGGCGGCGCTGGCGAGCTTCTTCTTCGGCCCCGACGCCTTCCAGTTGAAAGTACCCGGCGCCTCGGTGGTGAGTTTTATTGGCAGTATTATTGTGTTTATGTTTGGCCTGCTGGGCGAGCAGATCGCCGCCCTCCGTTTTCAACGACGCGAGGAGTAAGTAGCCCGCGCCTTGGGGAGCCGCTCTGCGCCGTCTGCGTAACCTGCGGATCGTCCGGGCCTCCTACTTCTTGCCTCCTGCTTTTTGGGGTTTATGCACCCGATACTCCGCTGGTTACTGCGGCTCCTCGGTCCGCTGCTGCTGATCTTTTTTTTGGCGACAAGCGACCTGCAACTGCTCTGGGAGGTGTTGCGAAGTGCACAGATCTGGCCAATTATCTTGTCGTTGCTGCTTCTGCCGCCCTTCCTGATGATCAAGAGTTGGCGCTGGGTGCGCCTGTTGCGTGAAATGGGCCTGGATCTGCCGTTGCCCACGGCGTGTGCGCTCTATATGGTGGGCATCTTTTATGGCGCCACAACGCCGGGTCAGGCGGGCGATCTGCTGAAAGCAGTCTATCTGCGCGATCGCGGCCAGCCGATGGCTCCGGCCATCCTCAGTTGTGTGATTGATCGGCTATTTGATTTGCTCGTGATGGCTGCCTTTGCCGTGGTTGGGATCTTCGCCCTGGGGCGATTGCTGCCCAGCCGTGAACTGCAAAATGCGGTGGTGGCGGTGATGGCGATCGGCGTGATCACGGTTACGACGCTGCTGGTGGCCCGCGGGCCGCGCGAGTGGGCGCTGACGGTGGCTGTGCCGCGCGTGGCGCCACGCTTGCGGCTCACGCTCGATCGCTGGAATACCCAACTTGCCGGGCTGAGTCTCAGCCCACGCTTGCTGATCGAACTCACGATCGCCTCGCTGATCTCGGCCAGTTTTACCTTCTTGCGGCTCTGGTTGCTCTTCCTGGCGCTGGAACTGAATACTATACCGCTTTATGTGGTCGTCGGCGTTTCGGCGTTGGTGGCTGTGCTGCAGGTGCTGCCGATCTCGATTGGCGGCATCGGCGTGCGTGAACTGGCCCTAATCCCGGTGCTTGCCTCGTACGGTTACAGTCAGGAGCAGGCGATCACCCTCTCGGCGCTGTTCCTGTTGATCAACATCCAGCATATTGTGGTTGGTTTTATCGTCTCGTTGTGGTTTCCGCTCGGTCGGCGTGATCCGTAGGCGCTCAGTGAGGCGGGCGAAGCGCCGCCGACGCCGTAACAGCAGGCGGCAGAAGGAGCGCATTGCATGATCACCAACGCTACGGCGTTTATAACCTATTTTGCCGGCATTCGGCGCCGAACCCTGCTGTACTGTCAGAGCATCCCCGCCGAGCAGATCGATTGGGCGCCGCGCCCCGGCGAGTTCACATGCGGCGATCTGGTGCGCCATATCGCCGCCATCGAGCAGATGTTTGTTGGGGTGGCGGCCGCCAATCGCTGGATGTATCCCGGCCACGAGCGCAGCCTGGCGCCCAGCCTGGACGATGCGCTGGCGCACCTCGCAGCGAGCCATACCAGTGCGGTAGCTACCCTTGGTACCCTCAGCGACGCAGATCTATCTACAGCGCGCCAGGCGATTGATGGTCGTCCGTTGCCCGTCTGGCGCGTGCTGATGCTGATGGTTGAGCACGAAGTGCATCATCGCAGCCAGCTTGCCGAGCATCTGAGCACAATGGGTGTTACGCCGCCGCAGATCTTCGGCATGTATGTCGAAGAGTTAATCGCGCAGATCGAACAACGCCCAGGATGAAATGGTACAATACCGAGCATGGTTTACGAGCGCTATGCACCACTCTACGATACCAGCGGCCAAATCCGCTTCGCGCTCCTCACCGCCGACTATCTGCGCGAGGTGCTGCGACGGCATCCCGTCGCCGGCCAACACGCGCTTGATCTTGCCTGCGGCACCGGCACGCTGGCGCTATTGCTCGCTGAAGCGGGCTGGCATGTGATTGGGATCGATAGTTCGGCCGCCATGCTTGCGCAGGCGCAGGCCAAGGTCGCCACTGCCGAACTGGCCGGCAGCGTGTACTTCATTCAGTATGATATGCGCCATGCCGCCGCTGTTACGCCTGCGGCCGGTTGCCACCTGGTAACCTGCACCTATGATAGCCTGAACTATCTGCTCACCGCTGCCGACCTGGCGGCCTGTTTTGCCGCCGCCGCCCACGCCCTGGCGCCCGGCGGTATTTTTGTGGGCGATATGAACACGCGCTACTTTCTTGAGCACGATTGGGGCACCTGTACGATTCATGAGCAGTCCGGGTATATTCAGGTCGAACGGAGCTATTTTGAGCCGGAGCAGGCGCTCAGCACAATGCTGCTCACTGGTTTTGCCGGGAACGACTCCGACGGCTATACGCGCTTTGATGAGACGCATTGCGAGCGGGCTTATCCGCCTAACGACGTTGATGCGCTGTTGCGCAGCGCCGGCCTGACGATTGAGGCGCACTACGATAGTTTCACTTTTACCGCGCCCGGCCCGAAAACCCAGCGCATCTTCTGGGTAGCTCGGAAGCCGGCCAACCCCAGCACGGAGCAGGCGCACCAATGAAGCGGATTGTGGTGATCACCACCGGCGGCACAATCGCCATGCGCGCCGGCACAATGGTCGGCGGCGCAGTTCCCGCGCTGCGCGGCGACGATTTTCTGGCCATGCTGCCGCGGAGCGGGGTTGAACTCACCTTCGAGGAGTTCATGAATGTGCCGAGCAGCCACCTAACGCCGAGCGCCGCCCTGGAGCTTTCCCATCGGGTTGAGGCGTTGTTGCTCGCCCCGGTCGTCGATGGCGTGGTGATTACCCATGGCACCGACACGCTTGAGGAGACGGCGTACCTGCTCGATCTCACGCTGCGAACTGAGAAGCCGGTTGTCGTTACGGGCGCAATGCGGACGGCCACAAGCCCGGCGTACGATGGGGTGACGAATCTGGCTGCGGCGATTCGGGTGGCCGCCACGCCGACAGCGCGCGATCTGGGCGTACTGGTGGTCTTCGACGATGCGATCTACGCTGCGGCTGAGGTGCAGAAGGTGCATACGCAGGCGCGGGGCGCGTTTGCCGCGCCGGGCAGCGGCCCATTGGGGCAGGTCGAGGGCGAGCGGGTCGTGATCCACCATCGCGTCGTTCCACGCCAGGTGATCCCCTGTTCGCGCCTGGAAGAAATGGTCGATCTGATCCGGCTCACCCAGGGCGCCGACCAGCGCCAACTTCGGCATAGCCTCAACGATGGTGTGGCCGGGATCGTGATCGAGGTGTTCGGCAGCGGGCGTGTGCCGCCCTGGTGGTTACCGCTGATCGGCGAGGCCACCAAGCGGCGGATTGCGGTGATCATCGTTTCACGCTGTGCGGCCGGCGGCCTGGGTGATGAGTACGGCTATGTCGGCGCCGCGCACGACTTGCAGCGGATGGGTGTGCATTTTGCCCACAATCTAAGCGGCCCTAAGGCGCGGATCAAATTGATGGTCGCCCTGGGCGCCGCGCGCAGCCCGCAGGAGTTGCGGGGCTGGTTTGGGAGTTAAAGATGAGCGTACTGCCTAATCTTGAAGAAAAAGCAGTTTATGTTGAGCGCATGTTTGCGCGGATCGCGCCTGGTTATGATCGCGTCAATCGGGTGATGACCTTCGGGTTGGATCAGGGTTGGCGGCGGACGGCTGTGGGCCTCGTGGCGCCGCCGCTGGATGGGCGGGCGCTCGATGTCGGCACCGGCACCGGCGACTTTCTTGATGAATTGGCGACATGGACGCGTGATGGCCTGGTTGTCGGCGTGGATTTCACCGTGCCGATGATGCAGGCCGGCCTGGCCAAGCGCGATCCATTGATCCAGGCCGAACGGGCTGGTTTTGTGGGCGGCGACGCGCTGCGTTTGCCTTTTCCCGATAATAGCTTTGATGCGCTCACAACCGGCTTTGTGATGCGTAATGTAGTCGATATCGGCGCGGCATTCCGCGAGATGTACCGCGTAACCCGGCCCGGCGGTATGCTGGCCTGCCTCGAAGTCGCTCGCCCGGCCAACCCGCTCCTGCGGATTGGCCATCGGATCTATTTTGAGCAAGTGGTGCCGTGGATCGGCTGGCTCTTTGGCGGCGATCGGCGGGCCTACACCTACTTGCCGCAATCGGCGCGGGCCTTCCCGCCGCCGGCGGAACTGGCGGAATTAATGCGCGCAGCGGGCTGGCAACACGTACACTATCAGTTGCAGAGCTTTGGCGCCGTGGCGATCCATGTCGGCGCGAAACTGTAGGTTCTTATGAGCGATGAGTACGACGAGCGACGGCAGCGTCGTGACAACCTGATGCAACAACGGCTGCGGCGCGCTCGCGGCGAGGATTACGACGACGATATTGAAGATGTGGGCGTGTACGACGACGATGATGATCGTCCGCGTGGGTTCGGTTCGGCGCGGGGCAGTTATGCACCGCGTCCGGCGGCGGGCGGGAATGGCTGCGCGACAGGCGTGCTATACCTGATGATTGGCGCGCTGCTTACGTTATTGGTCGGCGGCTTCTTCTTCAACCGCGCCCTGAGCAGTTTCGGCGCTGCGCTTCCGGATATCCCGGAGATCCAGCAGATCATCGCTACACCAACCCCGCAGATCATCACCGGCGCCGCCGTTGTCCAGCGGGTTCAGCAACTCAGCCGCCTGGAGACGGCAGCGTACACAATCGAGCGTGTAATCGACATCCGTCAGGGCAGTAACATCCCAGTAATCGGTGATTTTATTGCCGGCGACGCGATCCTGCTGATTGCGCATGGGAATGTGGTTGCCGGGGTCGATCTCAGCCAACTTGGCTCCGAAGCCGTAACAGTTTCGCCCGATGGCGCCAGTGTGATCTTGCGCCTTCCGCCGGTTGAGATTTTTCAGGCGGCGCTCGACAACAGCAAAACGCGTGTCTATAGCCGCGAGCGCGGCGTGTTCGCCCCCGATAATCCGAATTTGGAAACCCAAGCTCGTCAGGAAGCTGAACGCCAGATCTTGCAGGCCGCCTGCGAAGATGGCATTATGGTCAAAGCCACCGCCAACGCGGAACAGGCGGTGACGCAGTTGCTCGGCCTGTTTGAGTTTGCGCAGGTTACGGTTGTGCCGGCAAGTCCGGGGGCTTGCGGTGATCCGCTCATTCCGGCGCCGGCTGGTACGCCGTGAGGCTGAGTAATACATATGCCGGTGGAGCGCAAAACCCTGCCATTGTTCGGTTGATTTACGATTGGTGGCCTTTGCCTGTGATGTTTTTTGTGGTGGAAACGTTTATGGCGTTATGATCTGGATGAGTACTGCGTTTTTTGGCTTGTGCGCCTGGGGAGTACGCACATGGCCCTGAGCTACAGCATTCTAATCGCCAGCCTCGGGCAGCGCAGCGACGATTTTTTGGTTCCGATTTTCACGGCAACGGGCTATCATGCGCGGATAGCCGTTGGCAGCGCTGAAATTGTGCGCACGTTGAGTCGTTCGCTCGACCTGGTATTGCTCGATGTGCCTTCAGCGCAGGAATTGCCTGAGCTAGAGGTTATTCGCGCGGCGTGTCAGTGCGCGTTAGTAGTTGTCGGGCCGCAACGTAACGAAAAACTACTTGTCGCCGCCCTCGAATATGGCGCCGATGATTACATCCAACGCCCATTCCGTACCGATGAATTGCTTGCGCGCATTCGCGCCCAACTACGGCGGCGCGAGCGAACCTATTTACCCACCGTGACGCTCGGCCCGCTCATGATCGATCCATCGGCCCGTTCGGCGACGTACAATGGCCAGGCGCTCGACCTCAGCCCTGAGCAGTTTACGTTACTCGCGATCCTCGCCGCTCAGCCCGGCTATCCGCATCCGGCCGGCTATTTGCTTGAACAGGTATGGGGGCGCAGCCAGATTGGCGCAACGACGTTGCTTGAGGCAACGGTCACCGCACTCCGCATATTGATCGAGCCGATGCCGGCGCAGCCTCCTCTGGTCTGTGGTGATAGCGAACTTGGGTACTGGCTGACGGCGAGCTAAGGTGAGGCCCGCGAACTGAGCACCGTCGTTACAATGGGATCGGTGTAACAGCAACGCCCGACTGTACACACAGCCGGGCGTTGTGTATTTCCATTCGTTGGAGGCGCTTAGCGACTGATCAACGGCAGGAACAGTTGATAGCTTGCTTGCGGTTGGCCGGCTAGCGCAGCTTCCGGCGGAGTGGGTGGCGTGGGTGCCGCCGTCGCCGGGGCGGCCATCGGTGCAATGAGCGTAGTAAGCAGAAACAGGCGCACAACGACACGGATGCGGGGCCGAATGGAATGGGATGGGTGGTTGCCCACAGTGCCTCCAACAACTCAACCTTGAGTGTTCGCAAGTGATGATACAGGTTGGATCCTGTAGCACTTGAGGCTTACCTGCGCTCCATTGCCGTGGCGACATTCATCAGGTAGCTCACCCGTACTTCGTCGCCGGAAGCGAGCCCGGGATACAAGCTCTCGGCGCCGAGGCGGGCCTGGCGGGGCTGCGTTTCATCGCTGTGCGTATAGACGAGATCGTAGTAGATTGTGCCGTGGATATCGACCGGGCGTATAGCTTCGAGCCGCGCATTACGGGTGCCGGAGACGATCATAGTGGTTCCTGGGTTGGGGCAGACACGCAGGTCTGCCCTGACTGCTTGGCGGGGGGACACGCTGGCGGGTGGAGACGCTGGTGGGTGGAGACGCTGGTGGGCAGACACGCAGGTCTGCCCTTACAGCTTGGCGGAGACGCAGGTCTGCCCTGACTGCTTGGCGGGTGGACACGCTGGCGGGTGGAGACGCTGGTGGGCAGACACGCAGGTCTGCCCTTACAGCTTGGCGGGCCCGGCGGTGGCGATGACGTAGTTCTCGGTAGAGAGGTAGCGTTGGACGACGTCGGTGATCGCTTCGCGGCTGACGCCGTTGATGATGGCGGGGTAACGTGCAATATAGTCGAGGCCCAGGCCATAACGTTCGATCGCCAGGAGCATGCCGGCGATCCCGTCGCTTGTCTCCAGGCCCAGCACCAGGCTACCGGTGAGGTAGGCGCGGGCGTCGTCGAGTTCTTCGGTGGTAGGGCCCTCGGTAGCGAATTGGGCCACCTCGTGCAGAATTGCGGCTGTCGCCCGCTCGACATTGTCCGGGTTCACGCCGGCAGCGGCGGCCCACGGCCCTGCGCCCACGTCGGCCTCCAACCCACTGTAGCAGTAGTAGGCCATGCCCTGGTTCTCACGCACATTCTCACCGAGCCGCCCGCCCATGCCGAGCCGCCCGAGGATCATATTCGCCAGCATCGCTGGGTAATAGTCGGCGTCGTCGCGGCGCAGGCCATGCACAGCCCAGATCACATCCGACTGCACTTTGCCGGTCATGGGGATGTCACGACGTTGGATGCCGCTGAGTGGCGTTACGGCTGGTAAGCTCTGCGTAAGCGGCGGCTGCGCATTGCTCCAACTGCCGAAGGTCTGTTCAAGCGCCTCAATGACCGCCGGCGGATCAACATCGCCGACTACCGCGATGCTGGTGAGTGCCGGGTGGTAGTGCGCGTGGAAGGCGGCCAGGTCGTCGCGGGTGATCGGCTGAACGCTGGCAACGGTGCCGCTGGAGAGGCGGCTGTAGGGATGCTCGGTCGGGTAGAGCATCTCGCGCACAGCTCGGCTGGCTTGCGTGCTGGTTTCTTGCTCATTCTCGCGCAGGCCCATCAGGAATTGGCCGCGCAGGCGTTCAACCTCGACGCTGGGAAACGTCGGGCGCTGCACCATATCGGCCAAAATGGCGAGGATCAACGGCAGATCTTCGGCGAGCGCCTTGCCGCCGAAGCCGCTGGAGTGCAGGCCGCCGCCGGCGTTGACGCTACAGCCGCGTTCTTCGGTTTCGGCCACGATCTGCTGGAACGTGCGCTCGCCCGCGCCGCGAATCAGCGCCGCGCCGGTGAACACAGCCAGGCCGTTACGCTCGACAGGCTCGGAGACTGCGCCAACGCGCACTTCACCGCGCACGCTCACGGTCGGCGCACTCGAATTGCGCTGGACGAGGGCCACCAGGCCGTTGGGGAATACGTGCCGCGTAGCGGTAGCGATCGAGTCAGGCTGCGCCATGGTCGGCCTCCTCATCGGTGGGCGAAAAATGGCCAATCGTTCGGCGGCGTTCGGTGAGATACTGCTGGGCCACGCGGCGCACATCTTCGGCCTGCACGGCGGCCAGTTCATCAAGCAGCGTCTCGACCCGTCGGTAACTGTCGAGCACTTCCCACATGCCAATCTGCAAAGCCTGGTTGGTTACACTCTCGCCGGAATAGGCGATCTGCGCACGCACCTGCTTGAGCACTTTGGCCAACTCCTCGGCGGCGATCCCATCCTGCTGGATCCGCGTAACCTCGCCAATCAAGGCCGCCTCGACCTCCGCCGCGCTGTGCCCTTCGCGCACGGTGGCATTCATTTCAAACAAGAATGGGTCGCGGGTGGGCATATAACCGCTCGCCGCCGAAGCGGCCAGTTCCGACTCGACCAGGGCCTTGTAGAGCCGGGCGCTGCGGTTTGTCTGGGCGCCACCACCCATAAACGTAAGCGATTTGGCGCCGCTGAGCACCGCGTCGAGTACGGCCAGGGCGGCAAAATCGCTGCTGCGGCAATCGGGGGCCAGGTAGCCGATCTGCACGTACTCGGCGGGGCCGGGGCGGCGGATAGTCACGCGGCGCTCGCCTTGCGGCTCGGGCTCGCCGGCGCGCATGCGGGGCAGTTCCGGGCCAATGGGGAGCTGGCCGTACAATTCTTCTACCTGCTTCAGCAGCGTGTCGGTGTTGAAATCGCCGACAAGCACCAAAACGGCGTTATTTGGCATATAGTAGGTCTGATAGTGGCGATAAAGATCGGCGCGCGTCATCGCCTCCAAGTCGCTCTTGTAGCCAATCACCGGATGGTGATAGGGATGGACGCTGAAGGCCGCCGCCTTAACGGCCTCATCAAGCCAGGTTTCGGGGTAATTGGCGTAGCCTTCAAGCTCCGAGATGATCACCGTGCGCTCGCTCTCGACCTCGGCATCCTCGAACAATGCGTTGACCATGCGGTCGGATTCGATCTGGAGGCCCAGGCCGATCCGGTCGGCGGGGAGGGTTTCGTAGTAGGCTGTATAGTCAACCCAGGTGAAACCATTGAATGTGCCGCCATTACGCGCAATCAGGCGATCGAACTCGCCGCGCGGAATGGTCGGCGTGCCCTTGAAGAGCATATGCTCGACCCAATGGCTGATCCCGGTGCAGCCGCTGGGTTCGTTGCGGCTGCCGACGCGGTACCAGATCCAACTCGTGGCCACCGGCGCGCTATGAACCTCTTTGGTAAGCACAAGCATGCCGTTGGGCAAGGTATGCGACTGGATAGGGCTCATCGACATAAAGTAAGACCTCGTTTCAATAGCGTTACCCGCTGACGCGCTCTTGCACAAACTGATGCACGAACCGATCTACGCGCCGCGGGCGTTCGCGCTGGGGCAGGTGGCCGCAGCCGGACAGGGTGAGCAGCGCCGGGTTGGGCAGGTTGCGCTGGAAAAACTCGTGTGAACCGGCGGGCAAAAATGTGTCGCGTTCACCCCAGACGAGCGCTGTCGGCGCCTGGATACGCTGAAGATCTTCGGGACGAAAGAACTCGTCTTCGCTGGCGGCGGCGACGAATTG
>JBBRUG010000216.1:0-10190 GCA_038247995.1 Chloroflexales bacterium | reverse complement strand
GACAACTGACGACTGACGACTGACGACTGACGACTGACAACTGACAACTGACAACTGACAACTGACGACTGACAACTGACGACTGACAACTGACAACTGACGACTGACGACTGACAACTGACAACTGACAACTGACAACTGACAACTGACAACTGACAACTGACAACTGACAACTGACAACTGACGACTGACGACTGACGACTGAATCAGCGTAAGGCTAATGCTGTCCCAGTGATCAGCAGCACACCGGCGACGGCGAGGCGAAAGCCGCGTTCGCCTGCGCGTTGCTGCAGTGTGGCGCCGGCCCAGGCGCCAAGCGCCGCTGCCGGAAGCATAGCCAGCATCGTTTGGAAAATTGCGCCGCTGAAGAGGGCGACTGCGGCATAACCGACGATGCGGAGCGAGTTCACGCTGAGGAAATAGGCCAGCAGGGTGCTTCGCAGCGCGGCGCCCCGCGCCAGGCGCGTTTCGAGAAAGGCCACAACCGGCGGGCCGCTGGTACCGAACAGGCCACCTAAAATGCCGCCGAGTAGTCCTGCGCCGACACCGGCCCAATTCGGCCAGGGCCGCGCTGTAACACCGCTCCCGGCGCGCCGGAAGACGTCAAGGGCGAAGAGTGCCGTGATCAGCCCGCAGAGCCGGCGCAGCCACTCGGTTTCCAATGTCGCCAATGCCAGCGTACCGCCTACCAGGCCGATGATGCTGGCCGGGAGCAGCACACCGAGTGCCGGGCGATCAATCGTCGTGCGCGCGTTCCAGGTGAGCCAAACCCCAATCGGCACCTGGACGAGTGCCGAGGCGATGACAGCGGTATGCAGATCGAGAACCAACAGGAGCAGCGGCGTGAGCACCAGCGAGGCGCCAAAACCGGTGAAACCCTGAACGAAAAAGGCCAGCAGCGCAACAAGGGCAGCAATGATGAGGGTCATGATCCGTGTTGCGTGTTGCGTACAGCGAGGCGGACACGCAACACGGCCTATTGTGACGGCTCCCACGCCTAAAGCTCGTGGGCTTTAAGGCGATGCCGCCCCATCCCACACAATCACGGACTGAGCGAAAGGAGACCCCGTTGCAGAATATTGAGCGCCGCGTTTTCGTCTCTGTCCAGCACCAGCCCACAATGCGGGCAGGCATGGACACGCACGCGCAACGCCTTGGGAACAATCTCACCACAGGACGAGCACAGCTTGGTTGTGTTGCGGGGGTTCACCAGGATCACACGCTGCCCAGCTTCTGCCGCTTTGGCAACGGTCATCTGAATGAACTGCGTCCACGCCACGTCCAAGATGCTCTTGCGCATCCCCCGGCTTCGGCCCATCTCCATCGGAGCGAGGTCTTCAAACACGATCACCTGATAGACGTTCACCAGCGCACGGCTTTGCGTATGGGCGAAGTCGCTGCGCCGATTGGCGCTCCGCTCATGAATCTTCGCCAGGATCGCTTTCTGCTTGGCATTCTCCGGCCAGTTCTGGGCGTTCTTCGCCGCATCCTTGCGCTGCTGGACACGTTTCAGGTCGGCCTCATCGCGGCGGTAGAAGCGCGGGTTGTCAATTTTCTGGCCGTCCGAGCGGGTCGCAAACGACGCCAGCCCCACGTCTACCCCGACAACCAAGCCCGTGGGCGGCAAGGGCGCGGCCTCCGTCTCGCACGAGAAACAGGCGAACCACTTACCGGTGCGCGACCGACTGAGCGTGACGGTCTTAGGCGTTCCCGCAACAGGCCGGTGCAAGACGACATGCACCGCGCCGACTTTCGAGAGGATCAGCCGATCACCTTCCAGCCGTACACCGTTGCCGTACTGCGGATACGTGATGCTGTCATACCGCCCGAAGCCCTTGAAGCGGGGATACCCAACCTCGGGATCGCCCGCCTTAACCCGATGAAAGAAGGCTTGGAATGCGAGATCCACCCGAACACTAATGTTCTGGAGCACCTGGGAATGGATGAGCTTGAGCGAGGGCCGCGCCAGTTTCCAGATCGGAAGCATGGCTTGCGTGTCGTACAGACGCAGACTCTTGCCGCGCTCCTCCATACGCTCGCTTGCGCTCAGCCAGCGTCTCGTTGTACACCCAACGGCATTCCTCAAGCTGTTGCTCAAGAATACGTCGCTGGCCGTTCGAGAGGTAGATTCGATATTTGAAGCTCTTTCGCATGTATTAAATATACTACGGCTTTACGTAAATAGCAAGTATGGGCTATTTGGACGAAAGCCGCTAAAGCAGGCGAAGCCCTTATATCCCAAGCCTAAAACTGCTGGGCTTTACGGGCTAGAACGGTAAAGCCAGCCTAACTCTTTAATCTGCCCACAGTTTCGGCATCGAGGCGCTGGATGAGCGCAACGAGCAGTTCGGCGGCCTGATCGAAGTCGCGCCGGCTCATGATGGCTGTATTGGTGTGAATGTAGCGCACTGGAATGCCCACCACGATCGAAGGCACACCGCCGCCGAAGATATGCATGCGGCCTGCGTCGGTGCCGCCGCCGGGCATCTTGTCGAATTGAAGCGGGATCTGCGCGTCGGAGGCCACATCGATCAGCAGATCGCGCAGGCCGGTGTGCGGAATCATCGAGCCGTCGAAGAGTAGCAGTACCGGCCCGCCGCCGATCTTGCCGGCTGCTTCATCAGGGCTGATGCCCGGCATGTCGCCGGCAATCCCGGTATCGAGGGCAATCCCGATGTCGGGCTGGATAATGTTTGTTGTTGTAACGGCACCCCGCAAGCCAACTTCTTCTTGCACGGTGCCCACGGCATAGACGTTATTCGGATGCGCTGCATCCTGGAGCCGCCGCATGACCTCGATCGCCAACGCACAGCCGAAGCGGTTGTCCCAGGCTTTGGCCATGATCAAGTCGGGGTTGCGCATCTGCGCGAACGGCCCCCAAGGCACCACGGCATCGCCGGGGCGCACGCCCCAACTCTCGGCCTCGGCACGTGAGGCGGCGCCGATGTCGATAAACATGGCTTTCTTCTCAACAACTTTGTTGCGCTCCTCGGGCGTGAGGATGTGCGGCGGCTTTGAACCGATCACACCGACAATCGGGCCGGAACGGGTCTGCACTTCCACCCGATGGGCCAGCATCACCTGCTCCCACCAACCCCCGAGGGTCTGAAATTTCAAATAGCCTTCGTCGGTGATCCGCGTGACCATAAAGCCGATCTCATCGAGGTGACCGGCAAGCATCACTTTCGGGCCAGCGCTCTGGCCGGCCTTGTGACCGATGATACTGCCGAGATTGTCGATGCTCACCTGCCCCAGCGGCTCCAGATAACGGCGCATCACCCGGCGCACCGGCTCTTCCTGCCCTGGTACACCCGGCGCCTCGGCCAACTCTTTAAGCATCGTAAGGGTCGCGTCCATACCTACTCCTGTGTGATCAGTTCGCAGTTTTGCAACGATTCAGACCAAAGCCGAACCGGGTTGGCCCTGCGTCCGTCGTCCGTCGTCCGTCGTCCGTCGTCCGTCGTCCGTCGTCCGTCGTCCGTCGTCCGTCGTCCGTCGTCCGTCGTCCGTCGTCCGTCGTCCGTCGTCCGTCGTCTGCGGATTAGCCTCACTCCGCATCCTGGCGCCTGCCTCGCGCCGCCTGTACCCACGCCTCAGCTTCTTCTCGGCTCGTTACCGCGCCGTCCAGATACACCTTGCGCAGTTCGGCGAGCAGTTGGCCGATCTGGGGGCCGGCAGCGATGCCCAGGCGTTGCAGATCGCGCCCATTCAGCGGCGGGCGTTGCGGACGCAGCACATAGAGATATTGGCCGATCGCGTTAGCGGTAGAAGGCTCGGCGTAGTGTAGCACAATTAGCCCCAATGGACTGAAGGGTTGGAGCAGTGCGTCGAGAGCGCCGCCGGAAAGCGGTGCGGCCAGCACTGGGCTTGCCGTGCGCAGGCTGGGGATTTCGTGGAGCAACCGGCTGAGCGGAGTTGGCAGGCCATAATGGGCCAGCGGCGCCAACGGATCGGGCTGATCAAAAAGCAACAGGCCCGCGCATAACCACGGCCCGGTGTCGGAAGGGAGCAGTTCGTGCAGTTCAGGCTGCGCCGCGCTGCGTTCAAAGCGTGCCGCAAGCGCCGGCGTCCAGGCCAGGCCGGGCAGCAATTGTTCCGTCACACCCCAGGCATCGCTGAGTTGCAGAGTCGCCGCCGGCTGCGGCTCCTCCAGCGTCAGGCAGAGTTCGCTTAATACGCGCTCGGAACTGAGCAACGCCAGGTAGCGCTGTTCAAGCGCGGCAGCGATCTGGGCGCGCGCGGCGGCGTCGGGCGTGAGGTTGAGCCGAGCCGCCAGGCGTAATCCGCGTAAAATTCGGGTTGGGTCGTCGCGTAGGCTCACGGCGTGCAGTAGGCGCAATCGCCCTGCCGCAAGATCGATGCGCCCGTCGAAGGGGTCGAGCAATGCACCGACGTGCAGACGCAAGCCGTCGGCGCGCAGTTCAAGCGCTACGGCGTTGATGCTGAAATCGCGGCGGATCAGGTCGGCGCTGATCGGGGCAGGCTCTACCTCGGGCAACACTGCCGGCTGCGGATAGCGCTCGATGCGCGTCCGGGCGAGATCGAAGGTGTAGCCTGGAATGGCGATTGTAGCCGTGCCGAAGGCGGCGTGGGTGGCCTGGATGCGGCCGCCGAGTGCGTCGGCCAGGGCTGGCGCCAACGCCATCGGATCGCCCTCAACCGCCAAGTCAACATCACGGCTGATCGGCAGGCCAAGCATGAGGTCGCGCACCACGCCGCCAACCAGCCACATCCGGGCGCCCTGCTGCGCGCCAACGGCAACAGCACGAGCCAGGTTGGTTTGCAGATCAGGCGGCAGCCGCGCCAGAATCGCGGCGGGTGAACTGACGATAAGCGACGGCACAGCCTTCTCAGCTTGACAGAGGAACGCGATAATGATAGGATAGCGGCGGTTTGGGCGATTAGCTCAGTTGGTTAGAGCGCCACGTTGACATCGTGGAGGTCACTGGTTCGAATCCAGTAT
This sequence comes from Chloroflexales bacterium, assembly GCA_038247995.1. Taxonomy (GTDB): domain Bacteria; phylum Chloroflexota; class Chloroflexia; order Chloroflexales; family Chloroflexaceae; genus JBBRUG01. The sequence continues at coordinate 5,227 of JBBRUG010000216.1, read as the reverse complement.
CGCCCACCAGCCCTATTGTACCATGCAGGTCGGCTTCGCCGACATCCACCGGCACAAAACAATTGTCGCTTCGACCATTAATCCTCGTCGCAGCGTTCCTTCTCACCCTCATAGCTTTGAGTGTGTCGCTGAACCCGCAACGCGCTGTAGGCGCGACACGGGTTGAATTGGCTTGCCCAAATGGCCTGACGGTCTTTTTGGAAGGTAACGGGCCACCACGAACCGCGTTGTTGATCTTCCTCGAAGATCGGCCGGTAGGTGGCGGATCTACCGGCGCCAATGGCGAATATCGCTTGCCGCTTACCTTGCGCGAACGGCCCGGGATCTACAATGTTGCGGTGCGTACGCGCTCCGAGCGCACGGAGGTGGGCCAGTTTAGCTGTTATGTTGACATACCGCTAAACACTCCGCCTACGGCGACACCCGAGATTGTCGTCACCTCTGGGCTGCCTGCCGCGCCTAGCACTCCGACCGCTACGCCTGACCCTGCATTGATTACTCCTACGGCAACAGCGGCTTCTGTGCCTGGTGGGTCAACAGCTACAGCCACCACCGGCACCGGCTACCCGCCGCCAAGTGCCAATGCTACGGCGACGCCGACCACTACGCCAACCCCAACGAACGAACCCGACGAAGCGGCCGATGAAACGCTCGATATTGTTGATATCACCTTGCGTGAATCCAATCAGGCGGGGAACCCACGCGCTGAATTTGTGTCGATCGACAATGGCAGTAATTTCACGATCAATCTTGTCGGCTGGCAACTTGTGAATACCACGCGTGCCGATCAACTAACCTATACCTTTCCGTCATACGCTTTCGGAGCGGGATTAGTTGCCGTTGTCTTTAGCGGTCAAGGCGCCGATGATCTGAATGAGGGCGAATTCTACTGGGGTCAGAGCGGCAACATCTGGAGTATTGGCGATGTCGCCGAACTGCGCGATAACACCGGGCAGGTAATCAGTTCCTATATGGTTGGCGAATAGGTTGACTGCCGGGGCTGAGGAAGTCGGGTTTTTCGTACCCTACAGCGGCGAGCATAACGCTTGGGCCGTCCATTTGGCGTGGGGCGGCGTGCCGCACGCCCACAAGGGGCGCCGTGGATGAGCCCACTGCTCTAGCTCGCACACTTGCGTGGATCAGGCGCTGCGAGTATTATCTACGCGCACAAGATTCAGGCACGGCAATGGGGTTGGGCCTGGGCGAGATACTTTCAGGAGGAAATGCGCGTGGAACGTCATGATCTGATCGCGATGCTTGAAGAAGGTCTGAATAATGGTCGGATCTCGCCACAGACAGCGGCTTATATTGCCGCCGAACTGTTGGGCGTTGATGCGTTTGAGACTGGTTATCTGGATTGGGATGCCGGGCGATTTGCGGCGCTACGGACGCTACAGAACGAAGCCGAGCTGGAATTGACTCTGGCGGTGGATTGAGGGCTGACGAACGACAAAGGACGAACGGCGGGGAATCTGCGGTCTTTCGTCGTTGGTCTGTTGTCACTTCTGCGTTGCAACTGCCTGGTGGAAAACAAGCCTGCTGCCTGAAGTGAAGTTAACACTCAGGTAGCAGGCTTTTATGCTGTAGTAAAGGTGTGTACATCCAGCAGTTCATACATTCCGCCCGCATTCCGGCGCCTGAATGGAGTAAGGAAAGCAAGTGGAAATTCTCGAACTGGTACGGCTGAACTTGCTTTCGCCAATGGTGCTCGCTTTTGTTTTAGGCATTATCGCAACCGTCGTTCGCAGTGATCTTAAATTCCCCGACGAACTGTATACCGGCCTGTCGATCTACCTGCTGTTGGCAATTGGTCTGAAGGGCGGCGTCGCGCTTTCGGAAACACCGCTCAGCCAATTCTGGGCGCCGGCTCTCACCACGCTTGCCCTGGGCGTTACCATCCCCGTAGTCGCCTATGGCATCCTCCGGCGCTTTGGCGGCTTTGGGATCGCCGATGCCGCCGCAATCGCCGCGCACTACGGTTCAGTGTCGGCCGTAACATTCGCCGCAGCCCAAACCTTCCTCGATGCGCTGGCCGTACCCTACGAAGGTTTTATGCCGACGCTGGTGGCGATTCTGGAAATTCCGGCGATTATGGTGGCCTTGCTGATCGCTCGAATTGCCTCGGGGCGCGGCGGAAACTGGCGTGAGGCGGCGCACGAATTGTTCGCCGGGAAGAGTATCCTGCTACTGATCGGCGGAATGGCGATTGGTTGGCTTTCCGGTCGCCCAGGGATTGCGCAAGTTGATCCGCTCTTCACTGATCTGTTTCGCGGCGCCTTGACGCTCTTTCTGCTGGAGATGGGTATGGTTGCCGCACGGCGGCTACGCGATCTGCGCCGCGTGGGCGGTTTTTTGATCGCCTTCGGAATTATCATGCCGCTGGTGAATGGTGTGCTCGGGATCTGGCTTGGCCAACTCGCCGGCCTCTCGATGGGCGGTGCGATGATCCTGGGCGTGCTCGCCGCCAGCGCCTCATACATCGCTGCACCGGCTGCAGTGCGGATTTCGCTTCCTGAAGCCAATCCGAGCTACTACCTGACCGCAGCGCTGGGCATTACTTTCCCGTTCAATTTAGCTATCGGCATCCCGCTGTACTACGGCGCGGCCCTGTTTATCTTTGGCAGGTGAGAGGAATAGCTATGCAAACCACCCCAATGAAGCTGGTAACAATCATTGCCGAAGCAGTGCTGGAAGAGCGCATGATCCGCGATCTGCGGCGTCTGGGCGCGAAAGGTTACACCATCGGCACGGTGCGCGGTGAAGGCACGCGCGGCGTTCATGCCAGCGATTGGGCGGGCCAGAACTTGCGGATTGAGGTGCTGGTGCCGCCAGAGGCGGCTGAACGTATTCTGAACCATATCGCCAAAACCTACTTCAGCAACTACGCGGTTATCGCCTACATGGCCGATGTTGCCGTTGTGCGCCCGGAGAAATACCAATAGGCAGGCGGCAGGCGGCAGGGCGTGGCGATGGAACAAACCATGAATCTCTTTGTCCCCCATGATCTTCCCGCACTGGCGCAATTATGCCATGCGGCATTGCGCGATCCGGTCGATGCAGCCACGTTACAACGCCTGGTTTTGGCCGAACCCGACGCCGTGCCAGGCTATCAATTGGCGCTCTGGGAAGGTGCGGAATTGATTGGCGTAGCGCTCGGTTCCGTGCGTCGGAAAGACGAGCATGGCTTTGGCGGCTTACGCTTGCTGGCGGTGCATCCGGCATGGCGTCGGCGTGGCCTGGGGACGCAGTTGTTAGGCGAACTCGAACAGCGTATGGCTGCCGCCGGCCTCAGCGAACTGCGCATCGGTGGGATTGCACCCAACTACTTGTACCCCGGTCTCGATGTGCGCGACACGCCGGCCTATTGCCTCTTGACGCGCCAGGGTTATACGCGGGTGGGCGAGGCGATCAATATGCAGGTCGATCTGGCGGCCCGCGATTGGGCGGCCGAACGCGCAGCCATGGTATTGCGCGATGGCTGGACGGTACAGCGGGCGTGTCCCGCTGAGCAGGCTGCTGTTGGCGCCTGGGTGCAGGCGCACTGGAGCGCCAGTTGGGCCTGGGAGGCAGCGTATGCTTTCACAATGCACGAGCCGCCGATCTTCCTCGCGCTGCGCGATGGGGAGATCGGCGGCTTTGCTTGCCACAGTGTCAGCGGACTCTCCGGCACGTTCGGCCCTACCGGCACTGATTCGGCGCTCCAGGGCCAGGGGTTGGGCCGGGCGCTGCTCCTCGCCTGCCTCGCCGATTTGCGCGCTCAGGGCCACGCCCACTGCGAGATCGGCTGGGTCGGCCCGATTAGCTTCTACGCCCGCGCCGCCAATGCGACGATCAACCGGGTATGCTGGCAACTATCAAAGAACCTTAGAACTATAGAACCTTAGAACCACCCCGGTTCCCTGGTTCCCCGGTTCCCTGGTTCCCTGGTTCCCTGGTTCCCTGGTTCTTTAGTTCCCCGGTTCCCCGGTTCCCTGGTTCCCTGGTTCTTTAGTTCCCCGGTTCCCTGGTTCCTTGGTTCCTTGGTTCCTTGGTTCCTACAACTTCTCCGCAATCGACTTGGCCTGCGTGAACAGGTACAGGTAGTCCGGCCCGCCGGCCTTGCTGTCGGTGCCCGACATATTGAAGCCGCCGAAGGGGTGAATGCCGACCAGTGCGCCGGTACACTTGCGGTTCAGGTACAGGTTGCCAACGTGGAATTCCTCGCGGGCGCGCTCCAGGCGTTCGATGCTGCGCGAGTAGAGTGCGCCGGTGAGGCCGTACTCGGTGTCGTTGGCGATCTCCAGCGCCTCGTCGAAGTCACGCGCTTTGATCACGCTCAGCACCGGGCCGAAGATCTCCTCTTGCGCGATCCGCGCGCGCGGCGCGACATCAGCAAAGATCGTCGGGTTGATGTAGTAGCCGCCATCCTCGACGAGCTTGTGGTCGATCACCTCGCCGCCCGCCGCGAGCCGTCCTTCCTCTTGCCCAATAGCGATGTACTCTGAGATGCTGTCGAAGGCGCGCTTGTCGATCACCGCGCCGACGTGCGTTTCGGGCTGCGCCGGATTGCCCAGCCGCAACTCATTCGTCAGCGCCACGACGCGCTGGAGCACATGATCATAGACGCTTTCGACGATAATCGCCCGTGAACAGGCCGAGCACTTCTGGCCCTGGAAGCCGAACGCGCCGGCGACGATCCCCTGCGCCGCTGCTTCGAGGTCGGCCGTTTCGTCTACGACTGTAGCGTCTTTGCCGCCCATCTCCAGGATCGTGCGCTTGAGCCAGTTCTGGCCTGGCTGGCGCACTGCCGCCCGCTCCATCACGCGCAATCCGATCGCTTTGGAGCCGGTGAAGCCGATGAAGCGTACCTGCGGATGATCAACCAGAAAGTCGCCCAGCACTGCGTCATCGCCGGGTAGGAAGTTAACCACGCCGGGCGGCAATCCGGCCTCTTCGAGGATCTGCATCAGCTTCGCCGCCATCACCGGGGCGCGGGGCGAGGGCTTGAGCACAATCGTATTGCCGACCACAATCGGGGCGACGGTGAGCGTTGTCGCAATTGCCAGCGGAAAGTTCCAAGGCGGGATGGCGAGGCCCGGGCCAAGCGGGATATAGCGGAACTGGTTGTACTCGCCGGGATTCGGCGCGAGCGGCTGGAACGTGCCCTGGAGGCGCAGCGCCTGACGGGCGTACCACTCACAGAAATCAATCGCCTCGGCCACATCGCCATCGGCCTCGGCCCAGGTTT
>JBBRUG010000215.1:0-10278 GCA_038247995.1 Chloroflexales bacterium | reverse complement strand
GTCGGCGTCCGCGTCAATGTTGGCGTCCGCGTCGGCGACGGAGTTGGCATAGCTGTTGCGGTCCGCGTCGGCGACGGAGTTCGCGTCGGCGACGGAGTTTGCATAGCTGTTGCGGTCCGCGTTGGTGAGGGCGTGCGGGTCGCTGTGGACGTACGGGTTGGTGAGGGCGTGCGGGTCGCTGTGGACGTGCGGGTTGGCGACGGCGTGCGGGTCGCTGTGGACGTGCGGGTTGGCGACGGCGTGCGGGTTGGCGACGGCGTGCGGGTTGGCGACGGCGTAGCTGAAGGCCCAATGGTGGGGCCAGGCTGCGGTAACGGGTTTGGCGCGCCCGGTGTTAGGTCGGTGGTCACCAGCCAGACGGAAGTTCCATCGGGCGTACGGGCATACACCTGATTACCGGTGAGCACCGGATAACTCATTGCCTCGCCGATCTGCACGCCATTTCCATCGACGAGCCAGAGCGTTGCGCCGTCGTTGGGGAGCGTACGCACAGCCAGTTCAACATGCAGAAAACCCCCGGCGGCTAACTCGACATTGGGTAAAGCTCGCTGCACCGGCTGGCCAGTGCTCACACGCACGATCTGCCAACCGTTCAAGTGGATCGATCTAGAGCCGGCGTTGTACAGCTCGATCCATTCGGGGTCGCCCGCTGCCGAGATCTCATTGATCATAATCTGCTGGAGATCGGGTGTGGCGGTCAGCGTCGCACTGGCGGTTGGCGTCGCACTGGCGGTTGGCGTCGCACTGGCTGTCGGCGTCGCACTGGCGGTTGGTGTCGCACTGGCGGTTGGCGTTGCGCTGGCGGTTACGTCGGGCATTGCCGTGTCGCTGGTATCCGGCGTCAGGATTGGTGTTTCGGTAGGGGAAGGGGGGGCAGTTTCCGTCGGTGTCGGGGTAGGCGTCACCTCCGGCGCTACATTCCACCTGCCTTGGCTGGGCGCCATCCAGGCCCAGGTCGTGGCGCCATCAGGAATGCGGGCGAAACTCTGCCCCTGAGGTGCATCGAGATAGCTCTGCGCGTCGATTACATGCCCCTGCGGATTGATCAACCGGGCGCTGTCGCCGCTATTGTTGAGGATGACACTACTCCATTCGATCACCACTAACCCTTGAGCCGGCGCGAGGGTGCCGGCAGCGATCAATACTGGACTACTTCCGCCTTCGATATCATCGATCTGCCAGCCGGTCAGATTGATGTCGACCGGCCCAGGATTATAGATCTCGACCCACTCGCGCAGGCCGGCGAGCGGGGCGGGATGGATCTCGTTGATCAGCAAAGTGGGGCTATGCTGGCTTAGCGGCACGGACACGACAGGGGCGCCAAGGAGAGTGATCCAAATCGTAAGCAACAGGGCAAGTATAGGTGGCGTCACCAAAGCCTCCTCGGGTGGGCTATGCAGCGCAAATGGCGCTACGCATATACCGCTTGAGGAGCATCAAAAGTGACGCAAACCATTCCTTCTGTGAATAGTTTGGCTGAAGACCGCTATGGACCGGCGTCTGAGGTATCGCCGCCAGTGATTGGCCAACCCGGGCCGGGGGATCCGCGCAGGGTTAGCGTGAACCCTACAGCGTCGGGCGGCACATCGAAAAGGAGGGGAATACTAAGCATGCCACTTTGGGCGGCAAACGGATCTTCAAGCGCCTGATCACCATACTCCTGGCCATAGGTCGCCAAATAGATCGTCGAGGCATTCGGGAGCGGGGTATAGATCCGCTGGAGGCTATCGGTTAAGGTGAAGAGATCGGCGGGCAAGCTACGCGGCTCCGGCGCACCATTGCTGATTGCCATAAGCGCGAGCACAAAGCGTCCGCTGGGCTGCAGTTCACCGATCGCCCCATCAAGCAGGAGCGCATAATCGGGGCGGAGTAGCGTGGCGCGCCAGCCATCCAACTCCAACACAGCACCAAGCGGCAACTCAGCCGGCGTAGGCGTTACCGCAGGCGCAGTCGGCACTGCTAGGGTTGGTTCCAGCGGCACTGCTAGGGTTGGTTCCAGCGGCACAGCCGTCGGCAGAACAATGGTTGGCTGCTCAGCTACAGGTAGGCTGGGATTTAGGCCGGGAAGGAGCGCCGTCGGGGCGGGAGATGCGGTTTGCGGTTGGGGCGCGCTGCGCGACCAGAACAGTACGACCAGCAAAATTAGACCCAGCAGAACAATGACGCCGAGCGCCAGGGTATTGAGTAACGGAAAATACCCCTCGCGCGGTGCGGCTTTGGGCGTCGGATACGGCAGCAATTCAGCATCCTGCACAACCGGATCCGGCAATTCCGGCGCAACAATTGGCGACGGCGTAAGCGCGGGTGGCGGCGCAAGTGGCGGCGTAGCGGGCGGCGGGAGGGTTGCCGGTGCGAGATCGAGGGCGGGCGGCAGCGCCGCATCGAGACGGGCCAAGCCATTCCGTGCGCTAACATGTTGCGGATCAAGCGCGAGCACCTGTTCGAGCGCATACCGCTGTTCATCGCGGTCGCTCGCCGAACCGGCAAGGCCCAACCAGACCCGCACATCGGTGGGGTGTTCACGGGCAAGGGCGCGAAAAAGGCCACGCGCAGCAGCGGTATTGCCACTGCGCACAGCCTTTACGCCAACCCGGAGCAAGCGTTCAAGATCAGCGCTCATCAGACACTTTGCAGCACCTGCCAGCCCTGGCCAGGATTACTGCGCGCAAAGAAGACTAGGTTCGTCGCATCGGGGGCGACGTCGAAGATCAGGGCTACGCTGCGGGTCAGGCCGTCGGGCGGCAGCGGTTGCGGATGCGCGAGATCGGCATTCACACCGGGGACAACATACGCACTCGACACGTCCGGGCGCGCCTCCCAGACCCGACCCTGGGCATCCTTCAGCACGAAGAAGTTGCCTGGGATGGCCTGCTCCTGGCCGGTATTATTGACTGCAAAGGCGAGAACCACGACAAAGCGACCATTATTCGGTTGAATCCCGCCAATCGGGCCGATGATCGGCGCGGCATACGTCGGCTGATTAAAGTCGTAGAGCCAGCCCTGACTTTCCAGCGGTGTATTCGCCCCCACAATCGCCGGGTTAGCCAACGCCGCGTCAGGAACCTCAGGTTGCGGTTCCGGCTGCGGTTCCGGCTGCGGTTCCGGAGCCGGCTCAGTTGGATCAGGCTCAGTCGGCTCAGCCGTTGGTTCGCCCTCAGCGCCGAGAATTGGCGTCGGTTCAGTGCCGACTTCGGAAGTTGCAGCGGCGCCCGCCGCACTCGTGGCGGCAATACTTGTCTGCTCCACGCCGGCCACCCCGCCGGGTTGTGTGTCGCCAGGGCGCAAGAAGAATACAACCGCGAGGCCGATCAGCGCCAGCGCCGTCAGGAAGAGCAACGCCCAGAGCAACGGGCTCGGGCCGCGCCGATCAGGCTCCAGATCATCGTCAAGATACTGATTGTTGCGATCAGCTCGCGCCGCACTGCTGCCGGCCAGAGTTGGGCTTGTTCGCCGGTCGTCGCGCGCCGTCACTGCCGGATCGGCATCATACGGATCGAGCCGAGTAGCAACTACAGGCTCACGCCGGACAGGCGCTTCAGCATCGGCCATAACATCAGAGAGCGCATCGAGTTCAGCAAAAGGATCAAGATCAGCATCGTCGTACACAGGGTCAACCGGCCGTGTTGCAACCGGCGGCGGCACAACGACCGGCGCGACAGCAACGGGTTCATCGAAGTCCGAGCGCACGCCAAGCGCCTGGAGCCCTTTGACCGCCATTTCATTGGAGGGATCGATCGCAACGACGCGTTCGAGAGCAGCCTGGCGCTCTTCACGATTCTCGGCGACGCCGGCCAGCCAGAGCCATGCCTGAGCACTATTCGGTTCCTGGCGGGTCAGCAGGCGAAAGAGATTGCGCGCTTCTTCTTTGTTTCCGTCACGCGCCGCCTCAATACCCAACTGCAAGATGCTATCCGGCTCCGCCATGGATTATCCTTCCTCACTACGCCCGATCGGGCCGCGGCTGGGTGCATTGGAGCATATCGGCGCTATTCTAGCACAGAGCAGTGCAATGGTCAACAACGTTCATGCGCAAAAACGCGCTGCTATGAGCAAGATCGGAGCCATGATCAGGCAAAGTGCAAAGAGTTTCTCGATTTATCCGCAGATTGCACAGGGTTCAGGACGTGAGCGAGCGTAAGCAGGCGGAAGCAGGTATGTTGCACGGCCCACGCCTCACGCTCTTTTACGCCTATAGTCGCTATTTTGCATGCTGGATTCGGCCTGGTACACAAACAGATGACCGTTATGGGCGTGAGGTTGATGTACGCCGCATTGGAACGCACTGCGCGACCGGCTGCCGGCTATGCTCCTCTGCTCAGCGCCGGGGCCGCAGGCCGCGTTTGGGAATATTGTATGCGCGCCGCCGGTTATTGATCGTGCTTACGCTGACCCCAAATGCTGCGGCAATCTCGGCTAGCGGCAAAGTTTCATCCAGATAGAGCCGCCGTAACTCGCCATGGTCGATGGCAAGCGGCTGAAAACGCCCTTGCCGGGCCGGAATGGCGCAGCGCCGCAGCCAGTTCGAGATTGTGGCCGGGCTACACCCCACGCGCTCGGCGATCCTGGCGACACCAAGTTGTTCGTCCTCATACCAGCAACGCAGTTGGGCGCAAGGCACACGGGGCAAGCTTTGCATAATAGCCTCTTTAACACGATAACGGATAGAAATGGGATAAGAAACGGCACGATAGAGATCTCGTGCCGTTGGCGGTGCAGGCTATGCGCTATGCCAAGGGTTCAGACACGCACGTATATTCTAATCCGGTAACGTGTATTTGTCAAGCGGCATCTTCTTCCCCGTTGGGCGAACTCAGCGGAGCAGGTGCTTCGGATACTTGATAGACAAAACCGGCCCGCTCGGCCACGAGCGAGAGCGTCTTCTGCGTCGAGCGATGCGGTTTATGAATGCCGGTCTCCCATTCGCTGATCGTCTGCTGGCGCACTTCAAGCTCATCGGCAAGCTGTTGCTGCGTAAGCCCCATGTACTCACGGAGCGCACGGATCCGTTGGGCGTCCCACTCCTGGCGAGCGCGCTTACGCGCCTTCAGCGATGGATACTGGTACTCCTTGCTCATTGATCCACCTCGTTCTTTGGTCCGCCACGTTGCAGACACGCGACATTCCGGATTGTGCTATGATTCCTCACATACTTATTCTAACACGGCATCGGATAGGTGCAACCCGCTGCCTACAGCATTGCTCAGATCGATTGCGCCTGCATAACCAGGCGCGAGCGCAGCGCGCTACCCGGTTCAGGGGCCTCTGCGGCTCAGTCATGCTGCGCAGTGCTGTAGGGCTTGAAAGGATTCTTTCCATGGCCGCTCCGCTTCCCGGCGATCACGCCGCAGTTCAGGCTCGCGTCCAGGCCCAATTTGCGCCCGCAGCCCAAGATTATGTCACGAGCGCCACCCACGCCCGCGGCGGCGATCTTTTGCGCCTGGTCGATCTCGCAGCGCTCGACGGCGACGAACTGGTGCTTGATGTCGCCACCGGCGGCGGTCACGCGGCCCTGACGCTGGCGCCTCGCGTACAGCATGTGATTGCCAGCGATCTGACGACGGCAATGCTCCACGCCGCGCGGGAACACCTTACCGCCAGCGGCGCCGCCAATGTGAGCTTTTTGCGCTGTGCCGCTGAGGCGTTGCCTTGCGCACCGGCCAGCCTCGACCGGGTGGTTTGTCGGGTTGCCGCGCATCATTTCGCCGATGTGCAGGCTTTTGTGCATAGCGCCGTCGCCGGTTTGCGCCCCGGCGGTATGCTGCTTGTCTCCGACCATATCGGCCTGGAAGACGCTGAGGCCGATCGCTTTATGGATCGGTTTGAACGCTGGCGCGACCCCAGCCACGTCCGCGCCTACAGTTACGCCGAGTGGCGCCGCTTCTGCACAGCCGCCGGCCTGACGGTGCTCCACGCCGAAGACGACCCGCGCGATCCGTATCCGTTCCTGGAGTGGACGGCCCGCATGCGCATGCCGGAAACCGAGCGCGACGCCCTGGAACGCTGGCTGCTTGCCGCCCCGGCCCACCTGCGCGAGCGTTTTGAGGTGGTTGAAGCAGCCGGAAAGGTGGTTTCGCTCCGTTCGACGTTCGGGATTGTGGTGGCAAAAAAGGCGTAGGGACGCATGGCAACGGGCCCCTACGCCGCAGGTCACACCGTAATCGCCCGACCGCGATGGATCCGTCCGGCGTAGCGGCTGTCGTCGGCGGGGGGCAGGGGCGCTGTGGCAAGTAACACGGCGTCCACCAGCCGATCAAGTTCCTGCCGGCGCTCGGCTTCACTGCGTGGTTCCTCGGCCCGCGCTCGCCGGGTCAGGTCAACCTGGTTCACAATCGACCGATGCACCGTACGATCACACTCTACGCCTACCGTCGCCGTGAAGGCGTGCAGCGTAGTCTTCACGAAATTGGCCAGGGCGAACTGCTCGGTACTCGACGTCGCCGTCGTTTCGGGCGTCACGAGCGCGATTGCCGTGCCGTCCATCAGCGCCAGTTTGTGCGTGACGCGGAAGTGATGGGTTAGCTGTTGTTCGCAGATCGCAGCAAAGCCTGCTTCACTGAGCACGGTGCTCCAGTTCCCCACTTCGCGCCCGGCCAGCGGTAGCGCTGGTAGCGGGTGAAAGGGCGTGCAGACCACCGGCCCTGGGCGGCCATAGATCGCAAGCGCCTGATCAAGTGCGCCCTCGATGTCGTCGCCGGCCACAATGCTATGAACCCGGCTCGCAGTAACATGGTCGCTCAGGCGTGCGTGCAGTTCGGCTGCGCCGGCGGCCGTCTCGGTGATCAGAATAATCTTCCCCACCCCGTAACGCTCCAAAAAGGCCCGCGCCAGCAGCTCCAGGTGCTCGGCCAGGTGCTCACCGATCAGGTAGACCGTCGCCCCAATCAACTGGGCCAGACGCTCGGCAGGCGGCTGCCCAAACAGTTCGCCGCCGGTGGGCGCCCGGTCGTAGCGCAGGCCGCCGGAAGGGTGGAAAGTCTCGCCGGAGACGTTGCGGTCGGCCAGGTAGTAGACTGTAGCCATTGCCACGTCGAACTCGGTGGGCATGCGCTGAAGGTAGAGCATGCTCATAATGCCGTCGCGCACCTTGCGCGCCTCGCGTTCCACCGCCGCACCGGCAAAGAATGGCTCGGGCGGCTGGCTGGCAAGGGACAAAGGACCTGATTCGGAACCTGCCTCCTGCGGCCTGCCTCCCGCCGCCTGAGCTAGATAGCCCCCAGTGGCAAGGCGCGCGATCAGCTTTGCGGCGATATCGGCGTTCATCAGGAAGCGCCCACCGGCGGCATTCGGCGTGTCGTTGCGCGTGATCGCACTGCCGAGGTTGCGCAGAGCGTCGGGCAGGGTTGCGTCATCGGCGAGCGCGCGCACGTCGTTTGCGAACACCACTTGTAGCAGTTCGTGCACCGGGCGGGCGCTGGCGCGATGGGCTTCGATCAGCGCGGCATGCACATCGTTGAGCCGTTTGTTGGCCAGGATCAGCCGGGCGCGGCGCATAAACAGGCCGGGCCGCTCGCCGGTGCCGCGCAGCCGATCACCCTCCACCGGCCCAGGCGCCAGGGCGTTGATCTGCACTTCCGGGCCGAGGAAACGCGCCAGCGCTTCGGCCAGGGCCCGCTGTCCGGCCTTGCTCACCGCGTAGTCGGCGCGATTGGGATACGGGATTGCTGCGTACTTCTCGCCGCCGAAGTACGACGAGACGTTGAGCACATATCCACTGCCCTGGGCTTGCATCAGCGGCGCAAGCTTACGAATCAGCGAGTAGTTGCTGATCAGGTTGGCATTCAGCGTGTTCCGCCAACCGGCCAGCGGAAGATCGATCACCATCTCTTCCACACCGGCAATGCCCGCGTTGTTGAGCAAATAATCGACCCGTCCGAAGGTTTGCAAGGTGCGCTCGACAAGCGCAACAAGCTGGTCTTCGTTGGCGACATCGCAGTTGGGGAAGATCTGCACGCGTTGTTCGGCATCAACATAACCGACTTCGCGCAGTTCGCCGATTATGCTGGCGCGGATCTGCTCCAGCTTGTGCCGATCGCGAGCGGCCAGCATCACCCGCGCACCGCTGAGCGCCAGCAAGCGTCCGATCTGACCGCCGATACCCGCGCTGCCGCCGGTGATCAGCGCCACCTTGCCCATGTGCAGGCCGATCAGGTTTTCGGCCCAGCCGAATGAGGGGCGCTGCGCACCCGTCGTGGCGACGATGTCGCGCGGCAGGTACAGGTTGATCTGATCGACCTGGCGATTGCCCAACAGCAGGCGCGCCGCCCAGGCGCAGGCAAACTCCAGCCCCTCGGCTTCATCGTTCACATAGCGCACGATCTGGTTCGCCCAGACCGGAGCGAGCGGGCGGGTGGTGTTGGCTTCCGCTGCCAGCCGAGCATAATCGAGCGCAGCTTCGTGACGCCAGACCCGGATCAACTGCTCGATCCCGGCGCGCAGTAGATCGGCATAGCGGTTGCCGCGTTTGTCGTCGCCATTACTGAGGAAGATCACGCGCGGCTCGGGCGCCTGCGCAGCGGGGGCAATCGCAGTGGCCTGCCAGTGACGGGCGAGATACTTGGCGATCGCGACTGCGCCGCCCAATTCTTCGGCCAGGAACGCGGCAACCGTGCCGTCGTCGGCAGTTGCCGGGGGCGCCTCCGGCGCAGCATTATCTCCAGGCAGGACGATCGCCACATGCGGCCCGCCGGTGTGTTCGCGCATCCAGTTCAGGCCGTCGGTAACACTTTCCGGCTCCAGCGGGTCGATATGCAGCACGATCGGCGGGATGTAGTTGGCACCGCCGAAACGACGGCTCTCGGCCAGGATCTGTTCCAACTGCGCGACGGCTTCGCGCGAGCGGAAGCCGATCACCACTTCGCTGCCGCAGGCGCGCAGCACGCCGGTAAGCGCCATCGTGTCTTCGACCTGATCGCCGGCACTGATGAGCACCACCCGTCCGCTGCCGTCGACGGCGCGCAAACCAGGCCGTTCACTAAGAATGGTGCTGCTCTCTAGCGGCACATCCATGCCGTTCGTCACCTCCAGCGCCGCGCCGCTCAGCGCAGCAGCGTCGTCGGAGGCAAAAAAGAGCGCCGCGCCGGCCACATCGTTGGTGGTCGGAAAACCCTTCACCAGCGCGGCATCGGCGTTCGGGCGGCTCAGGCGCATCATGTTAAAAAAGCCCTCGGCCGTACTACCCACCGGCTGACCCTTTAGTTCATCCATGCGCTGGAAGACCGTCCGAATGCGCTCACTGTCGATCGGGCCGGGGTAGATCAGGTTGACCCGCACGCCCTGGGCGCCCAATTCTTGCGCCAGCACCAGGCTCAGCGCATTCAGCGCGGCCTTCGGCACAACATAGGGGATCCGCCCGTAATAATCGGTGCGCGAAAAGATCGTCGAGATATTGATGATGCTGCCACCGGGCGGCATATGCGGCGCAACGGCGCGGGTGAGGTTCCAGCTGATCCCAATCAGGTTGCCAATCCCATCGAGCAGCGTTTCAGTATCGCCGCCGGTGAGTTCGGCACGGCTGAGCGGAATGTCCGGCAGGCGTTGGCGCGCACCGGCGCTCCCGGCGTTATTCACCAGCACATCGACCCGCCCGAAGCGAGCGACGATCTGCGCAACGCCGGTGCGTACCTGAGCCATATCGCTGCCGTCCATTACCACGGCCACTACACGTTCTTCAGGCGCAGCGGCTTCGGCAAGCAGACGCGTACGATACGCCTCTAGTTTTGCGCTGTTCCGCCCGGTGATTACAACCGTTGCACCCGCATCCAGAAACCGACGGGTGATCACCTCGCCGATATTGCCGGCGCCGCCGGTGATCAGCGCCACCTTCCCTGCCAGCCGGCTCGCGCCTGCCGATGCGTTCATAACAACCTCGTAACGCTATAGAATAGGTGAAACAGGAGGCTTTTGCGTATTGTAACATGGAAATGACGAAGTGCGTCATGAGCGGTAGAGCGGTAGAACGCTAAAAACATCAGATCATTCGGCATTGCGAAACGCGCCCTGAAGGGCGCTGCTCATGGTTGCGGAGCAGCAGGCCGCTGAAGCGGCGGATGCCGAATGTAACACTCAATGTTCAGCGGCGGATGCCGAATGTAACACTCAATGTTCAGCGATGCTTACCCCCTCCCCGCTTCAGTGCTTCAGTGCTTCAGTGTATAGTGGACCCAGGAATCTGCACAGTCTGGCGGCCAGGGTTCGGTAGAATAGGTCTATGAAAAAGTCTTACACCGCCACCTTCAAGGCCCAGGCCGTCTTAGAGCTCCTGAAGGAGACCAAGACCCT
>JBBRUG010000214.1:0-10318 GCA_038247995.1 Chloroflexales bacterium | reverse complement strand
GGCCACAAGCTTTGAGGATGCTATTCAAGAGGGTATCAAGCGCGCGAATACTACGCTGCGCAATGTTGAAGGCGCCTGGATCAAAGAACAAAATGTTCGCATCCAGGACGGTAAGATCACCGCCTATCGCGTGAATATGCAGGTGACCTTCGTGCTCGACGACACCGACCAGATGGTCTAGCGTAATTGTAATCTATGGTGCCGGTCTTGGAAGATGTGCGCACCCAAGGCCGGCCATCAAAGGAGTTTTATGATGAGACAGCGTGTAACTGTTCTTACCGCCCAAAAGCCGAATATGGTTCAGTAATTCGGTCTCATGGCCATCACGTTGCTGCTCGGCGCCCTGCTGGCAGCCTGCGGCACTGGTACGGCCGATCAGCCATCGGGCGATGGCACAGCTTTGCCGGGGCCGGGTGATCTCCAAGCAACGCCGATGACCGGCGATACCGGCATGAACGGCGATGCGATTACCCTGAGCGATATTGCCAACAACCCGGAGCAGTACATCGGCCAGATGGTAACGATTCGGGCGCCATTGGGCGAGGTGCTCGGTCCGCGTGCATTTACGCTCAGCGATCCGGCGCTGGTCAGCTTCGATTCCTTGCTGGTTGTAGGCGTCGATAACACAACCATTCCTACGGAAGGAGCTGTTGAGGATGCCGAAGTTGAGGTGACCGGCACGGTGCGCGAGTTCCACGTAATGGCACTTGAGCAGGAACTGGCCTACGAGTTCCCTGATCCGGTCCTCGGCGCGTACTCGGACGAGACGGCGATCGTTGCCGAGAGTGTACGCATTCTGCCCGAAACTGAGTAAACAATCCAGCGGTCAGGTGCGGCTCAGGCTGCACCTGACTGCTTTATAGCTTTTGATCAGCCCGGCACATATTTGGATGTGCCGTTTTTCGTGGCGCACTTTACCCTACGCTGGCACGCAATGTGCAAATGACAACAGCGGAGCACGCATAGCTGTGCTCTGTGAGCGTGACTTGAAGAGATTTGTATGTCGCAGTTTGCAACATCTGAAATTCAGGGGGCGCAAGTAACCAAGCCCGACGCCGACTCGGCCTAACGAAGCGCTATACAAAGGAGCAAAAACGATGAGCTTGGATCCTAATCAACCAGTACAGCCTACCGAGCCGCGAACCTCCAATCCGGATGCGCTCGAACCTGAACTGGCACCGCGGATCATCGACGAGCAAACAACCTATGTCGATGGTGAACTGCATAGCACGCGGACTGAACGCCCTCAGGTCGTCGTTCACTCAGCGGAAGACATGGCCTGGCTACGTTGGCGCGGAGCGCGGCGTGCAGTCTACTTCTCCATTCACGTAATCGCGATCTTTATCCTGATTCGTTTCTTTCTGATGATGTTCGGCGCGAATCCCGATAATGCTTTCGCAGCCTTTATTTACGGCCTGACGTGGTTCTTCATAGCGCCGTTCGTGACGCTTTTTGGCCCAGGGGCTGAACCAACCTACGGCGTGCCGGTGTTTAATGCCTCGGCGCTGGTGGCAATTGCGATGTACTATCTCTTTGCCTGGATCGGCCTTCAGACTGCGCGCATCCTAATGCGACGCCGTGCCTTGAACCAGGTCGAACGCCAGCCTGTTCCGCCTGTACGGCGCTAAGGACACCCTGACTATTTGCCAAGGTGTCGTCACCGCCGCGCGCAGCACACTAGACGTCCGCCTACGCGGGCGCGACATAAAAGCAGTGGGCGCCTGCGCGTGTCGTTCCCGCGCAAGCGGGAACCCAGCCAACCCCGTTGCATACAGCTTCTAGAGCAGTGGGTACATCCACGGCGCCCCTGGTGGGCGTCCGGCGCGTGCCCCACGCCAAGCGGACGGCTCAAGCATTATGCTCGCCGCTGAAGGTTTAGCCGCAAGATCTGTCAGATCGCGCATCGGGCAGGTTTTTTGTTGCGATGTGCTACAGCAGCGGATTACGCAACAGCGAAACACTGATGGCGCTTGCGGCGAGCAGCGCCCCGAGCGCGGCAAAGCCAAAGCTGATCTCAGTACTCGCGGCGCGGGTGGTGTACGAAAGCGGCAGATCCTGGAAGACGCGCTGGAGTTCGCCCGCGCTGGTCGCGGCGTAGTACGCGCCATCGGTGAGGGTCGCGATCTGCTCCAAGGTCGCCTCATCGATCCCGCGATTAGAAGCCTCCGCCGGCGCCGCCCCAGCCGCCCCCAAAACGACCGGCACAGGCCCGGTTGGCAGAACCCGCCGTGCTGTCAAAATTTGCCGCCGGGTTCGCTGTGCCAAACTCGATCGTGTAGATAGGGTTCAGTCATTAGCGCTATCGCTCACGTAACTGGAGGGACGAAGTGTACGGTGGTATCGGCTAGGCTGATCAGGGTGTCTATATAGTCTACCATGGTCTCCTGCGCGATGTCTGTGGTTAGCTGGTATGTATGTTGCTTATCCACCTCAGATAATCAAATCGAACGCCAGAGCAGCGGGGCGCGAGGGAGCAGCAACATATGGTCGTCACATTGTGGTATCTCATCATCGGCGGAATCTTGGTCATCATGGCGCTGGCCACAACACTGCTCAAGCGGTTGCCGGTAAGCACTTCGATGATCTATCTCCTGATCGGTCTTGGGATTGGCCCACTGGGCCTGGGGTTGCTCACGATTGATCCAATTGCCGATGCGAAGTTGCTGGAGCACCTGAGCGAGATTGCAGTGATTATTTCACTGTTCACGGCGGGGCTGAAACTGCGCGGCAATCTCCGCGATCCGATCTGGCGGGTGCCCCTGCGCCTAGCCTCGGTGGCGATGCTGATCACCATTGCTTTGATCATGCTTGCCGGTATGTTCGGCCTCGGGCTATCACTCGGCGCTGCGGTGCTACTCGGCGCCATACTTGCCCCCACCGACCCCGTGCTCGCCTCGGAAGTGCAAATCGACCACCCGACGGATCGCGACCAGGTGCGCTTCGGACTCACTGGAGAGGCCGGCCTCAACGATGGCACGGTCTTTCCGTTTGTGATGCTCGGCCTGGGGTTGCTTGGTCTGCACGAACTCGGCGAGTTTGGGTGGCGCTGGTTGACGCTGGATGTGTTCTGGAAGATCGGCGGCGGGCTGCTGATCGGATGGTTTCTGGGTCAGGGGATCGGTTGGGTCGTGCTGCACCTACGCCGCGAGCATCGCACCGCCGTCGGGCTCGACGATTTTCTGGCCCTCGGCTTGATCGCACTTTCGTATGGCGTAGCGCATCTGGTGGATGCCTATGGCTTCCTGGCGGTGTTCGCCGCCGGCCTAGCTTTACGTAATATTGAACTGCGCGAAAATGGCGCGATGTCGGATGAAGCTGCGGTTCAGGTGGACGCGATGATGGGCGAGGAAGAACATGCTGCGACCGATCACAAACAGGCTTCAGCTTATATGACCAAGGCAATGCTCGATTTTAACGAGCAGCTTGAGCGGATCGGCGAGGTGGCAATGGTGCTGCTGGTCGGAATTCTGTTGCCGTCAGTCTGGGCTGAGGTGCCGGTTGCAGCGCTCTGGTTCATCCCGCTGCTCTTCCTGGTGGTGCGCCCTCTGGCAGTCCAGGCCAGCCTGATCGGTCGGCCGATGCCGGGCATTCAACGCTTCCTGATCGGCTGGCTCGGCCTACGTGGCATCGGCTCGATCTATTATCTGATGTACGCGATTACCCACGGGCTTGATCCCGCGCTGGGGCGCACGCTGACCGGCCTGGTGCTGGTGACGATCGCTGCCTCGATCGTCGTCCATGGGATCTCGGTCACCCCGCTGATGCGGAACTACCGGCAAAGCCCCACCGCTGACGCGGCACCCCGCTCCCGCGCGGGAGCGGGGACGGGGTGAGGGCAAATTCGCCGTTCCAATGCGGGATGTGACGCAATGAACTGAATGTTCTGTCCGCCCATGAACAGCGGTGGGCAGGGGTGCATCACGCTACGCCCCTATACGCATCAAGCTAAGCACCAAAGCTCCGGGTTCATCAGCAATTGGTAGGTATTGGGATGCTTCTTCCGGGTATTCATACGACAACACGCGCGCAAACCATCGCGGATGACGTTCAACGCGTCCTCCAGGGCCAGTTGCGACCAGAGACTGCTCGCCAGGTGGAAGGCGTGTTTCTGGATGAATTGCGCGGCCTTCACCAGACTGCGATCTGGGTAGTCCCACGCCTCGGTGAGCATGACCCAGTGGCTGATGAGGACCGCCAACAGCTTGGCGTAGATCTCGCAGAGGACGCGCCAGGGCTGCGTGCCCCGCGATTCGTCCACATGGCCGTGACTTTTCCAGAGCTTGAAGAGCAGTTCGATTTGCCAGCGGGCGCGGCCGATCACCAACGCCTCGCGCAGGCTCAACTGGTCGGCGGGGACATTGGTCAGGCAGATCGTCCAGGCGGCCAAGCGCAGCAGGTCGCCGCTGACCGGCTTGCCGGCGGCGCGCGCCTCGACGATGATCTGTTGGCGGCGCGCTGTTCGGCCACCGCCGCCGGCAGGCGCAGGCCCAGCAACCGGGCCGGCACGCGCGCATGCACGCCCACGGTCACCGGCAGATCGACCTGGTCAGTGTCCTGGGCCTCCAAGACGCACCGCACGTCATCCCAGCGTTGGCCATCCGCCGTGAACAGCACGGTTTGGGGTAGATAGCGTGACCGCCAGAACCCATCGTCGGCCGTAATCCGCGCAAAGCGATCCAGGCTCCAATAGCCCAGATCGGCCAGATACAGCGCCCCGGCCACGATGGGTTCGTCCTGCAGCGGACTCCGCTGATCGGCGGCGCGACCGTCTTGCAGGACGGGGCCGCTCAGGGTACCGCAGCACAGATCCAGGCGCACCTGCACCTTGCGGGCCGCGTTTGCCGCGTCGGTGCTCCCACCACAGCCGCGCCAGGTCTCGGCCAACACCGGAGGCAAGCGGATCGTCGAACTATCTTCGATAAAGACGCTGGCAAAGCGGTTCAGCAGGGGGATTGCGACCGGCGCTGCGGCAATGACCTGCTGCAGACTGGCGGCCAGCACCTGCTCCAGAAAGGTAGCGGCCGTTGTGCCACAGCGATCCTCCAGCCCTTGGGCCGTGATAGTGATGCCCACCGTCGCCGCGCTCTGGCACACATCTTCCCAGGGGCATGGGCGTGGCCATACAGGCAAAGACCCAGGCTTGGACAAAGCCCGCGCCCGTTAGTTTGGAGGTGCGCTGGACAAAACCACTTGTTCGCGCTAGCGTAGTCGCTGTGGTCGTGAGGATCTCACGCATGGCCGTGGCAACCTGTGCTATCGTATCCATCGGGAAGCTCCTGAGCGTTCATCACGGTTTGGCTCGCACCTCCATGATGACCGAAAAGAGCTTCCTGTACGATGTAGCTTAGCTTGATGCGTATAGGGATCATGTGCGCCAACCCCTCTTCCATCTGCTCCACATCTTCGTGGATCACCTTCTTGATCTGGCCGGTGGTGCGTGCACTGAAGTAGCCGAGCGGCAGGCGGCCGAGGTGGTCGGCCACGGCGATGCGTAAGTCGTAGAGAATACTGTAGGCGGCGATGTGCGACACATGCAGCGCCAGGGCAGTTGTGGCGGCCTTCATTACCACCGCACCCAGCGCGATCCCAGCCAGCGTCCAGAGCCAACCGGCGTTCACTGCGGCGAGCGGTTTGCCCAGCACTTCCACGGCAATGAAGTAGATCACCAGAAACGGCACAAGTCCGGCGGCATTGCCGACAGCGCTGAGCAGGCCGGCAAGCGCGAGTTGCGTCCGGCGGCGGTTGATCGTCGAGCACACCGTCGGGCGTTGGGCGGATGGCGCCTGCGGCGCAGCCGATGCAGAAGATTGGGATCGATCGTGTGGGAGTGATGCAGCCATTGCGGCAACCTTTCAATTATGCGGTAGGCTCAGTGATGTAGCGCACCTCAAGCAACGGCACGCCCAGATCGCGCACCCTGGCGAGCACGCCGTGCAGCGCCGCCTGATCCGCGATCACGCCGATGAGGATGGTTGTGTCGCCGCAGACAACAAGGTCGAGATCGGCGAACCATGCTGCGCGCGCCGGATCAAGCACAGCTTGCACAATGATGCGATAGCGCGCCGGGCAGCACAAATCCAGCCGCTCGGCAGCAGGATGCTGCGGCATAGGCATCTCCGTAGATGAGGATGGGCTTTGGGTCAGGACACAGGAGGCACGCAGCAGAAAGCAGGCCGCACAGCGCGTGCCGGTGCCGTGCACATTGCGCTCCACGCTCCACAGTCGTCCGTGGTCGGTGGTCCGTCGTCAAAAACCGGAGCCGAACTTCTAGCGCACTGAGCAGCATGACTGAGCTGCTGCGGCCACTGAACCGGGTAGTTCGCTGCGCTCGCGCCTGGTTGTGCCGGCTCAATCGATCTGAGCAATGCTGTAGAAGGCTGTACTAGCGTAGCGATTATGTGCAGGTAGTATACCCGGCGGCGCGGCGCGGAAGATCACCCATTTGCGGTATTCACGAACCGAACTTGTGTTCGTGTGTTACAATAAGGAAAGTCTTGTCGCGCACAGTTGCTGAACCTGGAGAGGAAGTGCCAATGACGAAAACAGCCGAAGCTCCACTGTTCAAGCTGGTCTGGCCGCAATCCGGCGTGGAAACGAACATCGCTGCGCTTCAGGGGTTGTGGACGACCGAACTGTATCTGAAACTCACCGAACAGACCAACCAGTTGATCGAGTTTACCGACGGCGTGCTTGAAGTGCTGCCCATGCCGACCCGTACCCACCAGCGCATCCTTGCATTTCTCTACGAATTGTTTCGCACCGTCGTTCATCCCTTAGGCGGCGAAGTACTCTTTGCCGCCCTGCGCTTACAGATCCGCCCCGACAAGTTTCGTGAGCCGGATCTCTTGCTCCTGTGCAACAAAAGCGACCCGCGCAACCAGGACGCGTATTGGCTGGGCGCCGATCTGGTGCTGGAGATCGTCAGCCCCGACGATCCGGAGCGCGATACCGTGGTGAAACGCGCTGATTATGCTGAGGCAGACATACCTGAGTATTGGATTGTGAACCCGCTCACCGCGACGATTACCGTCCTGACGCTTATCGAAGGCCGGTATGTGGAATACGGCAGCTTCGCGCGCGGCGAACAGGCAACATCGGCGCTGCTGCCGGGGTTAACGGTGGCGGTTGACGCGGTATTCGCCGCCGGGCAGGCCGCTTCGTAACAATGCAGCAGACAGCCTATCAGCAGCCTGTTGTGCCGCGCTCAGGTGGGTCGCGACCTGCCCACTTTTCGATTATCTGCGCAATCTACGTAATCTGCGGATGCTTCCGTCTCGCACGCCCCCCGCATCCCCGACAGCTTATACCAACGCCAGCGCCCGCACCCGTTCGATGGCCTGGACCCGGTTTTGCACCTGCAGTTTGCCATAAATATTTTTGATGTGCGTCCGTGCCGTATCCGGGGCAATCATCAGCCGGGCAGCAATCTCGCGGTGCGAGTAACCGGCGACGAGCAGCGGGAGCACGTCGATCTCGCGGGGCGTGAGCGGCTCGATCAAGGCATGGTGCGGGGGCGGGGTGATGGGGTGAGCTGGTGAACTGGTGACACGGTGACCGGGTGACACGGTGACCGGTTCATTGGCGGGGCGGGTTGCAAATATGTTGAGCAACTGATGCAGGCATGCGATGTGTATTGGTGTGCTGACTCCTTGTGTCAGGGCAGCCCGACAGAGAGCCTCCATCGGCGCGCCGCGATTGAGGAACGGGCGAACGAAGCCTTCGGGCGCCGCCAGCGCCAGGGCGCGATCAAGAGCGGCGAAGGCCTGATCTGGTTCGCCCATATGCCGGCGCAGCACTGCCGCCAGCGTTTCCAGTTCGATCACCACGGCGCCCAGCCCCCACGCCGTGAAGCGTTGGCGACAACTGGCGATCAATTGGGCGGCCAGCGTCGTGATTGGCGCATTGGCCTGCTGCGCCAGCGGTTCCAGCCGCTCGACGTGATCCAGGCAGGCCACCAGCGCGGCGGCCAGGGCGAACTGGCGGATCAGCGGCCCGACGGCGGCGGTGGGATCGGGTGGCGTCCAGTGCTCCAGCGCCCAGCGTGCCAACTCGGCCGTGTCGCCCAGGCTGATCCAGATCTCCACCTGACGTAAACGCAGGGTATCAAACCAGACTGGCAGTTCACGCTTCGTCGTGCCGGCCATGCGCTGCATACCCTGCTGCATCGCCAAGAGTGCGCGTCGTGCCGTCAGCGTATCGCCCTGAGCAGCACTGATCCGCGCCAGTTCGATCTGTACAAACGGCTCATACGCGCTCAGGCCGCAACGCGCCGCCCAAACTAGGCCGAGTTCAGCCGCCGCCCGCGCATCAACCAGTTCGTAGCGTTCATATAGCACTCCGGCCCGGCTCAGTGCGAGCAGTTCGCGGAACGGCTGCGCCGCTGCACCAAACGCGGCCAACTGGTTCATGCCATACGTATAGGCGGCCTCGGCGGCCATCAACCGGCCCTGAAGCAGTTCGAATTGGGCGAGGCTGTGGGTGGCGTCCACGATCTGCGACAGATCGCCGCAGCGACACGCATGGGCTAGGGCGCAGCGGTGACATTCCAGTGCCTGCGTTACATCCTCGGCGAACCAGGCCATGTCGCCCATACCGGCGTGCAGAAAGCCGTGCAGCCACGGGTCGTCGCCAGCCTGGGCGAGCGCCTGGTGTGCCAGGTGCAACGCTGCGGGCTGGTCGTCGCGGTCGCGGGCGAGGAACGCCTGGAGCGCCAGCACCTCAGCGGCAAGCTCGGCGGGCAGCACGTCCGGTCGCTGGTCTAACTGTGCCAGCGCCGCCGCAACCGCCTCAGGGTGGTAGGCCCAGACCTGCGTCCAGGCTTCCAGGACAAGCAACTGCGGTCGGGCGCGGCGTTGTTCGGGCGGCAACGCATCAAGCCACGTACGCAGTGTCACGAGTTCGCCACGCGCAAGCCGGTTGCGCCCCTCAGCAGCAACCAGGTCGGCAGCCAGAACGGCGTCGCCTGCGGCCAATGCATACTGGATGGCCTCGTCGACCAACCCTGCGGCGGCAAACCAGCGCGCCGCCTGACGATGCAACACTGGAATACGTTCAGGAAAGCGCTGCTGAAGGCGATAACGCAATAGATCGGCGAATAGGTGATGGTAACGATACCAACGCCGCTCATCGTCCAGGGGAATGAGGAACAGGTTGGCCTGTTCGATCTGGGCCAGGATCGCGGCTGACGGCAGACCGCCGACCGCTGTCCGCTCTCCGCTCGCGGTTGTCTGCTGGAGTTCATCGATGGCTCGTCGTCCGTCGTCCGTCGTCTGTCGTCCACCGTCCGTTTGCAGTTCCAACAACGCATCAACCAACGGCCCGCACATACGCTCCAGGATTGCCGTCATCAGCAGGAATTCCTGAATCTCCGGCGGCTGCTGGGCAAGCACCTCATCGGCGAGGTAGTCGAGGATGAAACGATGCCGACTGAGTGGGGCGGCACTGAGCGGGGCGGCCTGCTGCCGATGGGCCAGAGCCGCCAGTTGCACCCCGGCCGGCCAGCCTTCGGTACGTTCGGCCAGGTGCGCCGCCTGCGCATCGCTGAGCGTTACCTGCATCGTCGTGCGCAGGAAGGCTTCAACTTCGTCGGGCGTGAAGCGCAGATCGGCGGCGCGCAGTTCGTTGAGTTGGCCGCGTGCGCGCAACCGCGCCAGCGGGAGTGGCGGATCAGCGCGCCCGGCGAGGATCAGGCGCAACGGCGGCGGTTGGCGTTCCACGAGGTCGGCAAGCAGCACTGTGGCACGGCGATCGGTGAGCAGGTGTGTGTCGTCGAGTACCAGAATGATGGGCTGATTGTGCGCGATCAGGTCACCGATGATGATTGCAAGCGCAGCGGGATAATCCGGCGTCGGGCCGGCGCTGAGCAGCGGGAGGGCCGCCGCGCCAAGGTGTGGAATGGTCGTCTGGAGCGCCGCGACAATTCCGGCGAGTAGGCGCGTCGGATCGTTATCGGCGGCGTCGAGGGCTAGCCACGCGAAGCGTTTGAGCGTTTCAGCGTTTGAGCGTTTCAGCGCGCCGCCGCTCACGCTTTGCGCTTTGCGCTTTGCGCTTTGCGCTTCAAGGAGCCAGGCCGCGAGCAGGGTGGTTTTGCCATAGCCGGCCGGCGCAGCGACGAGGGTGAGCGGCATGTCGTGCGCGGCGTCGAGGCGTTGGTGCAATTGCGGGCGGGCGATGGCACGCACGCGCAAGCGCGGCGGCCTGATTTTCGCCGACGAAACCAGCAGCCTGGGCGCAGAAAGCGCTGGATCAGGCGGGGCAAACCGATGTGGCGTGACATTATGCATACGATACTCTTTATCCCTGCTTCCTGCTTCCCGAT
>JBBRUG010000213.1:0-10342 GCA_038247995.1 Chloroflexales bacterium | reverse complement strand
GAGCACCAGGTTCGCATCGGTGACGGTGGGGTTGCTGCCGCCGCGCCCGTAGCAGGCCGGGCCGGGGTCGGCGCCCGCCGAGTGCGGCCCCACCTTGAGCAAGCCCAGGTCGTCGATGCGCGCAATCGAGCCGCCGCCCGCGCCGATCTCAATCAGTTCAATCGCTGGGATACGCACCGGCAGCCCCGAGCCGCGCTTGAAGCGATGCATACGCGCAATCTCGAAGGTGTGGGTCATCTGGGCCTGGCCGTTGGTGATCACCGTGAGCTTGGCGGTGGTGCCGCCCATATCGAAGGCGACCAGGTTGGGATGGCCGGTGACCTGACCGTAGAAGATCGCGGCGAGCGCACCGGCGGCGGGGCCGGACTCCACCAGGCGGATCGGGAAGCGGGCGGCGGTATCGGCGATAGTGATCCCGCCCGAGGAAAGCATCAGGTAGAGGTCGCGCGGGTAGCCGAGGCGCTGGAGTTGCTCTTGCAAGGCGAGCACATAGCGCTGGGCGAGCGGCTGCACGTAGGCATTGGCAACGGTGGTGGACATGCGCTCGTACTCGCGAATCTCGGGCGCAACCTCGGCGGAGAGCGCCAGGGCCAGGTTGGGGAAGCGCGCGCGCAGGAAGGCGGCCGTCTGCTGCTCGTGGGCATCATTGCGGTACGCGTGCAAAAAGCAGATCGCGGCGGCCTGCGGATCGTGGCGCTCAATAAACGTCGCGATCTGCTCCAGTGCCGCTTCATTCAGGGGCGTTACTACTTCGCCGAACGTATTCATCCGCTCATCAACTTCGCAGCGCAGATCGCGCGTCACCAGCGGCGTGACGGGCGGCGAGTGCAGGTCGTAGATGTCGTAGCGCATCTCGCGCTGCGTATCAAGCGTATCGCCGAAGCCAGACGTCGTAAACAGCGCCACCCGCGCTCCCTTGCGCTCGATCAGCGCGTTCGTGATCAGCGTCGTGACGTGAATACTCAATTCAACCTGGCCGCCCTCCGCGCCAACCCGTTCGAGCAGCGCGGTCCAGCCTTCGAGAACCGCCCGCGTCGGGTCGTCGGGGGTAGTAAGCGTCTTATAGGTATGGAGTGCGCCGGATTGCGTATCCCAGAGCACGAAGTCGGTAAACGTACCGCCAATATCAAAGCCAAAACGGAATGTAGCCGGAGCAGTCATGACGATCTCCCAGGCAGATCAGGGTTGCGGGTACACAGCGAGTCACTTGCGGGCCACTTGGTGTGCGGCAAGCATACAGGAGCGTTAAGGGTTTGTCAAGTCAACTGTTGACAGTTGACATGTACGCAACGAATATGCTACACTCCGGTCATTCCAGTCTGACAGTTCGCAGTCTGACAGTTTGCAGTCTGACAGTCCGCAGTCTGACAGTCCGCAGTCTGACCAGTCCGCAGTCTGACCAGTTTGCAGTCTGACAGCCCGTCCGTGTAACGGCTAGGTATGGGCATGGCAGCCATGCTAATCATCGATGGCGCGGTGACTGCTTTGGCTCTCTCTGTATCACTCGTCACCCTGTCACCCTGTCACTCGTCACTTATCACTGCTATCACTCAACATGAACACACCGCTCGACCCGATCACCCTGGAGATCCAGTGGCAGCGTCTCGTCACCATCGCCGATGAGATGGACAATGCCACGATCCGGGCTTCATTCTCGACCATCGTTGGTGAAAGCCACGACTTCGGCTGCATCATCATGGATGCCGGCGGCAACGCGATTGCGCAAGCGCAGTTCAGCCCGCCGCAGTTCTGCACAATGCTACCGATTACGACCAAGCATATGGTGAAGCGCTTCCCGCTCGAAACGCTGCAAGAAGGCGATGTGCTCGTCACCAATGATCCCTGGCTCGGCTCGACCCACCTGCCCGACTACAACCTCGTCACGCCGATGTTTCGTAATGGCAAGGTCGTGGCCTTCCTCGGCACGGTGGCTCACGTCTCCGATGTCGGCGGCCACCTGGGCGACCTGGAAGCCTACGATGTCTTCATGGAAGGCATTCGCATTCTGCCCGCCAAGTTCTACAAGGCCGGCGCGCCCAACGACGAGTTGATCGAGATCATCGAAGCGAACTGCCGTGTGCCCGAGAACGTCCTGGGCGACCTGCGCGCGATCGTCGGCACGCACCGCATGGCGATCAAGCAGCTTCACGAGTTCATGGACGACTACGGCCTGGACGACCTGATCCTGCTCTCCGACACCATCCAGGATCGCTCCGAGGCGGCCTTGCGCCGGGCGATCAGCGATCTGCCCGATGGCGTCTACACCCACGAAGTGGTCGGCGACGGCTATCTGACGCCCTTCACGCTCAAAGTGGCGATCACAATCAGCGGCTCGGAGATGCACTTCGACTTTGACGGCTGTTCGCCACAGCAGTGGGATGCGGCAATCAACGCGGCTTTCAACATGACCTATGCCACGGCGGTCTACCCGATCAAGTGCATGCTCGTGCCGCACGTACCCAACAACGATGGCCTGGTGCGCCCGCTCACGGTTGTCGCCCCCGAGGGCAGCATTGTGAACTGCACCTTCCCGGCGCCGGTGAAGGCGCGCGCTAAGGTGATGAAGCACATCCCGCCGCTGGTCTTTGGTGCCCTGGCTCCGCTGCTGCCCCAGGAGACGATCGCCGCCGCCGGTGGCATCTTCCCGTTCCACTTCAACGGCAGCGACAAGCGTTTCGGACGCTTCAACGTGCATGTGCTGCCCCACGGCGGTATGGGCGCCATGGCCGAAGCCGACGGTCACCCGCCGGTGGCCTACCCGCACAATAGTACGGTCACGCCGGCCGAGATCACCGAACTGCGCTCGCCGGTACTGATGCTGAGCAAGCGGCTCATGACCGACTCGGGCGGGCCTGGGCGTCAGCGGGGCGGTTTGGGCGTCGAATATACGCTCAAGTGCGTGGCCGAACAGCCGATTACGCTCACTATCCGCCCCGACCTGCTGCGCAACCCGGCCCCTGGCCTCTTCGACGGCCTGCCCGGCGCACCCGGCGCAGTGTTCGTGAATGGCGAGCGGATCGAGCGTTTTGTGCCGATCAGCTTTAAGCCGGGCGATATTTGCGTGCTGCAAGTGCCCGGTGGCGGCGGTTACGGCCCGCCCCGCGATCGCGACCCCGAACTTGTGCGCGCCGACGTTACGCAGGGCTTTGTCAGCCCCGAGGCCGCCCGCACGATTTATGGCGTCGAAGTCTAGCCAGCGCTTACAATCCAAAAAGGCCGCCGACAGAATGTTCTGTCGGCGGCCTTTTGTTTTCCCACAAAGTATGTTTTGGTACCCCCACATCAGCATGGCTCAAACATCCAGACGCCATTGTCTGCGTGGTGCTGCGCACGGCTACTCATCCTGGTTCTGACCAACAGATCGCTCGTGGATCGTGAGCTTCGATGTTACTTAGTAGTAACATGTCGAGCGCTGCGGTGTTACCACATGAGAACAGTTTGGGCGTTGTGGTGTTACCCGGTAGTAACACGTCGGGCGATGTGTTACCCGATAGTAACGCCGTATGGATGATAGAGAGAGAGAAAGAGAGAGAGCGTGCGCAGCAGGCGCGCAGCACCGCTGCCCACACACCCACACCCACTTCCGACGATCTTTCAGAATTGATCAACCGAACCATCGAACAGCGCCTACCGGCGCTCATTGAGCAACTCAGCGCCGGTTTGTTACGGCAGATCGCGCATGTTGCGCCGTCGGTCGCGCCGGTATCGCCGCCGATCCATCCCCTCGCCGGCGACATCCCCGTCGCCCCTCCTCCAGGGGAGCCGCCGCTACGATCGCCGCTGCTGACCATCTGGGAGAACATCATCGGTGTCCCAGTCTCGCAGCGGGACACGATGCAGATTGTGCAGCTCGTGGATCGCTACGCCGCAGGACTCGCCGGCGCCTTCAGCGCGTACTGGGTTGGGCGGGTCATGCTCTTTGCCGACGCCCGCCGCGATGACCCCGCAAAGCGCATTGACATCAAGAATCTCAACACGTTCCTCGGACGAATGGAGGGCGCATGCTGCTTCTCGACTACCGCGCTCGAAGATCGTGATTACGGCAAAGCCAGTGGCGCGAAATCAGCACCCGCCCCAGAGCCACGAACCGCCCGCGAAAAAGCGCCTGCCGCCACGCAGGAAGCTGATCCCCCCGTGCCGCTCCAGGTGAGCGCGCCCCCAGCCGCTCCCGTGGCGCAGAATGGCGCACCGCCGTTCGCCGACGTAGCCAGCCAGCCGGGCGACATCAACGCGACTGATCCGGTTGCGCTTTGGCGCTCTTTTGCCGGGTCGGAGCGCGGGATCTCCTCGGCCCGCGAAGCTGAACTCCGCACAATCGTCACCGATTCCGCATTGTGGCGCATTGTGCTCACCAATTTCCACGAGCGCTACGGGGCAAAGGCGAACTGGGCGAACTGGGACGCGCTCTTTGACCACTACCGCCGCGAGGCTGCCGTCGGCACGTCGGCTGCGCCGACTCTCGATCCCCGCATGCCGACCATTCCGTCCACAATCCTGTACTACCACCCGGTGCTGGTTGCGGATAGGGAATTGCTCCGCGAGTGGACATTACGGTACGGAGAAGCGCCGAACAAACAGGCCAAACAGGAGGTTTTGCGCCGGCTGGTGCAGGAGTATCCGCTGCCTGATCCGCTGCCCGCAGATCTTGCCGAATGTCTCGGTATCGCTGTACCCGCATCAGGAGGCGCCCAATGATCGACCGCCCCATTCCGTTTGACCTGCAGGCCGAGCGCGCGACCCTGGGATCGATCCTGATGGAGCGTACCGCGATTATCCCGGTTGCCGCCTGGCTGCCGCCTGATCACTTCTACCTCGAAAAGCACGCCCTGGTCTACGAGGCGATGCTTGCCTGCTACAACCGCCGCGAACCGCCGAATCTTGCGACCGTTGCCGCTGAATTGCGCCGGCGCGGTCATCTGGATCTGGTTGGCGGATTGGCCTTTCTGGGCGAATTGGCTATTGAAGTGCCGACGGCCGTTCACGTCGAATACTACGCCAAGACGGTACAACGCACGGCGACACTTCGCCGGCTCATCGAGGTTGGCGGGCGGATCAGTGCGCTTGGCTTTCGTGAGGAAGACGCGCTTGAGGATGTCATCGCCAAGGCCGAAACAGCGCTCCAGGGCGTCACGCAGGGGCAACGCCATGAGGGTGCTGTGCCTATCGGTGCGGTCATGAACGACCTCTTCGCCCGCCTTGAGCGGGCGCAGGATCGGCGCGGTGAAATTACCGGCGTGCCGACCGGCTACACCGAACTGGACGCGCTGACCGGCGGCTTGCAGAACAGCGACCTGATCATCCTGGCCGCGCGGCCGAGCGTCGGCAAAACCGCACTGGCAATGTCGCTGGCCTACAACGTCGCGTATACGGCGCATCAGGGGGTTGGCGTTTTCAGCCTGGAGATGAGCCGTGATCAGTTGGTGCAACGGATGCTGGCAATGCACACCGGCATTGATATGCAGCGCCTCCGCAATGGCACGCTCCGCACGGACGAACTCCACATAGCGATGGAAGGCATGGGCGTGCTGTCTGAACTGCCGATCTACATCGAGGATACCCCAGGCCAAAGTATTAGCGAACTGCGGGCGCGGGCGCGGCGGATGTGCGCTGAGCGCGATAGTCGCGTGCTGATGATTGACTACCTCCAACTCATGTCCGGTCGGAAGAGTGAAAACCGGGTGCAGGAGGTGAGCGAAATCAGCCGCGGACTCAAGGCACTGGCGCGGGAACTAGACATCCCCGTGGTCGCGCTTTCACAGCTCTCGCGCGCGGTCGAAGGGCGCCAAAACCATATTCCCATGCTCTCAGACCTGAGAGAAAGCGGCAGCATCGAGCAAGACTCGGATCTGGTGCTGTTCATCTACCGCGAAGAACTGTACGACCGCGAAACGGACAAGAAGGGCCTGGTGGAAATCCACCTGGCCAAGCACCGGAACGGGCCGCTCGGCGTCGTTCCGCTGCGTTTTGAGTCTCGTACAACCCGTTTCCAGAACCTCGACCGCTACCGGGCGCCGGAAGGCTATTGAGGAGCAGCACGATGCCGAAACAATCCTTCTGGTACGGACCAGGCCGCAACCGTTATCCGCCGGCGTCTGGCTGACGCTGCGGCGACCGTGCGCCACGTTGATGCGGGCTACCCGTTCGGCCCGCGCGCGAACCACCCATTGTACGCTCCCTATCTTGTCTCTTTCTGCACTACCCACGCAATCCAAATGCTAGGCCGGCGATTTGCCGCCTGGCGTCTCTGGGGAGCGGCGGAACGTCCCGCAGCACCTGAACAATCTGTTCGTAATCCAGGCCGCTGCGCAGCAAACTGGAGAGGCTGCGTGGCTTATGGACAGGCGGCAACCCAAGTGCTCTGAGTTTCTGGTTGACCGTTGTTGTCGGCGTGACGGTTCGGCGCAGAATAGTTTGGGCCATTTCCAGGGAGAGATTCAGCGTGTGCGGCAGTCCGGCAGCTTGCGCCCACGCATGTGTGCGAACGGCCGCGCTATCTGCGCGTAGGAAACCGTTCTGTGCGACAAAGCGCAGTGGCCCCTCATCCCGCTCCGGCTGCGCAATCGCTGCGCACAATGCCCCTAGCGCTGTTGTCGCTGCATCCGGCACGATCTCACTTAGGCCAGCCGCATACCGGGCGGCATTAACGCCGGCGACGTGCCCCTGGACAGCCGCTTCTTCGTAGCCGGATGTGCCGGCCAGTTGCCCGGCGACAAAGATCCCTGGAGCGTTCAGGAGCTGCCCCGATGCGCTGACGCTCCCAGGCGCAAGCGCGATGAAATCAACCCCGTAGGCTGGATGCAGCAGGAAGCGCGGATCAAAACCTGGAAGGTGTTGCCAGATCTGCACCTGTTCATCCACGCTTCGGCTCGTTTCAGCGCCGACCATCCAGGCTGTTTGCCCGGAAGCATCGTCAGGCTCCAGATACACCATAATCGAACCATCGGCGCGGGCGCGCCGATCCAGACCGGGACAAAAGCGCGGCCCAACACCCCATCCGCTTGGCGGTGGTCGTAGTGGGATAGCCTCGGACGGAAGCGCAAGCTGCGCAATCGGTTGCTGTACGTGCCTACTGCGCTGGTTCTTCCATGACCGTGGCTCAGGTTCGGGATCAATCCACTGCACGCCATCCGGCAGCCAGCGGCCGTCGATACGCGGCGGAACTGCGCTGGCGTGACGCACTAGACGCACGCCGGCAACACCGCAGAGCGAGGCAATGAGGCACGTCGAGGTGTGTGCATGAATCGTTTGTCCTTGCCGCCGGCGCTGATCAACCCCCGCGCCGACGGCGAGTACAACACTTGTGCCCCGTACCCGCTCGCCGTCATTCGTCTGAACCTCCCAGGCATCACCAGCATGCGTCAGGGCTGTTGCGGCTGCACGAATAGTCACTGGGGGCTGAGGCAGCGTGGCAATGGCGTACGCAACCGCCTGGCTGAACGCGGCGCGATCAAGGAGCATCCGCAGCACCGGATCGGCGCTATGGCCGGCGCGGCCCAGGTTGCGGGTGTGGATTGCGGCCAGATCTGCCGCTCCCGGCGTGATCGCGACCAGAGTGGACAGTTCGGCAGCGAGAATGCAGCGATGTTTCCCGCCCAGGCGGGCAGTGCCCCAAAACGCACACATCCGCTCATCGGGGCGGATGTGTGCAACACGGGCTCCAGTTGTCGTTGCGGTAGCAACGGCTTCGACGCCGGCAAACCCGGCGCCGATGACAAGTACATCGTACACGTTTCACCTCCACCGCAAACCAGCGACTCGGACGGCCTCGGTCATGTTCATCACAGCCGGGTGGGTGGGGCTGTGCTGCTGGAGCCGTTCGAGGCTGTCGCGGATCTGGCCCCAGGTCGTCCGGGAAGCGCGCGCCTGGTCGATGATAGGCAGTGCCAGCGTGACGGCGCTGTCGATCTCCCCGTGGGTTGCGTACATCAGCACTTCCGTCGCCTGAATCTGGACACTCCAACGGCCCAGGCGGGACGGCAGCGTGCTTTTCGCCTGCTCAATCGCGGCGCGGCAGTCGTCGAGGCTCATGCCAGTCTGGATAAAGAGACGCGCTTCGGCATGCGCAATGCCGGCGGGGTTGAGCGCGGTGAAGGAACCATCCGTCTGTTCGCCGAACTTGTCCCACACCCGATAGGCCGTGATCAGGTGCTGGCGGGCCATCGTGCCGCCGCGCATCGGGTCGCTTTCGCGCAGCACGTCCACCAGATTGAGCGGCAGGTAGCCGCGGAGTGTCGGGCCGCAGCGTTCCGCCATCGCTGCTGCTTCTTCAGAGACGGCGATCGCTTCGTCGTAGCGTTTCTGAGCCAGCAGGGTGCGGCCGTAGCGGAACAGCCCGCTGGCCGTCAGCGGAATATCGCCGAGGTCGCGCGCGACGTGGACGGCAAAGGCGGCATAGCGCGCAGACGCCGGAAGATCGCCGAGATCCCGGGCCAAGACGCCGGCCAACTGGTGGAACTGGCTCATGATCCGGCGGTCGAACGTCATCTTGCCGTTCGAGCCGCCGATCAAACCGCCGAATCGCGTGGTAAACCATATCGAACGCGCGGCGGGGCGTCCCGTGATAGAACAACTCCCAACTCGCGGCCAGAATGGCTTCCTCTTCGGGGCCGGACAGTCCGACATCGCCGCCGTTCCCACCATCATCACCGCTTCCGCCGCCGTCGCCGCGCAGTTCGGCAATGCTGACGCCCAAGGCGTTGGCGAGCAAGGACAGCAAGTGCAGGTTAGCCGCTCGCTGACCACGCTCGATCATCGAGAGGTACGAGGCGGAAATGTTGCAGCGCGCGGCTAGGTCTTCTTGTTTTTGGTTGCGGTGTTTTCGGTAGAGACGGATGGTTGAGCCGATATGGACGGGGGAAAGCTGTGTCATGCGAGATCCTTCTCATGCGATCAGTAGACGACAGCGCTGTATCGTACCACAACATGCGCTGGCGTGTCGTCTGAGCGATTTCAGGCGACGCTGGCGAAACTTCACAGATTGTGAAATACACAAGCGCTTTTGTGAAATTACCGCCCTGGCACTGCCGCTATAGTCACGGTGTCAGTCTTTTGCATTACCGAAGGAGGCTTTTTATGGGCTTTTCATTCCGAAACGCGGCGCGGCGTTCCGCTGCCGCAGCATCAGCAGGGGATCAATCGACGCCAAGTGCGGCAATGCCTCCTGAAGTGCCGGTGCTTATCAACAAGATACTCGGCTCCAGCTTGTGGACACAACTCTATCGAGACCTTCCTGATCAAGCCGTGCCACCGTTTGCCGTCTTGCTCAACGATCCTGATCGACCGGGCTTCACGATGGATCTCTATGATACCGTTGTCCGGGATGAGGTTATCGGGAATCAGCAAGTGCTATCTGATGATAGCGTGCAGCGATTTATTCTTTTACCACTGCTTCGCACGATTCTCGCCAAGGGCTACGGTGAAAATACGAGCTTACTCATTTTGCCGAATGGACAGGTCTGGGCGGCCGACTACAGCATTGCCTACAACGCCGCCACGTCAGGGACGCTCCCCGAAGTGATTGTGAAGCATGCTGGCAATGGAGTCAGGATGCCGAAGGTCGTGAAACACGCCTTGACCTTTGGTTCGCAATTCACCACGAACCGCGATCCTGTTATCCGGTGGACCGGCGTTCTGCTCTGGTTTGTGCTCACCGTCGGCATACTTGCATTAGCCCGGTTTTATTGGGAGTTGACCATTCTGCATATGGCGAACGCGCTCGGCGCGTTCGAGTTCACGTCATCGCTGTCTGAAAACGTGCGTATTCTGCTTTCGGTTGCGGTTTCAGGTATCGAGGTGGTGGGGTTGGTCATTGCCTTGATCTTCCCGATGTTTGGGCTTGCGTTAGCGTTCGTGGGTTTTCTGGACTTGCTGATCCACATGAACTACGGGGTTGCGAATGCGCAGCAGGCAGCCGCGTCAGCAACGGAAGCCGCCGTCAACGCAGGCACGCCCGAAGCCATTGCCATCATCGGCGCTGCGATCCTGGAGATCTTTTATAGCTTCCTTGTGACATGGGCGCCGGAGACGGCACTCTTCTGGATGGTATTGTCCTGGGTTCAATTGTTGCCGCTCCTCCCCTGGGCAGTGACAATGGTGCAGCAGTCGATGAATCAAGTGCTGGACTCCAGCGGGGTGCAGCGGGTCGAAATCGACGGTGTGCTCTACGAGGAGCACACCGTCGTCAATCCGGCGACCGGCTACACCTCGCGGGTTGTGCTCAAGCGTCGGTAGGAGATCTCTATGGTGGACCCCATGTCAAGCACAATCGTTGCGCCAGTTTTCCGTATGGTGCCTCCCGACACCGTGCTCAAACGCTTGACACCGCGTGGAGGGCGGGGAGGGG
>JBBRUG010000212.1:0-10348 GCA_038247995.1 Chloroflexales bacterium | reverse complement strand
TCAGATCATCAGATCATCAGATCATCAGATCATCAGATCATCAGATCATCAGATCATCAGATCATCAGATCATCAGACGATTCGCCCCGTGTCCCGTGTCCCCGTGCCGCCTGAAAGAAACACCTGGAGAACTGCAATGAGCGATCAGCATCCAGTGACCGAAAACCCCTGGCAGGCATTGCGGCGTGTGACGAATGCCCGCATTGCGTTGGGGCGTGCGGGCGATAGCCTGCCGACCGATGCGTTGCTGGCGTTTCAGGCCGATCACGCCCGTGCGCGTGATGCCGTCCACTTACCGTTTGCGGCCGACGTGCTTGAGGCGCAACTTGCGGCAGAGGGCCTGGAAACGGTGCGCGTCCAGAGCGCCGCTGCGGATCGCGCAACCTACCTAAAACGGCCCGACCTGGGGCGCCGCCTGAGTGCGGAGTCGCGGCAGGCGTTGGAAGCGCTGGCGGCGCAAACGGCTACCGATTATGACGCCGTCTTCGTGATCGCGGATGGACTCTCGGCATTGGCAGTCCACGATCATGGCGTACCAATGCTGCTTAGCGCCGCGCATGCCCTGTCCGGCCTGGGCTGGCGGCTGGCCCCGATCGTGATTGCCGAACAAGGGCGCGTGGCGCTTGGCGACGAGATCGGGGCGATCCTACGCGCTGAGCAGACCGCGCTCCTGATTGGGGAGCGGCCCGGCCTCAGTGTCGCCGATAGCCTGGGGATCTATCTCACCTACGGGCCGCAGGTTGGTCGCAGCGATGCCGAACGCAACTGCATCTCGAACATCCACCGCCAGGGCTTACGTTATCCTACAGCGCAACAAACATTAATCTACCTGATGACCCAGGCCCGCCGTCGGAAACTGACCGGGGTTGAACTGAAGGACGATCGGGCCGAGGCGGATCAGCAGGCCCACCAACTGCCGCCGCCCGTAGCCTACAGCATTGCTCAGATCGATTGAGCCTGCGTACAATGGCGCGAGCGCAGCGCGCCACCCGGTTCAGTGGCCGCAGCAGCTCAGTCATGCTGCGCAGTGCTCTAATGCTCCTAGCCCAGCGGTTCGCCGTAGAGCGCATGCAGAGTGTCTGCACCGCATCGTGATGCGATCAAGCTGAATAGCCTGCGCAAACAGGACGCCTGTTTATGGCCCTCAGTAGTGGGTAAAGGTTTCCTTGCAGTTATCAATTGCACCCGTTCAGCGCCGTCCTGCGTCCGTTGGCGAGCTTGTCGAAGTGAGCGGGCGCAGCGGTAATTGTGCCGTATCTTGCTAGATATATGCTAAGCGCAGGAATAAGGTAGTACCAGCGTCAGCGCGGCCAAGAAGCAACGGCATCTCCAGCAAGGAAATTTGCAGTAACACCTCATGAACAGCCGCCGTCGCCAGTAACGAACGGTTCAGCAGTGGGCACAAACAGTACAACCAACATGTTCGAAGAAATATTCCACATCGTTCCTACCGCAGTGATGATCTGGCACCTGGATCGAACAGAAGATCCGCTTTCGCTTCAGCTCGTCAATTTTAACCCGGCTGCGACAGGGCAACTTAAACAAGATCTCCGGGCCGATATTGGACGGCGCATGGTTGATATCTTCCCAGGCGTACCGCACCAACTCCTCGAAACCTATGCCCAGGTGATCGCCTCCGGCCAACCGCTCAATCTCGGTGAAGTCACCTTCGAGAGCGAAGCAGGCGCATCAATTATCTACGAGATCCAAGTTTTCCCCCTAGGCAATAATCACGTCAGCATTGTTCACGCCGACCTCACTGATCGTAAGCGCGCCGAAGAAGCGATCCGCCTGGGCATGCAGCAGGAGGAAACGCTGCGGGCGCAAAATGCTGCCCTCGCCGAGCTTTCTACGCCGCTGATTCCAATCAGCGACGAAGTGATGGTGATGCCGCTGATCGGCGCCGTAGACTCGCAGCGCGCCCAGCGCGTGATCGAAACCCTGCTGATGGGCATCGGCCAGAGCAAAGCGCGGGTCGTAATTCTAGACATCACTGGTGTACCGGTAGTTGATACGCAGGTTGCCAACGCGCTGATTCGGGCCGCGCAGGCGCTTCGACTGCTTGGCTCTGAGGTTATTCTTACCGGCATTCGCCCTGAGGTTGCGCAAACGCTGGTGGGCCTGGGCGCCGACCTGAGCAGCATTACAACCCGTTCCAGCCTGCAAAGCGGTATCGCCCACGCGACCAAGAGCGCGTAGCAGCATGTAGCATGCAGCACGCGGTCAACGGTATCTAGAAGAGCGCATCCAATTGTGGATGCGCTCTTCCTTATGCCTAACCTACACGCCTGAAGCGATCAGCGCTGCGTTTGCTGCAGCCTGCCTACTGCACTTGCACCAGGAGCCGAGCAACAGCTGCCGCGATCCGCTGCGGGTCGGCCTCATAACGATTGACAAGCACAACAATCGTCAGGCCCTGTTCCGGCAAGTGCCAGACAACGCTGCGATAGCCGGCCAACCCGCCGGTGTGGCCCTCGCCATTGCCGATTGCCGGGAAGCTCGTTCGCATCAGGCCCAGGCCATAGGCATCACGGCCCGCCGCAACATAGCTGCGCATCAGCGCCAGGTATTCAGGGCGCAGCAACTGCCCGCCAAAGAGCGCCCGCCCAAAGCGCAGCGTATCCTCGGCGGTACTGGTGAGGCCCCCTGCGGCCCAGGCAAACGACATATTCAGTTCACTGTAATCGTTCTGGCGCACATACCCCCGCGCCAACCCCTCAGCGGTAGCCCGCGCCGGCGCCATGGCTGTATGGCTCAACCCCAACGGCGCGATGATCCGCTGCTGCAATTCGGTCTCCAGGCTATTGCCGGTTACCGCCTCAATAATCAGGCCCAGCAGAATGTAATTTGTGTTGGAGTAAGCCCAGCGCCCCGCTGCTCCCGGCGTAAACTGGCGCGGGCGGGTGAGCGCTTCGGCGACCAACTCCTGAGGCATATAGACGCGCTCGGGCGCCCGGCGCACCCGGCCCACAAAACCGCCGGTCATATATTCGGGCAAGCCGCTGGTATGGCTGAGCAAATGCCGCACCGTGACGCGCTCGCCGCCCGGCACCAACCCCGGCAACCAGTGACCAACACTCTGATCAAGCGCCAGCCAACCTTCTTGCACCAACTGCAACGTCACCACAGCGACATATGGCTTAGTGAGGCTCGCCACACGCATCTGGCTAACTGGCTCCATCGGCAGGTTCTGCGCCAGATCAGCGCGACCATAAGCGCCAACCCAGGGCGCGTAGCCAGCGCGCTCTACAGCCAAAATAGCGCCGGGCGCATTGATCGCTGCCGCCCGCTCGGCCAGCGTTGCCGCAAGTGCTGCCTGGGTTGCAACGGGCAACGCCGGCAGGGTTACCGCTCGCGCCGCCGGGGGAGTAAACAGGCTGCTCAAGAACAGTACGAGCAAGAGGGGCGCGAAGATACCGCTGCGCATCCGAGCCGATTGAGGGGCTGTCATGGGAGAATCTTTCCGCATCTTAGCGTGGCGAGCTACCCGGCTCAGGGTGCTCAGTGCCGTCAATCCCGGCTCAGTGTGCTCAGTATAGTCGAGCGTAAGCGAACGAGCAATCAGCGGTGTGAGCAGACCTGTTATAGTACACCCTAGAATAATGCCCGCGCCATAAAGCGTTTATGCAGCGCTGATCGATTGCGTTGTACACGAAGGAGGCCCGTTATGGAGCAACCCTGGCTATCGGCGTATGAAGCGGGTGTCGCCCCAAAGCTCAACTACCCCAAGCAAACCCTGGGCGAGCTACTCAGCGCCACAGCCCAGCGTTACCCCAACCAGATCGCCACCAACTTTGTCCTCAAATATATGCTCGGCGGACGATTCACCATTGGGGGCAAGCTCACCTACCGGCAACTGAATAAACTGGTCGATCGCATGGCGACGGCGCTCCACCAACTGGGCGTGCGTAAAGGCGAGCGCGTCGCGATTATGCTGCCGAACTCGCCGCACTACATCATTACGTTCTTCGCCGCGATGCGCATCGGCGCCATCGTAGTGAACATCAACCCCACGTATACCGGCCGCGAGTTACAGCATCAACTCAATGATGCCGGCGCCGAGACGATCGTTTTGCTGAACCTGTTCTGGCCCCGCCTGCACGAAGTGCGCGCCGAAACGCCGCTGAAGCGAGTGATTGTGGCACACGTCTTCGACACCCTGCGCTTCCCATCCAATCTGCTGGTGCAGAACACGCAGCGGCGCGAACCGGAGTGGGTAAACGTAGAACCCGACCAGGACACCTTCTTCTTCAGCGATTTGCTGCGCCATGCACCGAACCCGCCCCTGGTTAAGATCGACCCGAACGAGACGGCGCTGTTCCAATATACCGGCGGCACCACCGGCCTACCCAAAGCCGCTATGCTCGCCCACCACAACCTCATCGCTAACGTCACCCAAGTCGACGAGTGGGTGGTCGATGGGCAGCCCGGCAATGAGAAGATCCTGGCGGCAATCCCCTTCTTTCACGTCTACGGCATGACCACTGCAATGCTGTATGGCGTACGCCTGGGGGCCGAACTGGTAACTGTGCCCAACCCGCGACCAATCGACAACGTCATGCGAATCATCGCCCAGGAGCGCTGCACAATCTTCCCCGGCGTTCCGGCAATGTACATCGGCATTATTAACCACAAGGACGTGGCGACCTACGACATGCGCTCGGTGCGCGTCTGCGTTTCTGGGTCGGCTGCATTGCCAACACAGGTGCAAGCGCGCTTCGAAGCGCTGACCGGCGGGCGACTGGTGGAGGGCTACGGGCTCTCGGAAGCCTCGCCGCTGACCCACGGCAACCCCGTTCACGGCCAGCGTAAAGTGGGCAGTATTGGCGTCCCTTTCCCTGATACCGATGCCAAAATTATCGATCTGGAGACGGGCGAAGCGCTGCCCTTCGACGGTGCGGCCCAGGGCGAACTCTGTGTCCGTGGCCCGCAAGTGATGCAGGGCTACTGGAACCGCCCCGAAGAGACGGCTGCCACGATCGACGCCGAGGGATGGCTGCACACCGGCGACATCTGCAAGGTTGATCCCGAAGGCTATTTTTATGTCGTCGATCGCAAGAAGGATATGATCATCGTCTCAGGCTTCAAGGTGCTCCCGCGCGACGTCGAGGAAGTGCTGTTTATGCATCCCGCAGTTATGGAGGCGGTTGTGGCGGGGATTCCCAACCTTCAGCGCGGCGACGACACGGTGAAAGCATACATTGTGCTCAAGCCCGGCGAGCATGCCACCGCCGCCGAGATCAAGGCGTTCTGTAAACTGAATCTCGCCACCTACAAAGTGCCGCGTGAAGTTGAGTTCCGCAGCGCACTGCCGAAAACAATGATTGGCAAAGTGCTGCGGCGCGTGCTCGTCGAAGAAGAACAAGCGAAACAGGCGCTGGGTTCATAGCGCAACCCTTACGCGAAGCTGAGCGTATCATACAGAGACGCTGGTTGGTTTACTATGCAAGGAGGGTTCAATGGCTACATTCACTCTGTTCAACGATCTGAAGCGGATTGTACGCAGCACGCGGCTGGAAACCGAGAGCCTTACGACGATTTTTGGTGATGTGAAGCTCGATCTAACCCAGGCACCGCTGGAGCCCGGCGAGCATACGATGCGGATGTTGACTGTCTTTGGCGACATCAAACTGCGTATTCCCGAGCATATTGGGGTGCAGGTTGACGCACTCACGATCTTTTCCGACCTGGAAATTGAGACAATTTCAAGCAACACGGAAGAGCAGCCCGGCGGGAGTTGGACCAGCGAAAACTTTGATCGGGCGCCGGTGCGGATCTATCTGACGGTACAGGGGATCTTTGGCGATATCGATATTGTACGCATGCCAATCACCAACGCGACTGCGCCCGCCCAACTCAGCGTCAAGGAAACGCTCCCCTATGACGAGGTAACGGGCTACGAAGGCCAGACGCACAAGCTTGGGCGCGATGAGCGATGAAGTGAATAGCGCACCTGAGCAGCAGCCGACGAACCCGTCCCCTAGTACGCTAAAGCGTACGTCCGCCTCCGGCGGACACCGCACTGTGGCGGGCGCAAACCCGCGTACAACCCCTGGCGAACTTCCGCCGAGTTGTACTAGTCGATCCGGTTAAAGCGCTGATGACTCCACGAATTGTTGATTGGAGCCTTGCGCTCGCAACGGGCCTGGCCTGCGCCACCGGGTTGCTGACGCTGGTGAGCGGCCGGCCAACGAGCCGCTGGGTGTTTGATCTGCATGCCGTGGCCGGTTACGCTCTGCTCTTACTGATGCTGCCGAAGCTCGTGCGGGTGCGCCGCCGGCTGCTGCCCGGTTCGCAAGATTGGCGCGCCTGGGCCGGGCGTGGCGCAAGCCTTTTCGCCGTGGCGGTGATCGGGACTGGAGTGCTCTGGGCGCTCGGCGCGCCGGGGATCTGGCTCGGCTACAACCTGCTGAACTGGCATATCATTGGCGGCTTTGGACTGACGGCGATCGTCGCGCTGCACATGCTGCTGCGCGCCCGCCCCTTGCGCAGCAGCGACCTACACAACCGGCGCTCGCTGCTGCGCCTCAGCGCGTTGAGCCTGGTTGCGCTGGTAGCCCTGCCCCTGAAAGAGCGCCTGGCGACGGCGGCGAACTGGCCCGGCACAGCGCGGCGCTTCACCGGCTCGCGCGAGGTTGCCAGCTTTACCGGCAATGCTTTCCCCACCGTTAGTTGGGTCGCCGACCGGCCGCAACCGATCGATCCAGGCACCTGGCGCCTACGCATTGATGGACTGGTCGTCCGTCCGTTCGTATTGACCTACGCCGACCTCGACCGCGATATCCAACTAACGGCCACGCTCGACTGTACCGGCGGCTTTTACAGCACCCAGCACTGGCACGGCACGCCGCTGCGCGACCTGCTTGCAGCGGTGCAACCCTTGCCCGAGGCACGTTGGGTGCGTTTTGTGTCGGCGACCGGCTACCATTGGAGTTTGCCGCTTGCCATTGCCCAGGA
Organism: Chloroflexales bacterium; assembly: GCA_038247995.1. GTDB lineage: Bacteria > Chloroflexota > Chloroflexia > Chloroflexales > Chloroflexaceae > JBBRUG01. The sequence goes on along the minus strand of JBBRUG010000212.1, from coordinate 3,391 downwards.
GTGTTTGATCGCCACGCGCCTCGGCGGCGAACCGCTCAGCCACGGCCATGGCGCGCCGGCGCGATTGGTAGCGCCCGGCGAGCGTGGCTTCATCTGGGTCAAGTGGCTGGTTGCCCTCGAACTGCACGCCACCCCCGATCCCGGCCAACTTGTCGCGATCAATACCAGCGGATTCACACCGGTGGGCAGCGGGCGAGAGCGGTATCAGGGCGGGTGATACAAGGACAGGGTGACAGGGGGCATACGGATCAAGGTAAGGACTTCCGCCGCCTCAGCCCTTCCCCAAACCCCGCTCCCTGCGCGGGAGCGGGGTTTCGGACAGCATCAGAATGCCGAATATGGTGCGGCCCCCCCTGCTCCACGCAGATGACGTGGCGCATGCCCACCAGGAACACGACGAAGGCCAGCGCGGTAGGCGCAATACCCAGGTAAAGCAACAATAGCCAGCCTTCTGCCGGGTAACTCAGCGTCAGGCCGAACGTCAGCGCGAAAGGCAAGAGGAACAACGCACTTGCCGTTAAGCCCCAGGCCATCGGTTGCAGCGGGTGGTAGCGCCCAGCCAGCACCCGGCTGCATAGCGTCATCAGGGCAAATCCCATCGAAGAACCCAGAGCGAGCAGCACGCCGCTGAAGGTCTGCGCAGCATCACCGCTTGACGACGAGCCGCCGCCTCCGGCGAGCGGCTAGCGCCCATATAATAGCAGAGAACTCATCGGCCAAATATCCGCATTTTGACGGAGTCAGGGCGCATTATTAGGCTGGCAACGAAATTTTCCGGTACAGGCGCTGGCTTCGACAAGCTCAACTCGCGCTCCGTTGGCTTCGACAAGCTCAGCCAACGAGCGCTATTGCTCAGATGCAAGAAAACTTACTTGACAGACTAATTATGCAAGAAGCTCGCGGCCCTTCACGCCCTGCCTGCCTTTGTACGGGCAGACCTACGTGTCTGCCCTGCCTGCCCTTGTACGGGCAGACCTACGTGTCTGCCCTGCCTGCCCTTGTACGGGCAAACCTACGTGTCTGCCCTGCCTGCCCTTGTACGGGCAGACCTACGTGTCTGCCCTGCCTGCCCTTGTACGGGCAGACCTACGTGTCTGCCCAGGCCCTTGACAAGCCAAATACCCCCTGCTAAAATATGAATGAAAATTCAAGTTCATATTACTAAAGGAGGCACTCCCTTGGCAACGACAACGCTCAGCCCTACGCCGCGCACGATCACCCTTGGCGCACGAACCACCATCCATTACCACGATATCGGCGCGGAGCCGGTGCTGGTGTTTGTCCATGGCATTCTCGTGAATAGCGCACTCTGGCGGGAGGTCATGGCCGACCTGGCGCCGCACTTCCGCTGCATCGCCCCCGATCTGCCGTTAGGCGCGCACAGCATTGCCATGCCGCAAAACGCTGATCAGTCGCCGCTGGGCGTGGTTCAATTGATCGCGGAGTTCATTGCAGCGCTCGATCTCAAAGATGTTACACTGGTCGGCAACGACACCGGCGGCGCGCTGTGCCAACTCGTGATCACCCGCCACCCGGCGCAGATCATCCGGCTTGTGTTAACCAATTGTGATGCCTTTGAGGCGTTTTTTCCGGCTGTGTTCAGCTTCTTCAGCAGCGCTCCGCGCCTCTTCGGCCAGGGCTTCACCGATCTCGTAGCGCGCATCCTGCGCTACCGTGCGGCGCAACGGCTGCTCTTTGCCACCGTCTCACGCCGTTCGTATAGCGTGGCCGAGCTTGATGCCAATTTCATGCCCTTGCTGGAGGACCCGGCCATCCGCCATGATGTGACGCGGTTCTTGATCCAGGTTTCTAACCGCCTGACCCTGGAAGCCGCCAGTCAGTTTGCCCGTTTCACCCACCCGGTCTTGCTCGTCTGGGCCAAAAACGATCCGCTCTTCACCCGTGGCCTAGCGCGGCGCTTGCAGGCAGCCTTTCCCAACGCAACGCTGGAATTTGTGTCGCACTCACGCGCTTTTGTGCCCGCCGATCAGCCGGCAATGCTTGCTAGCCGCATTGCCGCCTTTGTGGGCCAATCAATAGGAACAACATGACCTCCCGACCCAATCTGCTCGCCGCTGAACAATTACCCCCGGCGCCGCAACAGGCGCGCAGTCGCCGCAAACGTGAAGCCATTCTTGACGCGGCATTGGCATTGTTTGGCGAGCAGGGGTACGAGGCCACCTCAATCGAGCAGATCGCCCAGCGCGCCGAAGTTGCTGTTGGCGCGTTTTACCAGCATTTCGCCACCAAACGCCAACTAGTTATGGTACTGATGGATCAACTGCTCGCCGAAGTTGCCACGTTAATCACTCAGGCGCAACAGGCGCCCCCCAACGCTGATGTTCGGGTGATGATCGCGACGCTGGTGCGTGACGGTCTTTTCACCGATTGGGCCTATGCCGGCGCTTACCGGGCCTGGCGCGAAATAGTTCCGTCCGACCCGGCGCTACGTACGCTCAATGATCACACCGAAGCCTGGACGGCAAACCAACTTGAACTGATCTTCGGCATGCTGCTCCAGACGCCCGGCGCGCGCCAAGACGTCGATCTGCCGACCTTTGCGCGCCTGATGAACATGCTTTTCTGGCGCCTGATCGAAGCGCGACCGGCAACGCCGGAGGAGACTGACCGGCTGGTCGCCGCACTTACCGATCTGATTGCGCGGGCGCTCTTTCGTGCTTGAGTCAATCACGCTACCGCATTGCTCTGATCGCTTGAGCCGGCGTGCAATGGCGCGAGCGCAGCAAGCCACCCGGTTCAGTGGCCTCAAGTGGCTCCATCATTTTGCTCAGTGCGCTAAATCGTTCGGTGCTCTTCGGCCTACTTGGGGTATTCCTGATCATTGCGGCCTTTCAACCGCCATTGCAAACGATAGCTTTTATGGCAGGCTTCGTCAGCGTGATCGCTTTTTTATGGCTGGCATGGTCGGTCGGCGGGTATAACGCTCAGGTCGCCCGTGTTTTCATAGCCGACATTATTGCTTTAGGATGTTTGCTGATCGGTTTTGCAACACATATCTATGCTGGCTAGGAGTAGACCGGCGGATAACATTCATATGCATGAACACTTCTTCTTCCTGCTCGGCTTCTGCCTGTTGCTCACCCACGAGATGGACGCGATTCGCCAACAGGAATGGCGGCTCTTTCCCATCCTGAAGGATCTGCCCGATGAACACGGCTACCGCATTTTTACTGCAATCCACGTTCCGCTCTACGTAGTGCTCCTCTTCGCGCTGGTGGGCAACGGCACTGCGGGGCTGAACGAGCAACTGATTGTGGCGCTGAACTGGTTTTTTATGATCCACGTCGGGCTGCATATTGGGTTACGCCGCCTGCCGCACTACACCTTTCGTTCATGGTTCTCGTGGGCGCTGATCATTGGCGCGGGGATA
>JBBRUG010000211.1:0-10377 GCA_038247995.1 Chloroflexales bacterium | reverse complement strand
TCCCCCGCCAGCTAAAGCAGGCAGTCCCCGCGCCGTGGCGCTGCCGTACGCGCTACAAAGAAGGAGTCTTTTTATGGGAGCTCCTCGAACCCGCCAATACTGCGTGATGTCCGGCGGCGCACCAATCAATTCAGTGCGCTCAGCCTACTCAGTGGCTCAGTGTGCTCAGCCTACTCAGTGGCTCAGTGGCTCAGTGTGCTCAGCCTACTCAGTGCGCTCAGTGCGCTCAGCCTACTCAGTGGCTCAGTGCGTTCAGCCTACTCAGTGGCTCAGTGCGTTCAGCCTACTCAGTGGCTCAGTGTTCCAGTGAGCAATACTGCCCTTTAAAATACAACAGCGGACTGACTGGATCAGGATCGCTGTGCAATGCCTCAACCTGCCCAAGCACAATTAGGTGATCACCCCCATCGAGCACACGCTCGACCCGACAAGCTAATGCAGCCATACTTGAAGCAAGCACCGGCGCGCCCGCGAGGTGCGTAAAGCTCAACGCCAACTCTGGGTCGGGGCGACCGGCAAAATGGCGCGAGATCGGCTCCTGATCGGCGCGCAAAATACTCACCCCAAACCGTCCCGCTTCAACAATAATATTCGCCATCCGCGCCCGCCGATCAACGCAGACAAGCAGCAACAGGGGATCAAGCGAAACCGACGTCAGCGAGTTGGCAGTCATGCCGTGGATGGTATCGCCCGCATCGACGGTAATCACCGTTACCCCGGTGGCGAAGAGACCCATTGTATTGCGATAGGCCCGTTGTTCGATGTTCATAAGCTCACGCGAGTTTCAAAATATCTTGCTTTCTTTATTATGCCTCAGGTTGGTTCATTTGTCGCGGCGCGGCGCGGGTGCGGTACAATACAGACTGATGTTTGATGCCCAATGCCCAATGCCCAATGCCCAATGCCTGATGCCCAATGCTTGATGCCTGATGCTTGATACCTGATGCTTGATACCTGATGCTTGATGCAACCGTACGGGCGGACCCGCGGGTCCGCCCCGCCCACCCGCACAGAGGAACCTATGAGCCTGGTGCTTACAACAACGGACGGGCCGGTAACGACGCTGACCCTGAACCGCCCTCAGGCGCTGAATGCCTTAAGCCCGGCGCTGATGAACGAACTGCTGGCCGCCATAGCTGCTGCCGACACCGATCCGCAGGTGCGCGCAATTGTGCTGACGGGCGGCCCGCGGGTATTTGCCGCCGGCGCCGACATTAAAGCCATGGCCGACGCGACACCAGTTGAGATGGCTGCCAGCGCCACATTTACGCGTTGGACGAGCATCGCCGCCTGCCGCACACCGATCATTGCGGCGGTAAGCGGGTATGCCCTGGGCGGCGGTTGTGAACTAGCCATGCTCTGCGACATTATCATCGCCAGCGACACGGCGCAGTTCGGCCAGCCCGAGGTGAACATCGGTATCATTCCCGGTGCCGGCGGTACAGCCCGGCTGACTCGCGCCCTTGGCCCTTACCGCGCCATGGAATTGATCCTCACCGGGGCAACGCTCTCGGCGCAGGAAGCATTGCAGCATGGCCTGGTGAACCGCGTCTGCCCCGCCGAAGCGGTTGTTGCCGAAGCCCAACGCCTCGCCGCTATAATCGCGAGTAAGGCGCCAGTGGCCGTCCGCATGGCCAAAGAAGCCGTGCGCGCCGCCGCCGATACCACTGTACGCGAAGGGTTGGCGATCGAAGAGCGCAACTTCTACCTGCTCTTCGCCACAGCCGACCAGAAAGAGGGCATGCGCGCTTTCATCGAAAAACGCCCGCCGGAATTTGAAGGCCGGTGACACAGCCCACATCCGCCGCTTCAGCGGCGGATTGCCCCTCAGAAACACACGGTGCTTCAGCGCCCGCCCGGACAACCTTATCATCCCTTCAGGAACCCCTATGACGAACACACCAACCGTCATCTACGCCGTAGACAACGGCGTCGCCACGCTCACGCTGCACCGCCCCGACGTGTATAACGCACTCAATGCACAACTCTTCGACGACTTGATGGCCGCCTTGCGCCAGGCCGAACGCGATGCTGCCGTGCGCTGTCTGGTGATCACCGGAACGGGCAAGGCTTTCTGTAGCGGGCAGGATCTGCGCGAAGTGCCGCTCGACGACAGCGCAGCCACAATGATTGGCGACCGGCTGCGCACACGCTACAATCCGCTGGTGCTCAAGCTACGTACCCTCGGCAAGCCGGTTATTGCTGCCGTGAATGGCGTAGCTGCCGGCGCGGGCCTGAGCCTGGCCCTGGCCTGTGATCTGCGCATCGCCACCGCCGACGCGCTTTTCTCAGCCGCCTTCGTGAAGATCGGGCTCATCCCCGACTGCGGGATGACCTACTTTTTGCCCCGCCTAGTTGGGCCGAGTCGTGCGCTACGCCTCGCGTTCAGCGGCGAAACCATCGACGCCGCAACTGCGCTCGCATGGGGTCTGGTGGAAGAAGTGGCGCCGCCCGAAGGCTTCCATGCTGCCGTCGCCGCGTTAACGAGCAGCCTGGCCAGTGGGCCGGCCGTGGCGCTTAGCCTGATCAAGCGCAGTTTCATTCACGCCGATGGATCAACATTAGAGCAAACACTCGAATATGAAGCTCAGGCCCAGCAGATCGCCGGCGCCCACCCCGATTTCCCCGAGGGCGTTGCCGCCTTCCGCGCCAAACGTCCGGCGCAGTTTCAGTGATCAGCGCAAACGCAGCGCAACACGCCCATCCAGCTACGAGCCGGATGCGCTGGCTCGCGATACGCTCCCAACCCACCTTATGTCGCAAACGCTTGCGCCAACCAATCTACTCGTAGCCACGACCTTCGGCGCCCAACTGCGCCTCCTGCGGCGCAGCGCTCGGCTCACCCAGGCCGAGTTGGGGCGCGCCGTCGGCTATAGTGATGCGCAGATTTCGCGCCTCGAATCCGGGCGGCGCCCACCCGAACTGAGTACGCTCGTTGCGCTCTTCTTCCCTGCACTTGGGCTCGAACCCCAATCGACCGATGCCCACAACCTGCTACGGTTGGCCGATGCAGTGCGCGCGGCAGATCCTGATCAGCAACTGGCCCGCACCACGTCGCCGCTTGACGATGGCGCACATTTCATCGATCTGAGTCCGCTCAACGACGCAAACCTGGTACTGCCGACCTTGGCCCGCGCCGAATTGCGCCCCCACGGCACCGTTCAGATTGAAGATCCCGAACCAGGAGAAGATGGTGCCGCGAAAAATCGTGATCGACTGGTAGAGCATCGGCAGATTGTGCAATTCGACGGGAATAGCCAAATTGCGCGGGCTACCGGGCTGGTAACGCGTTCCCGGCGGCAACAAGGTACGCCGTTCGTTGAGCAGGTTCTGGCCGACGATTTTCGCCACCAGTTCGGCATCGAGCAAATCGAGGGTCAGCACCTGGTTTAGTTCGATGAAGCCACGAATCCGCAGGCCGGCATTCATGCGCGTGCCCAGATCGCCCAGATACTCAATATTCAGCGGCAGTTCCACCGGCAAGCCGGGAACCTGCGGCATGGTGCCGTCGAACTCGTAATACCCTTCGGCATTCCAGCGCGTGCGTGTATTGGCGAACATTCCGACCAGCGGGTCCAGCGCAACATTCAGCGTCACCCGGCGGCTGCACTGGCGCACGCCGTTTACTACCGGGGCAAACGCCAGTTCCGCAGCGCCCGGCGCAAATTCGCCCACATTCTGCGTGTGAACAAACACCCCGCCGACCGGGCTGAGATTCGCCACTCTCGTAAACGTCACGGCGTCGGCGTTACGCCGCCAGACCTCAACGCGCTGCACGCTGTTGAAAAAACGCGACTGAACGGTAGCCGAGAACTGGTTTTGCAGCTCTACCCCGCTGATATACCACCCGAGCGCAGGCTGCTGCGCCTGCGTATTTGCCATGTTGTAGCGCGGGTTCGGGCCATAGTAGGTATCGCGGAAAGCCGCAAAATCGGAGCGGGTGTTCGCAGTCGAAGCCGTGCCGATGCGCGGCGGAGTGAAGCGGCCCGCATCGGCATAGCGCGCCCCGATCGCGGCCACCAGCGCATCGGCGTTATCGCAGAACTCCCGCGTCACCGGGTCGACTCGGCGCACCGCAGGCGTTTGGGGCAGCACACTAGTAATCATCTGCGCAGGGCCAAGTTCGAGGGCGCTGAACTCGCTTAACTGCGCCACAACGCCGCTGAGGATCGGCTGATAGACGCCGGGCGGAATAGTGGCGATCTGCACGCGCCCGTTGGCCTGTACCGGCGCGGTGGCGATCGTTTTGCCGGCCATATCGAGCAGGCTGAATGTAGCGTCGCCGCCCTGTTGCAGCGCCGCCCCAGTTGGCAGCAGAGCGGCCGGTAATTGGAAGTCGAGGCTCGCCGGCGGCGGCGTTTCAACCGTGAAGTCGGCGCAGGCAAAAGCCGCCTGTTCACTACCGCTGGCGGCAACGCAGATCTGCGCCGGCCCGATCGCCGCTTCAGGCGGAACGCTGATTGTGGCTGTATAGCGCTCGGCATCGGCGACAGAAACCACTGCCGCCGCGTACGTTGCGCCCTCCAGCAGCCAGACAATACGCACGCCGGCAAAACCCGGCCCACCTTCACCGCTCACCGTTACCGTCTGGCCGGCGTAGCCTGCCGCGACCGAGAGCGCCATGCTCGGCGCGGGCGCACCGGGAACCGGAGCAGGTAGGGCGGCAAGCTCGGCGGCATGGGCTGCTACCGGCGCGCCCGGGCGCGGTGTATGGGTAGGCAATAAACCAATCAGCATCGGCACAATCAGCACGAGCAGCAAAGCGTGATGGCGCATGGCGGAACTCCTCTACAGCCGTTGCCAAAAGAAAAAGGGCCGGTCGCTGAGGTGCGACCGGCCCTGACTGTAGCGTGTTCAAGCGCTTATGACTTGACATTTTCTACCAAACCGACCAACTGCTCGCTGATCTCCCAGAGCCGCCGCGCAGCGTCAGCATCATTGGCCTGCGGCGATGTGCGCGCCGGTTTGCTCTTGACGAAATAAGCGCCGCTCACGTCGGCAACTTCCGGCGCCGAGGCCAGGTAGATCGAGGTTTGCGCGCCTTGCTCCGGGGTGATCATAAACGAACGGGCCAGCCCAAAGATGAACCCGAAGAAACCGCTCGTGCCCTGAGCGAAATTGCTCGCCACGGCGCCGGGATGCAAGCTATTGGCGGTTACGCCGGTGCCGGCAAGCCGTCGGGTAAGCTCAGTGGTGAAGAGAATATTCGCCAATTTCGAGTCGGCATAGGCACGAAAGCCCTGGAAGCCACGTTCGGCCTGCAAGTTATCGAAACGGATCCGCCCAGCCATATGCGCCCCCGACGAAACATTGATGATCCGCGCCGGGGCGCTGGACTTGAGTTTATCGAGCAGCAAATTCGTCAGTAAGAACGGCGCGAGATGGTTCACGGCAAAGGTCATTTCATACCCATCGGCGCTCAGCAGACGCTCACCTAGGTACAGGCCGGCATTATTCACCAGCACGTCGAGGCGATCATAGCGCTCGCTGAACGTCTCCGCAACGCGGCGCACCGTCGCCAGTTCGGCAAAATCGGCCAGGATCAGATCGACATTTGGATTACCACTTGTCGCCTTGATCTCGGCCTGCGCCGCCTCGCCCTTACTCTTACTACGGCAGAGCATTACCACCGTCGCGCCTTGCTTCGCCAACCCCAGCGCCGTCTCTTTCCCAATTCCGGCGTTCGCCCCCGTCACCAGCACAACCTTACCAACCACGGTATCGTGCTCCTTACGCATTGCTGCGCTAGATTACCAATCTTGAAATACCCTTTGCATCGTACCATGATTTACCAGCTTGCTCAGATCGCTTTCGCGCTTTCGCGCTTTCCCGCTTGCTCGTTTGCGCGCTTGCCCGCTTAAACCCTACGCATTTCGGCATAGATCCGTCCTATGCCCAACGTGCAACCCAGGCAGGTGCATCCGGACGATGACGCACGAGTGCCTACGCGGTACCATCAGCATAGCAACAAACATACGAACGAAAGGAACTTCTGATGTACGGCAAACGACCCTTTAATCCAGCCCCTGCCGGCGGGCCGGCTGAAGGCCAGACGGTGCGCCTCAACGATCAACCTGCCACTTCCGGCGCGTCTTGCGGGCGTGGCTTCCCCTGGTGGGTGCTCTGGACAATCTGGCCGTTAATCTTCCTTGTGAAGAGCACAGCCTATCTGCTTACGCCCCTGTTTGGCTTGCTGAATCAGCCGCTCACGCTCAGCATCACGCCGCTGCCGCTGCTGCTGATCGGCGCCGGCTTGCTCGTCTTGATCATCGGCGCCGTGCGGCGTATCGGTGATGCACGTGAAGATCGTGATCGCTAAAAGGATTACGCAATGGCACCGCTCTACACCCAACGCATGACGGCTGAGCTTGAAGATGAATTTGTGGTTTTCCTGATTGGGATGCGGGTTAATCAGTGGTGGAATGTGCGCGCCTGGCTGCCGCCGTTTCTGGCGATGCCGCGCATGATCCGCGAACTCTCCGCGAACCCGGAACTTGGCTTCCTCGGGTCGCAAGGCATTCTGCCCGTAATGGTGCAATACTGGCGCTCGTTCGATCAGCTCGAAGCATACGCCCGTGGCCGTGAACACGTTCATCTGCCGGCATGGGCCGCCTTCAACCGGCAAGTGCGCACCAGCAACGGCGCTGTCGGCATCTGGCACGAAACCTATCGCATTAGTCCGGGCGCTTATGAAAATGTTTATGTCAACATGCCCGCGTACGGCCTCGGGCGCGCAGGGGCACTTACACCCGTCGGCGCGGGGCGCGAACATGCACGCGAGCAGATCGGAACCCAGAAGTCCGCGAAGTAGCGCCGATGCTTTGGCCCAACCCAGCAGGAATAAGCAGCAGTCTGAAAAGGGGCACGACGCCATCGGCACGTCGCGTCCGCCTGCGCCGGAACGACACGGCAGGAGCCGCATCCGCGCGCTGCGGTGACGACACCCCTGCGCAGACAGTCTCTATAAGCGTGCGATCGTCACGCACCCGATCCGTAGCGTATAATCGACTCAGCTCGCAGCTCGTAGCTCGTAGCTCTCAACACTCATGCCAACTCAGCCACCCCGACAACCCAAATCTACTGCACTCCGGCAGGCGCCGTTGGCGAGCATCGCCCTGCTTGATCGCTCGGCGCTGATCGCCGGGGTGGTAGCCTGTGGCTTACCGCTCATCGCCGGGATTAGCGCCGGCTGGAATATGGGCCGCATCGGGAGCTACTTGCTGATCGGGGCGCTCTATCTGCTGCTGATCCAGCAGAACCTGAACCCCAACACCAGACTTGGAAACTGGCTGTGTGCGCACCAACTGGTCTATCTAACGCTGATCGGTGGCCTGGCGACGGCCTTGCTCGCATTGAGCGGCGATTATTTGATCCAACCCATCGCCTTTACTATTCCGTTTGTTCAAGGCTTGCTGATGAGTGGTCCACGCAGTGGTTTCCCCATCGGTGGAGCGTACCTGGGCCTCATGGGGCTGGGATTGTGGCTTGGCGGCCAGCGTACCGCCGCCGGGATTATCGCTCCGCTGGCCGTGTATGGCGCGCTCATGGTCTTTATGGCAGCTTTCGTTCGTCTGGCCCAGGATCAGCAGGCCGCACGCCACCAGGCCGACGAACTTGCCGCTGCCCTGGCCCACGAACGCGACACACTTGCCGAGCTTGCCGCCGAAAATGCCCGCCTAGCCGAGCAGGCCGGTGCCGCCGCCGCGCTTGCCGAGCGCAACCGGATCGCCCGTGAACTCCACGACACGATCGCCCAGGGGCTTACCGCTGTCACGATGCAACTCGAAGCAGCCCAACGGGCCTTCGCGCGCGATCCTGAGCGCGCCCGCGCTCGGATGGGTCGAGCACACGAGTTGGCGCGCGAGACGCTCACCGATGTGCGGACGAGTGTCTGGACCCTCGCCGGCCCAACCTCGCTAGGCGAGCCATTGCATGTAGCCCTGGAAGCCCAGGTGCTGCGCTTCCAGCAGCGCACCGGCATCGCGGCTCGCTATCGGCATACCGGCGCGGCGATCGACATGAGCGCCGAACAAGCCAATCAGATCGTGCGGATTGTGCAGGAAGCGCTCACCAATACCGAAAAACACGCCGCCGCAAGCACCGTTAGCGTCCACTCGCAACACAACAATGGCGCCGCTCACGTCCATATTCACGACGATGGCGTCGGCTTCGACCCAAACGTCGCTCAGCCGCCAACGCAGAACGGCGGCTTCGGCCTGATCAGCATGCACGAGCGCGCCCAACTCGCCGGCGCCACCCTGACCATCGATAGCACACCCGGCAGCGGAACGACGGTACAGATTATGCTTCCTGATGCCTGATGCTTGCCCGACTGTCCGACTGTGAACTGAAAACCAACTATGCCCATTCGCATTCTTATCGCCGAAGATCAACGCATTGTCCGCGAGGGGCTGATCGCACTTTTTGAAGACGAGACGAGTCTGACGATTGTCGGTGAAGCCGCCAACGGCGCCGAAGCCGTTGAGCGTTTTCAACAATTGCGCCCCGATGTAGTGCTGATGGATCTCCAGATGCCCGGCGTTGACGGCGCCGAGGCGACCCGGCAGATCAGGGCAATCGACCCGACGGCGCGCATCCTGGTGCTCACCACGTATGCCACCGATGAGTTTATCTTCGCCGCGTTGCGCGCCGGCGCAAAAGGCTACCTGCTCAAAGATGCCTCGGCCGATGAGATCGTCGCCGCAATCACGGCCATCGATCACGGCCAGACCCAACTCTCGCCGGCGATTGCCGCCCGGCTTGTGGCCGGCGTTGGTGGTGGCGGCCCCGAACCGCTGACCGCCCGCGAATTAGAGGTGCTGCGCCTGCTCGGTCAGGGCGCCAGCAACGACCAGATCGCCGCCACGCTGAAGATTGCCCTACGCACCGCCAAAGTCCACGTCCAGAATATCCTCGGCAAGCTCGGCGCCGCCAACCGTACCGAGGCGGTGAGCATTGCGGTAAGGCAGGGGCTGCTTTCATTGTGAGCACAACCCGCGGGGTCGCCCCGACAAGTTCCCGCACCCCAATCTGCGTCATCTGCGCAATCTGCGGATGACCCTCCTGCGCAAAAGCTGGTAACACCGCCCGTTTATCTTAGGCACAGATGATCCTGCGCCTCTGGAGGCGGTAGAAACCTAAATGGACCAATCCTCTTCAGGCCCGGCGGCAGCTCACCCTGCCGACCCGGGCCTTTCGCACCAAGAACTTCGGCACGAACTGCGTACTCCGGTGAACCATATCATTGGGTACAGTGAGTTCTTGCTCGAAGAAGTTGCGGATCTCGCACACCCCGAGCGCTTCACGCGGCTCCAGGCAATTGTCGCAACCGGACGCCGCTTGTTGAGCCTCATCGGCGAGACATTAGGCACCGATGACCGTGAGACCTCGGAAGCATTGGCAACGTTGCACGGACGGCTCAGGCCGCATCTTGAGTCGATCCAGACAAACTGCGCCGACCTGGAGCAAGTGGCGCTGGCTGAAGGGGCGGCGCAGATTGTGGCCGATCTCCAAAAGATTGCCGCCGCCACAGCCAGCCTCGCCGATCTCAGCGCACAGGTGCAACATCACGAAACACCGATTTCGCCGGCCCAACCGCCCGATCTCGCTGCACCGACAGCCGAGCAGGCGACCGGCGCACGCATTTTGCTCGTCGATGATCATCCGCTGAACCGCGATATGCTCGGCCGCCGACTGCAACGCCTCGGCTACCGAGTTATCCAGGCCGAACACGGTCGCCAGGCGCTCGACCTGCTTCAGGTAACGCCAATCGATCTGATTCTACTCGATATCATGATGCCCGAACTGGACGGCTATGGCGTACTCGAAGCCCTGCGCGCCGACCCGGAACGCCGTCATATTCCGGTGATCATCTTGTCGGCGCTAGACGATATGGGCAGCATTGTGCGCGGGATCGAGCTTGGCGCTGATGATTACCTGCCCAAGCCGTTCGATCCGGTGCTGCTCAAGGCGCGCATCGAGGCGTGCTTGGTAAAAAAGAACATCCACGATCTAGAGAGCGACTATGTCAAGCAGATCGAGAGCGCCAAACGACGCACCGATGATCTGCTCCACGTCGTCATTCCGATCGGGGTTGCGCTCTCGGGCGAAAAAGATTTTAATCAACTCCTGGAGCGGATCGTTACCGAAGCCCAGCAGTTATGTCATGCCGACGGCGGCACACTCTACTTGCGCACTGAAGATGAACGGCTGCGCTTTGTGATCGCGCGCAATCAATCCTTGAACATTGCAATGGGCGGCGCAAGCGGCAAAGATATTCCGTTCGCACCCCTGCGCCTCTACGACGCCGCAACCGGCGCGCCGCAGACCAACTATGTCGTAGCCCACGCCGCGCTCAGCGGCCAGGTGATCAACATC
>JBBRUG010000210.1:0-10394 GCA_038247995.1 Chloroflexales bacterium | reverse complement strand
GCGGTAACCGCCTGGCCGGCGCCGGGGCCGCGCACGACAAGCGGGCGCTCGTTATAGCGTTCGGTGGTAAAGCTGATCAGGTTATCGGCGCCGCGCAAACCGGCCAGCGGATGATCGCCGGGAAGGCTACGCAAGCCAACGCTCGCGCCTGCGGGCGTGATCGTGGCGACGTAGCGCAGCACTTCGCCCCGGGCGCGGGCGGCGGCCACTTGCGCCTCCATTGGCGCATCGAGTTCGGCGAGGCGGGCCATAAAGGCGGCCCGATCGACGGCGGCCAGTTCGGGCGGGAAGAGCGCCTCGGGCGGCACAGCTTTCGGCTCCCAGGCCAGGCCGCAAGTGCGGGCCAGAATGAGCGCCTTGCGCGCTACATCGGCGCCGCTCAAGTCGTCGCGCGGGTCGGGCTCGGTGTAGCCCCGCGCATGGGCGTCGCACACAGCAGCAGCGAAGGCCGTGCCGCGCTCCAACTCGCCGGCAAGAAAGCCGAGCGTCCCGCTGAGCGCCGCCTCGATCCGCAGCACCGTGTCGCCGCTATCGAGCAGCGCCTGCAGGGTGCTGATCACCGGCAGGCCCGCGCCGACCGTCGCCTCGTAGCGCGTGGCGCCGCCGGCAGTGAGCGCCTGGAAGGCAGCCCACGCATCGGCCACGGGGCGCTTATTCGCCAGCACCAGCCGATGTCCGGCAGCTACGGCTGCGACCATTCGGGTAGCCTGCCCGGCGGCGGCGGTTACATCGACCACAATGGCCGGCTGCGCGGGCAGCACCGCGCTCCAAACTAGCCCGGATCGTCCGTCCGGCGCAGCAGCAAGCGGTTGGCCGGCAGCCTTCGCCTCAACCGCCGTCAGAACCGTGTCGGCAGCCAGCGGCGCGCCGGTGTGCAACACGCCGCTTGCGTCAGCCAGGGCCAGATACTCCAGACGCAGGCCATAACGCGCCGCCAACGCTGCTTGCTGCCCGATCAACTGCCGGGCCAATTCACGCCCTACCCCGCCCAGACCAAGCTGGACGATTGTCACAGTTTGCATCACGATCTCCCACTCAGGATTGCGCTGCGGTATTTTACCACGTAGCCCGGTCGCCTTCAGTGTAGCGTTCGTCGGCCGGAGTGGATATGAGCCCGATCACCTGCGTGGTACGCTACAGAGCGGCATTATCGCGGCGCTAGGTGAGTTATCGAACCGCTCATCATGCGCGGTCACGATTACCGGCATCTCTGCGACAGTCGCAACAACCTTGACCCAACTCGGCATTGCGCTGAACCGCGTAACTACGCTCCGTTCACCCCAGAAAGTGCTCGCTCATACCTAAAGAACAGGCTGCTTTTACATTGCCTGCTTAAACCCGGCCCACAAGTTAAGGGCGCCGAGCCAGTTTTTGGCCCGGCGCCCTTTTGGTAACGTTCCCCGCAGAATTACCGTCCGCCCACTGCGCCCCAACACCCGGCCCTCGCTGTGTCGCGGATGCGCTCGGGACACTACATGCGCGACAGCTCTGCTCCGTTACGGCATGTTAACCCCCATAAGTCCGCTAGTGCGGTATAATGACAGCATACCTTCCCAGGCCATGGCCACGGCAAACCCACTGCCGATCTGTGCCGGCTGACTTGTCCTCTCAAGTTTGTGCCCCTACATAGTTACCAGATGGGTAACTATTCTGTGCTGGTTAGTGCGGCTAAGCACTAATGGTACGGCCCCATAAGCGTGAATTGGCGGTTGGCCTGCATGCCAACTGTAGACGCCCGCTACGACAGAGGAGTTATATATGGCAGGCAACAAAATCGCTGGTGCGCGCATTCTAGAGGCCCAGGCGCGGCATTGCGAACATCTGGCGGAGGAACTGGTCGTAGCGCGGAAAACCGGTGCGCCTGAAACCGAAGTAGCCGATCTGGAAGCCCAGGAGCTCGCGGCCCGCAAACGGTATCAGGAGCTTGCCGTCGATATGCCGGGCCAAACGAATGGTCGCGCAAACGGCTCCACGACGCGCGGCAATCGTCCCTGGTGGCGGATCTGGTAGGGTTCGCAATGGTCGTGGCCCAATAACCAGGCCATCCCCATCCACACCGCTTGGATGTTTGCCTTAACCGCCCAGGGCCAGTATGCCGGCGGTGGTTTTTGCTGTGCGATCCTCAGGGTGCGACAGCGGCAGGCCGCACAACGCATTCCCCTTCTGCATTCAATTCGCCCTGATTGTGGCGCCCCCTACACAGACGTACGCTAACACTCTGATCCAGCCTCGATACATTGGTACACTTCTTGCTTGTCCCCTATAGGAATTAGAGCCGCCCTGAAAAGATGCTCTAGCGCGAAACAGACCTACAGGCCTAACAGATGCGATCTGAACCAATTCCGGCGTACGCAAGCGCCGATTGGCCGCATCTTGCAGGTCTTGCGAAGTTTCGTCGACCGCAATACGCGCGATCCCTACGGGTGAGTTTTAGCTCACTCGATAGCTTATAAGCTACGGTGCCCGCCGAAAGCGTGGTCCATAGCATGGTGTGCAGGAGGTATAAAATGAACGAACAGTCATCGAGCCAAGCCATGAATGTTCAATGTGTTAATTGCGGAACTGTGATCGAAGCGATACCTGAGGGCGCGGGTGGCGTCACTTGCCCTGTATGCCAGTTTTATAACGACCTGAGCGTCCCGCCCGCGCCGCTTACAATCACTGCCGAAGACCTTGAAACCAACCTCGGCATCCTGATGGCACAGGCCCGCACCGGCGGCCTCGATCAGGACGAGATCGTGCGCATCCTGCGTGACGAGCTTGAATTCGCCGCCGAATTGGCGCATACCGGGCGGAATTTTTGTGTCCAACTCATCGACCTTGGCCCAAGCGATATCCAGAACCTGCCAACGCTCACCCACGACCGCAGCACCGCACATGATCGAAGTACAGTCCTGCGCGGTCGGAGTGTCGGATCGTGAACAACGGCAAGAATAAACCGAACGCTGGGGCAGCCAAGCCGTTCACTATCAATCGCACAACGCTCGTCGACAGTGTTCGCGCCCTCGTCGACCGCACCCGCGCACGGCCCAGGCATAGCGCACCCGACGATTCTCGCGAAGCGCCTTTGCGCAGCGAACTCTTCAGTATCGACCAACTCGAAGCGCACGCGCGTCGGCTTGCCGCCGAGCACCAGGATGCCATTGTAGTGCCGCGTGCCGGCGGCTCGCTGCGCGGGGCCTTAACCCAGGACGAACGGAAGATCACCGCCGCGTATCAAGCGCTCAGTGGGGATGTGCATCAGCGCGTACCGGTAAGCCCGGCGGGCGAGTGGCTGATCGACAACTTCCACGTCGTGGTTGAGCAGATTCGCGCCATCCGTCACGACTTGCCGCGCAGCTACTACCAGGAACTACCCAAGTTACGCCACGGCCCTTTTGTGAAGCTCCCGCGGGTGTATGCGCTTGCGCGCGAACTCACGACCCACACCGATGGCCGCATCGATGCGGAGACGCTGTTGCGCTTTTTGATCGCCTACCAGTCGGTGACGCCACTGCGGATGGGCGAGTTGTGGGCCGTGGCGATTATGCTCCGCATGGCCCTGGTGCAGAATTTGAGCCGGTTGGCGGGTTTAATGCTTCAGTCGCGCCAACTACGCCAGGCGGCCGACACCTGGGCTGAACGCCTGCTCGGCGATGGGAGTATCGATGTCAATGAGCAACAGGTGCTCCATGAACTCACAGCGCGCTACCCGTTGCTGCCGGTAACCATGGCCGCGCAACTCTTGCGCCGCCTGCGCGCCCACGAAGGCGAACACGATATCGGACGGATTGTCAGTTGGATCGAGAACCAGCCGCTCACTCCGCACGCGACGATCGAATCGCTCATCCACGAAGAGCATCAGCGTCAGGCCACCAATCAGGTAGCCGTAGGCAATACGATCGGCAGCATGCGCGCGCTCAGCGCGATCGACTGGCCCGATTGGTTCGAGCAGGTCAGCCTGGTTGAGCAAGTACTCCGCCGCGATCCGGCAGGCGCCTATGGGCGCAGCACCTTCGCCACCCGGGATCGCTACCGCCATGCCGTTGAGGAACTGGCGCGCGGCGCGAAGCTCAGCGAGGATGAAGTTGCCCGACGCCTGGTTGCTTACGCTGGGCACGCCCCCAGTGATACCGCCCGCCTCCGCCATATCGGCTACTACTTGATCGACAACGGTGCGGCAGCGTTCGAGGCTTATGTGCGGTATCGCCCAACGCCGGTGGATCGGGTTCGACGGGCTGCCCTTGCCCATCCGACGGCGCTCTATTTGGGGGCGATCGGCGGAGCCACAGCGGCAACCCTCGCCGTCGGGATGCGGCTTGCAAAGCGGCCTGCGACGCCTGTTGAGCGGGGGTGGAGCTTTGGGGCCGCCCTCGCGCTCATACCGGTCAGCGCCCTCGCCGGCGAATTGGTCAATCGCGGGATCACGCGGCTTTTGTTGCCGCGCGTGTTGCCGCGCCTCGACCTCAGCACCGGCATCCCCGCCGAGTTAACGACGATCGTCGTTGTGCCGACGTTGCTGCTCACCCCCGATAGCGTGAGCCGCCAACTCGACGGCCTTGAGGTAATCGCGCTGGCCAATCAGGATCCGCACCTGCACTTCGCCCTGCTCACCGATTTCGCCGACGCGCCCGAAGAGCACATGCCCGAAGACGCATCGCTCCTCGAAGCTGCTGCGGAGCGTCTGCGCCAACTCGCCGAGCGCCACGGGCCGGATCGGTTCCTGCTCTTGCACCGCCGCCGGATCTGGAACGAACAGCAAGGCTGCTGGATGGGTTGGGAGCGCAAGCGGGGCAAACTCGAAGAGTTTAACGCGCTGCTGGCCGGCGAGGAGGGCACGTCATATGCGGCGATGGTCGGCGATACGCGCCTGCTGGAGCGGGTGCGCTATGTGATCACCCTCGACGCCGATACGCAACTGCCCCGCGATGTCGGGCAGGCGCTGATCGGCACGCTGGCCCACCCGCTCAACCAGGCTCAACTCGACCCGCAAACCGGGCGCGTGAGCGAGGGCTACGGCATCCTGCAGCCGCGGGTCAGTATCGACCTGCCGAGCGCGACGTCCAGCCGCTTCGCCCACCTGTTTGCCGGCAACGTCGGGATCGACCCCTATACCACCGCTGTCTCGGATGCGTATATGGATCTGTTTGGCGAGGGCATCTTCGCCGGCAAAGGGATCTACGATCCGGTGGCGCTCCGGACGGCGATCGCGGGCCGGTTCCCAGAGAATGCGCTGCTCAGCCACGATCTGATCGAGGGCCTTTACGCCCGCACCGGCTTACTCGCCGATGTGGAGGTTGTGGACAGCTACCCCACCACCTACGCCGCATGGGCGGCCCGCCAGCATCGCTGGGTGCGCGGCGATTGGCAAATCGCGGCGTGGCTCCTGCCGCAAACTCCGTCGGCTACGGGTAAGCAGCCGAACGTACTGCCGGCCATCGCCCGCTACAAGATCTTCGACAACCTGCGCCGCAGCCTCACCCCACTCGCCACCGTGGCGCTGCTGGTCGCCGGTTGGCGCTGGCTGCCGGGCCGCCCGCCGGTGTGGACAGGCCTGGCTCTGGCTCATCTGGCTGCACCGCTGGCCTTCGACCTCGGCGCTGCCGTGCAGGCCGCCGCCCTGGATCCAACCAACCTGATCGGGCTACGCGCACGCCTGCGCGAGCTGCAACTGAGCGCGCAACGCTTGATCTTGAATACGGCGTTCCTGCCTGATCAGGCTGTGCTGAACATCGATGCGATCATCCGCACCCTGACGCGCACGCTGATCACGCAGCGCAACCTGCTTGAATGGGAGACGGCAGCGCAATCGCAGGGAAGGCTGCAACGCTCGCACACGCCGATGCTGCGCCGTAGCACACCCCTGCTGCTCGCGAGTGCAGCCACTGCGGCCCTGCCCGGTCAGCGCCGCGACGGCCTTCTGTCGGCGCTGCCAGTACTCGCCGACTGGCTCGCCGCGCCGGCGCTTGCCGCATGGCTGGATCAGCCTCACATTCATCCGCCGCGCCCGCTGAGCGACGCGGATCGGCAGTTGCTCCGCCAGCTCGCCCGCGGCACCTGGGCCTATTTCGAGCGCTTCGTGCGCGCCGAGGCGAACTTCCTGGCCCCCGACAATTTCCAAGAGACGCCGCGGCCCGTCATCGCCGACCGCACCTCGCCCACAAATATCGGCCTCCAACTGCTCGCCGATCTGGCCGCCCACGACTTCGGCTATATCGGCGTGCTGGAACTTACCGCCCGCACCGAGCGGGTGATCACAACCCTTGAACGCATGGCGCGCTACCGCGGGCACCTGCTGAATTGGTACGATACCCAAACGCTCCAGCCCCTGCCACCGGCCTATGTTTCCACGGTAGACAGCGGCAACCTTGCCGGCGCCCTGCTTACGCTCCGCCAGGGCTATCTTGCGCTGAGCGCCACGCCGCTGATCGGCCCCCAAACCCTCGCCGGGCTGGAGGATACGCTTGCGCTGCTCGCAGGCGAACTCGATGAGGCGCCAGTGGTGCGGAAGGCGGTTACGGCCCTGGCCGAAATGCTGCGTGCTGTGCCGGCGACAGTGGGCGGATACCGTGAATTACTGGATCAAGTTGTAACCTGGATCGCGCATACGCCACTGCCCGCTCCGGCTGCCATATGGGCGACGCGCCTTGGCCGGCAGGCCGAAAGCTTTCTGGAAGATATCGATGTACTCATCCCCGCCGCCTGGCGCCACCAGCGACCACCGACCCTGGGCGAACTCGCCGAGGACGAGCTCCCCGACGCAGCCGAGCTGGTTGCGCGGCACGAGCGGATTGCGCGTGCCTGTGCCGAACAGGTCGCGGCGATGGATTTCACATTCCTCTACGACGATCAGCGCCACTTGTTCGTGATCGGCTACAACGTAGCTGAGGCCCGCCGCGATAACGCCTACTACGATCTGCTGGCCTCGGAGTCGCGGCTGGGCAGTTACCTGGCGATCGCGCTTGATCAGGCGCCGCAGGAGCACTGGTTTCGCCTGGGGCGCAGCCTCACCGCCGTAGGCATGGGCGCGGCGCTGCGCTCGTGGAGCGGCACCATGTTCGAGTATCTGATGCCACTGCTGCTCATGCGCCGCTACCCCGAAACCCTGCTCGATACGACCTATACTGCGGCTGTTGTGCAACAGATCGCCTACGGCAAAGAACGCGACGTGCCCTGGGGCATCTCCGAGTCGGCCTACAGCGCCCGCGACCTGGCGATGAACTATCAGTACCATGCCTTTGGCGTGCCGGGCCTGGGGCTGAAGAGTGGCCTCGACGACGATCTGGTCATCACGCCCTACGCCACCATGCTCGCCCTGGCGGTGCGCCCCGATGCAGCGATTGCCAATTTGCGGGCGCTGATCGCCGACGGCATGCTCGGTGCCTACGGGCTCTACGAGGCCGCCGATTACACACCGAGCCGCGTCCCGCCCGGCCAGCAGCGGGCGATTGTGCGCTCGTTCATGGCCCACCACCAGGGCATGAGTCTGCTCGCCCTGACCAATACCTTGCACGCCAACGTGATGCAGCAGCGCTTCCACGCCGAGCCGCTTGTGCAGTCGGCTGAGCCGTTGCTGCAGGAGCGCGTGCCGCAGAGCCGCCCAACGCAAACCGTGCGCGAGGCCGCCCGTACGGCGCAGGTCGCCTTTGCCGCGCCGCCCCTGCCGCGCCAATTCAACTCGCCCTTCACCGCTGTGCCGTACACCCACCTGCTCTCGAACGGGCACTACAGTGTGATGCTCACCACCGCCGGCGGCGGCGGCAGTTCCTTCGAGGATCTGGCTGTCACCAGGTGGCGTTCCGATGTCACCCGCGACAACTGGGGCAGCTTCATTTATGTCCGCGACACGCGCAGCCGCGCTGTCTGGTCGACCGGCTATCAGCCGACGCGCCACCGCCCCCAGAGTTATCAGGTCACGTTCAGCCTTGATCGGGCCGAGTTCCGTCAACGCATGGCCGGTATCGATACCCGCATGGAAGTCGTCGTCTCACCCGAAGAGCACGCCGAACTGCGCCGGGTGACACTCACGAACCTTACCGCCGCGCCGCGCGAACTCGAGCTCACCAGCTATAGCGAGGTTGTGCTGGCCACGCCAAACGCCGATGAAGCCCACCCCGCCTTTGCCAACCTCTTCATCGAAACCGAGTTTGCACCCGCCCACGACGCCCTGCTGGCATCACGCCGGCCACGCGCCCCCGGCGGGGCGCGCCCCTGGGCCGTGCATAGTATGACGGTGCATGGCCATGCGGTCGGCACAATCCAGCACGAAAGCGACCGCGCCGCCTTCGTGGGCCGCGGGCGAAACCTGAGCAACCCGCAGGCGCTCTACGAACCACTCGGCGGCCATACCGGCGCTGTGCTAGATCCAGCGCTAAGCCTGCGCCGCCGCGTACGCATCGCTCCGGGCGCCAGCGCGCAGATTATCTTCATCACGGGCGTGGCCACCAGCCGTGATGAGGCGCTGGCCCTGGCCGACCGCCTACACGACCCCGCCGCTGCGGCGCGCGCCTTCGAACTGGCCTGGACGCAAAGCCAGGTGGAACTGCACGATCTGGCTATCGACGCCGATCAGGCCCACCGCTTCCAGCGCCTCGCCAGCGCTGCGCTCTACCTCGATGTGCGGCGGCGCGCCCAACCCGCGACGGTGATCGCCAATACGAAGGGCCAGCCCGGCCTCTGGGCCTATGGGATCTCCGGCGACTTCCCACTGATGCTGGTGCGCGTCGGCGTAAACGACGACTTGACGCTGGTGGGTGAACTGCTGCGTGCGCACGAGTACTGGCGACTGAAGCGCCTGACGATCGACCTGGTCATTCTCAATGAGGATAGCGGCGGCTACGCGCAAGGGCGCCAGGATCAACTACTGAGCCTGGTGCGCAGCAGTCGGGCCGGCGCATTGCTGAACCAGCGCGGCGGGATCTTCGTGCTCCGCGGCGACATGGTTTCTGAAGTCGATCAGGTGCTGCTCGAAACCGTGGCCTGCGCCTTGCTCGCCACGCGCCGAGGCAATCTGGCTCAGCACCTGCGCCGCCGCGAGCCCGACGTGGGTCAGGCGCCCGCCGAGCCCGTGCTCTCCAACGTGCCCGATGCGCCGCTCGCGCCAATCGAATTGATCTTGCCGTCACCCTATGGCGGCTTCACCCCCGACGGGCGCGAGTATGTGATCAATCACACGCCCCAGCGGCCCACCCCTGCGCCCTGGACGAATGTCGTGGCCAATGAGCATTTTGGTTTTATCGTCACCGAGTCCGGCGGCGGCTACACCTGGGCGGAAAATAGCCGCGAGAATCGGCTCACGCCCTGGTCGAACGACCCGGTGCGCGACCCGGTGGGCGAGGCGTTGTATTTGCGCGATGAAGCCAGCGGTGCGATCTGGTCGCCGACGCCATTGCCCGCCGGCGACGGCCATGTGCGCGTGCGCCACGGCTTCGGCTACAGCGTGTTCGAGCGCCGCCGGGGCGACATTGAAAGCGTCCTGACGCTCTCGGTACCCACCGACGACCCGGTGAAACTATTCCGCCTGCGCCTGCGCAACCACGGCGACACGCCGGTACAACTCACGGCGACGCTGTATGTCGAATGGGTGCTTGGCGTCTTCCGCGCCCAGATGGCGCCCTACACCGTGACCACGTTCGACGATGAAGCCGCCATCCTGTTGGCGCGCAACACCTACAACGCCGAGTTCGGTAAGCGCGTGGCCTTCCTCGCTACCAGCGAGCCGCAGCTAAGCTACACTGGCGACCGCACCGAGTTCATCGGGCGGAACGGCAGCCTTGAGCGGCCTGCGGGTATGGCCGCCCGCAAGCTCTCCGACCGCGCCGGGGTTGCGCACGATCCCTGCGGTGCCATCCGCTGCGCAGTGGAGTTGGCGCCCGGCGCCGAGCACGAAGTCGTCTTCCTCCTCGGCCAGGGCGCCGACGCCACCGCGGCCCGCATGCTGGTGGCGCGCTACCGTACTCCCGGCGCGGCGGCGCGGGCCCATACGGCGGCAGTCGAACGCTGGCATGCGCGCTTAGGGGCGGCCCAGGTGCAAACCCCCGACCCGGCCCTCGACGTACTCCTGAACGGCTGGCTGCTGTACCAGACCCTCGTTTGCCGGGTGTGGGCGCGCTCGGCCTTCTATCAGTCGGGCGGGGCGTACGGCTTCCGCGACCAGCTTCAAGACGTCATGGCGCTCGCGCACGCCGCCCCCGACGTTGCCCGCGCACAGATCCTGCGCGCTGCGGCGCGCCAGTTCGTCGAGGGCGATGTACAACACTGGTGGCACCCGCCCACCGGGCGCGGCATTCGCACCGCCTTCTCCGACGACTATCTCTGGTTGCCGTATGTCGCCCAGCACTACGTGGCGGCTACGGGCGACGCAGCCGTGCTGGACGAGACGCTCGCCTTCCTGGAAGGCCGAGCGCTCCAGACAG
>JBBRUG010000209.1:0-10397 GCA_038247995.1 Chloroflexales bacterium | reverse complement strand
TCAAGATCGACCCGAAAGCGCTCGGCGTCGGCCTCTACCAGCACGATGTCGATCAGAAAGCGCTCGCCGCCCGGCTGACCGAAGTTGTCGAGAGCGCAGTGAATTATGTCGGCGTTGATCTTAATACTGCTTCGGCGCCGTTGCTCACCTATGTGGCCGGGCTAAACAACAAAACCGCCAAGTCGATCGTTGCCCACCGCGATACAAGCGGGCCGTTCAAGACGCGCAAAGAACTGCTGAAGGTGAAGGGGCTCGGCCCACGCGCCTTCGAGCAGGCGGCCGGTTTTTTGCGCATCCCCGACGCTCAAGACCCACTCGATCGCACGCCCATCCATCCGGAGAGCTACCCCGCCGCCCGCAAGCTGCTTGCGCTGTTTGACGACACCGGCGCCAGGCCGCTGCCCGAGATCGCCGCGCGCCTCCGCTATGTGGTCGGGCGCGGCGAGATGAGCCTGCCCGAACTGGCGCAAAAGGTCGGCGTCGGCGAACCAACCCTGCACGACATTATTGAATACCTGGCCCGCCCCGGCCGCGACCCGCGCGAAGAACTGCCGCCGCCGATGTTGCGCGCCGATGTACTGAAGCTCGAGGACCTCGCGCCGGGAATGATCCTACGCGGCACAGTACGCAATGTCGTCGATTTCGGCGCCTTTGTCGATATCGGGGTTAAACAAGATGGCCTGGTGCATGTGTCGGAACTCGCCAATCGTTTTGTGCACAACCCGCTCGATGTCGTGCAGGTCGGCGATCAGGTTGATGTGCGCGTGGTAAGTATCGACGCGCAGCGGGGCCGGATCGCGCTCAGTATGCGCATTGACGCCGGGGTATGATAGTGCGATAATCCCTCTTCAGGCCCATACGATAATGCCCCGTACGAGCAGCCTGCGCTAACGCAGGCTGTTCTGTTTTTCTGTCCCTCAGTAACGGAGATCTTGATGAATGATCAAGCACTGACAGCACTCTATCGGCTGCAGAACCGCCTCTTAACGCTCAAGTTGCTTCCACGCACCGGTTGGCTGCAACGCGGGATCAGCAACCCTGAGAGTATCGCCGAGCACAGCTTCGGCGTAGCCATGCTGGCCTTGCTTGTGGGCGATAGTCTGCCCAATCTTGATCGCGGCAGGTTGCTGACGATCGCGCTCCTCCATGATCTGGCCGAAGCGCTGATCGGCGACCTGCCGGCGTCGGCGCGCCGCTTCTTTGGCGCCGAGGCCAAGTATACCGCCGAGCGCGCGGCGATGGAAGAATTGCTGGCCGACCTGCCCCAGGCGGCGGATTACCTTGCGCTCTGGGACGAATATGTGCAGGGGAGCAGCGTCGAAGCGCGGCTGGTCAAGACGCTGGATCGGCTGGAGATGTTGAGCCAGGCCCTGGCCTACGAACGCGCGGGGAGTCGGGCGCTCCACGAGTTCTGGAGCGATGCGGAACAGTGGGGCGCTGAGTTTCCGGCGGTGCGCGTGCTCGCCGATCAACTGATTGCCGAGCGCGAACAGCTCTTGTAGCGGCGAACTGTCTGCGCAGGGGTGGCGTCAGCGCAGCGCGCGCGGATGCGGCTCCCGCTGGGTCGTTCCCGCGGAGCCAGCGCAACGCCGTGGACGCCCGCCGGCGCGGGCGCGACATGCACTTCAGACAGCTTTTGAGCGGTCTGCCAGACCTTTCAGGTCTTCAGTAAAAGATCTGTGACTCAGCTATAAGCCGGATTTATGCACTTTCGCAGCAGATGCGCCAAGATCCAGAATTGGCTCGGGGCTGTTGGCCTCGGTAACGACAAACTGGCGCGCCGAGCGCAGATCGCTGAGTGTTTGGGCAGCATGCTCGGTGGCCTGGATGATCCGATCGAGGGCGAGTTGCGCATTCGGATCGGCCAACTCCTCCTGGAGCAATTGCGCCTCACCCATAATCACCGTTAAATGCTGACTAAGATGATGGGCCGCCGCCCGCGCCGTTGCCCGCATCGCCTCTTCGTGGGCGCGCAGCCGCTCGATCTCGCGCGCCGATTTGCGTAACTGGTGAAATTCAACTGCACGACGCAGCGCATTGCGTAACAGTTCCTGGTTAATTGGCTTGGTGAGAAAATCAAATGCGCCCAGCCGCAAAGCTTCAATTGCAACTGCAAGCGTGTCATTTGCCGTCATCACAATCGCCAATGCTGCGTCGGGGGCGCCGTTCAGTTGCGCCAGAATCTCAAGACCACTGCCATCGGGTAAGCCCAGGTCGAGCAGCGCAACAATCGGGCGTTCCTGGAGCAATTGCACTCTGGCCTCGCTAATGCTCCGCGCCGTGAGGATCGTGAATCCTTCACGGCGCAGCATCGCTGTAAGCGCAAGTTGTAAGACAAGATCATCTTCAACGACGAGCAACCGCTCTTGCATGAATGTTTCCTAGCTCAAGTCAAGCATCTGGCAAAATGGGCAGTAGAAGGTGCTACGCTGGGCGACGACGATCCGCGCGATCGGGGTGCCGCAACGCCGGCATGGTGCTCCAGTTTGATCATAGACCAGGAAGTGCTCCTGATTCGTACCACGTCGGCCATATCCATTACGATAGTTGCGCAGCGAACTGCCCTCATTCGCGATTGCCTGTTCCAAAACGCTCTGAATGGCCCCGTGAAGCACCGGCACACGCGCCGCAGGAGTTGCCGCAGCCGGCAGCAGCGGGTGCAATTGCGCGATCCAGAGCGCCTCGCTGACATAGATATTGCCCAGGCCGGCGATCTGGGTTTGATCGAGCAACAGCGGCTTGAGTTTGGTGCGATGCCGCGCGAGCATGGCGGCCAGTGTAGCGGGCGTAAACAATGGATCGAGCGGTTCAGGGCCATGCGCGGCGTGCAACGCAGCCAGGCCAATTGGGTCGAGTAAGCGCACCCGCCCAAATTTACGTTGGTCTTCAAAAAAGAGCTGGCGCCCGTCGTTGAGGGCCAGCACGAGATGCGTATACTGATCGGGCACACTCGCAGCCTCTTGCACCACCAGGTTCCCCGACATACGCAGGTGGATCGCCAGCGTCCAGGTAGCGTCGAGACTGATCAGCACCCATTTTGCCCGGCGGCCCACGGCCTGCACCTGGCGCCCAACGATCAGCGCCCGAAAATCAGCCGGGGCGGGCGTTTCGATCATGCGCTCCCAATCGAGCTTCGTAACGCCCGTAATGGTTCGCCCCAGCAACTGGGGCGCTAAGGAACGGGCGACAACTTCAACTTCAGGCAATTCGGGCATAGATCCTGCTTACTCGCGCCACTCGGCAGCGCCGTCGGCCCAATGCTCTTTTTTCCAGATCGGGGCGATCTCTTTGATCCGATCCATAATATATTCCGCCGCCGCAAACGCAGCCTGGCGATGCGGCGACGCAACCACAACCAGCACGGCAGTGGCGCCGATCTCCAGTTGCCCCACCCGATGATGCACCGCCACCCGCCCGATCGGCCAGCGTGTGCGCGCTTCATCGGCGATTTGGGCCAGCACCGGAACAGCCATCTCGGCAAAGGCCTCGTAACTCAGGAATGCCGTCGCCCGCCCGGCGAAGTTGTTGCGTGCCACACCGGTAAACGTGACTACCGCGCCATCGGACGGGGTTTGCACATAGGCTACGAGCGGCGTCGGATCAAGCGGCTCAGCAGTGATCACAAAGGGCTGAAAAGCATTCATTGGCGCACCTGCCCACGCCCGCCGCTGACGGGCGGAATAAACGCCAGTTCATCGCCGGCCTGCAGCACCGTAGCCGGCGTACTGAACTCCTGATTCACCGCATAGAGCAGCCGCCCGGTATAGCCGGCTAAGCGCGGATGGGCCGTAATCAACTGCTCCCACACCGCGCCGACGGTCGTCGCCGGCTCGACCTGCAACTGAAGTTCATTGGCGCCGACAATATCGCGATGGCCGGCAAAAAGGCGTACAGTGATGTTGATCATCTAGAACCCTGCCCCCAGGCCGCCATCGACGGTATAGACGCTGCCGGTGATAAAACTCGAGCGCGGCCCAGCCAAAAAGAGGATCAGGTCGGCCACTTCCTCAGGCGTGCCGAGCCGCCCCACCGGCTGCGCTTCAGCCCACTGTTTGAGCACTGCATCGGTTTGCTGCCGGCTCTCCAGCGCAGCAGCGGCGCGCAGCAGCGAGGTGTCGATCGCGCCGGGGCAGACGCAGTTGACCCGAATGCCTTCGGCGGCATAATCGAGGGCCATGCTGCGCGTCAGCGCGATCACACCGCCTTTGCTTGCCGCATACGCCGCCCAACCCGGCTCGGTGAGCAGGCCGTGCAACGAAGCCACGTTCACGATTGTACCACCGCCGCGCCGCCGCAATTCCGGCAGCACAAAGCGCGATACGAGGTAGACGCCGGTCAGATTGACCGCAAGCGTCGCATTCCAGATCTCCAAGGGCGTGCTCTCGACGCTGCCTGGGCTCTGGATACCCGCATTGTTCACCAGCACATCGATCCCGCCAAATCTACTCACAGCCTCGGCGGCAATTCGTGCGGCATCGGCCTCATCGGACACATCGCCCACAATGGCGAGCGCCGTGCCGCCCCAGGAGGTAATACCCTCGGCGAGGGTCCGCGCCGCCGGGCCGTCACGGTCGGCGATCAGCACCGTGGCGCCCTCACGCGCCAACGCAAGCGCAGTGGCCCGTCCGATCCCCTGTGCGCCACCAGTGACGATGGCAACTTTGGCCTGAAAATCCATGTTCTTCCTCTACAACAACTCCGCAGGGCCTGTGCCGGTCGGGCGGAGCGCATCGGCTTCAACCTTGCGCCAGAAGGCACTGAAGCGGCGCGGCGGCTCGTGCGGCCGGCTAACGAGCGGCTGCGGCTCGTGGACTACCACCTGCGATCTGTCGCCCAGTTCAGCAACGTAACGCCGGAAGCGCGGCGCAACGGAGGCTGTAACGTGGATCTCGCGCGCACCGTGCTCGCTAGCAAAAGCCAACAACTCGGCCACCAGTACGCCGCGGCGGATCTCACCCGGACGGCCCGCAAGCGCCTCCAGCGCGCTCTCGTAGAGAAACATGAGCCGCTTGAAGCTAAGTTGGGCCGCCGCGAGCAACTGCTCGTCAAAAACGAACAGCGCGGGCGCATCAGGGTTCGCCACCAGCGCCGGATCAGTTGGGCTCAGGCTGTCGCCGTGGAGCCAGACGATGGCAGTCGGCATGCGTGTCGTGTCCTATGGCGTGTGGCGTTGATTGCTTAGTTCCCCGGTTCCCCGGTTTTCTTGCGCGGCTTGTTTGCTACGCCTTCCAGTTCAGCCAATGATACACCAAAAAGCTGCTGCGCTAGAGCCGCATAGCTTGCGTCGAAGGGGCAACCGCCGCCGGCAAGCGGACAGCGTGCACAGAAGGCGTTGCCGCTAAACCGTTCGACATTCTGGCGATTAAAAAAGTAGGGCTTGTGGCTGAACGTACTGCCGACCCACTGCCACGAGAGGTTGTTCGAAGCCGGATCGCCGTCGAGCAGGTGTTGGTAGAACAGTTCAGCGCCGTCGCGCCAATCGACGCCACGCCAATGCTGGAGGTACGCAGCAACCCACATCCGGGCGTGGTTATGCATGTAGCCGGTGGTAAAGAGTTCGCGCAACGACTCATCGATGCACAGCAGGCCCGTTTCCGCATTGGCCACATCATCGGGCAAGCCGCGCCGACGCGGCATCTGATGCTTGGGCGCCTCGACATCCTGGTGAATGCGCTCACCAATGGCCGCATACACTGTCTGCCAGAAGGCGCGCCAGCCTAGCTCGTTCACAAACTTGAGCACGCCCGGCCCGTTGCCGAAACGGTTGAGCACATAATCGCGCACTTCCGCCAGGCCCAATACGCCATGACGGAGGTACATCGAGAGCGCCGAAACACCGCGATGCAGTACATCGTTGCGGGTACGGTTGTAGTCACGCGGATCGAAGGCGGCCAACCGTGCCAATGCCGCCCGGCGCCCACCCAACGTCGGCGCAGGCTCCGGCGCGCCACGGTACAAGCCCGCTAATGCTTCGGCAAGATGGGCAGCGCGTTCGGTACGATCAGTCAGATCGGTGCGCAGGTTCATGGAGTGTTGCTTGAGGCTGGGGCGGCTCGTGATCCGCCCGTAGATTAATCATCTTGCGGGTGGTATGCAGATCTTCTGAATTCTGATCCCTGAGCCCTGAACCCTCCTGAGGCGCCTGCAAGGCCCGCTTCGTCCGCTCCCGCTCCATCCACCACCAGCGCAAGCGCCGATTCTGGCGCGAAACCTGACGCGCCGAGTTACGCGCCATGCGCCCACTGAAACCAAGCAGCGGATGAACCATTGCTGCCCACCTGTCGAGCAACAGTTTGATCTGCACGCGGCTCCAACGGACCACTTTATTGCGCGGCCCAACAAGGATCAGCCCCAGCACGAGAAAGATCGTGCCATTCACGATCGGCATTGGCATACCGATCAGCCCCAGCACGATCAGCAACCAACCGAGCGTCGGTCGCAGAACAAACCAGACAGCAAACCCGATCCCACGCAGGGCCGCGAGGACCAACATAAATGACATAGTAGTTCGTCGTAAATTAAAACGTCAGTGCTCAGGCTTCAGTATGCATGGCACAGAGCAAAGAACTGAAGTGAACACTGACGATGGCTACGTTTCGCTGTACGTAAATGGTTTCGCGCCGAGCGAGCCATTTTGCGTACAGTTTGAGTATACCACAGGCGCTCTTTGCGTGTCCCCCACGATCAGGCAAGTTGCAACGCACCTACGCCAACACCGCCCTCATAGATGCCTCGCACAATCGCCTCGATCTCGGGCTCCTCAAGCGTCAAATCGCGCACCGGATAGGCGGCGGCCACAGCCGCAATCAGCGCGGCGGCGGTTGTCGCATTGCGGTCGAAGCGCAACCAGGCCCGCGGCCCTTCCTGACGCACAAGCTCGGCGTGTTCGACGTGTGGTTGCTGCGTTGGATCGACCAGATCGACGACAAGGGTACGCCAACGCCCGAAGCGCGTGCGCAGCGCTTCAAGCGCGCCGTCGTAGATCACCCGGCCGTGATCGATCAGAATGACCCGCGGGCAGAGCCGGGTAATATCGGCGAGATCGTGAGTAGTAAGAATCAGTGTCACGCCGCGTTCGCGGTTGATCTCTGTGAGGAAGCCGCGGATCCGCTCGCGGGCTACCACGTCGAGGCCAATCGTTGGCTCGTCGAGGAAGAGGATCGTCGGGTCGTGGAGCAAGGCCGCCGCCAGATCGGCGCGCATGCGCTGGCCGAGCGAGAGCTGGCGCACCGGCGTGTCGAGAAACGGCCCCAATTCCAGCAGATCGGTAAAGCGACGCAGGTTCGCCTGGTAGCGCTCAAGCGGGATCTTGTAGATATGGCGCAGTAGTTCGAACGACTCGATTGTCGGCAGATCCCACCAGAGCTGGGTGCGTTGGCCAAACACAACGCCGATCCGGCGCACATGGGCCACCCGCTGACGATGCGGCGTGAGCCCGCCCACGGTAATCTGCCCACCCGAAGGCGTAAGAATGCCCGTGAGCATCTTCAACGTCGTCGACTTGCCGGCGCCGTTCGGCCCGAGGTAACCTACCATCGCCCCGGCCTCGACACTAAAACTTACCCCTTCAACTGCCGTTATGGTGCGGTACTCACGGGCGAACAACGTCCGCAAGGCGCCGAGCGGGCCGGCTTTACGTACCGGAAGGGTAAAAGCTTTTCGCAGATCGTGAACTTCAATCAGTGGCATTGAACCCCCTTAACAAACTATTGCGCATCAACCGCTGCTCATTCCACAACATGTACTTGGCGCAGGCAAGCCGGATCGGCTGCTGTCTGCACCTCTAACGACCGGCTGAATCAGTGCGCTCGGCCGAAATTCCTGGGCGGTGTGGGACGCAGGACGAACGACCAAAGCCGCACCGTGCCCGTCCTTCGTCCTGCGTCTTTCGTCGCTCCCAGGCCGAGACTTCCGCCGGGCAGTACCAGTGCTGCCGCTCCAAGCATGGCGCGAGCGCAGCAAGCCACCCGGCTCAGTTCCAGCAGCAGCGCACCCGTTCGGCTCAGTGATCAGGTTCCCGTCGAGGCGTACTTGCTCACGCCGATGCGCCAGAATGCCAGTGCCACACCAAAGAAGATCACGGCCACCAGCGGCGCAAACCAGGCGCTCCAGGCCGGCAGGCCGGACGGATCGCTGCGGTCGAGCAAGTAGAGCGCCGCCGGGTAGTTGCTGAAACCCACCGGCACGAGAAACAGGAAAATCGCCCGCAGCCACTCCTGATAGATACTGAGTGGATAACTTGTCATCTGCTCGCCACCAAAAGTGAAGACGTTGATCACCTCGGGCGTGCGGATCGTCCAGAAGGTCAGCGTAGCCCCGATCACCAGCAATGCCAGGTAGATCAGCGTGCCGGCGAGGATCGTGATCGGCACGAGCAGGAGCCGGTCGGGCGTCCAACTGATCGTCAGTTGGCTCACGGCGTAGGCCATGATCAAGGCGGCCTGAAGGGTGCGCCCCAGACGGCGCAACTGAAAGTCGGCGGTGAGGATCTGGAAAAAGGCAGCGAGCGGGCGCGTAAGCACGCCATCAAAGCCGCCCTGCTGGATCATGCGCTCGAAGGGCGCATCAAAGCCGCGACCGATCATCTCGGCGAGGCTGAAGGCGAATGAGGTTAGCCCATAGAGCAGGGCCAATTCGGCCAGGCCCCAGCCGGCGACACTGCCGAAGCGGGCCACTAGCAGCGCGATCAGCGCAAACTCCAGCCCGGTGATCAACAGGAAACCAAACAATTCAAGCACAAACGACACGCGATACTGCATCTGCGAGCGCACCCGCGCCCCAATCAGGCGAACATACAGGCGCACCATCAGTTCCTCCCTTGTGCTTGCCGCCGCGCCCTGAAGGACGCGGCGCGGTTGCTCGTCGCCGGGGTTCGGGTTGAAGCCATCCGCCGCATCGTAGCCATCATTTTGCCTTTTGCCTTGACTCACCCGCCCTGAACCACAACTTTGCGCAGCGCGGTATGTTGCAGCAGCACGCTAAAGGCGATCAGCGCCACAGCCCAGCCGAGTTGCAGCAGCAAGGTTGGCCCAACCTGTTCGGGCGGCAACTGGCCCAGGAGGATCTGGGTTGGCAGGCCGGCCATCGCCTGAAAGGGCAGGGCGCGGGCGATCGTTTGGAGCAAGGGCGGGAAGAAGACAATCGGCATCAGGAAGCCGGAAAAGAACTGAATAATCACATTCATCAGCAAGATAACACCCGAGTTGTCGAGCAGCCAAAATGAGGTGAGGTTGACGCAAAAGCTAATCGCGAAAGAGACCAGCATCGCCAGAATGACGGCAGGCAGGAAGGCCAGCAGATCGGCGGGATTGGGCAGGCGCGCCCCAAAATAGAGCACTCCGATCAGGTAGGTCAGCGAGCCACGCACGAGCAAGTTGAACAACCGCTCGCCGAGCGAACGGCTCAACCAGTAGAGCAAGAAACTCCAGGGTCGCATCAGGTCGGTGATTACGTCGCCGCTGCGGATCGACTGTGTCATTTCAACTGAGGTAATCCACGCTGCACCAATCGAGATCAGGCTCTGGGTGGCCCACACATAGCTGATCGCATCGTTCAGGGTTAGCCCCGCCACTTCGTCGCGATCGGCATAGACCGCAATGTACACGAAGCTGATCAGTGCGCCGAAGAAGGCATTGGTGATGATCCCGGCAATGTAAGCGCTGCGGTAGGTGGTGGCGCGCTGAAAAGCCCGCCGGGCGATCGCGAGATAGAGCCGCATGCAGTGGCGCTCCAGCGGCATGCATCAAGGCACGCCGAATAACCCCTGCGCACTCCCTGAGCGGGATGCGCCGGGGCACAAGCCAATCCGACACTGGCTTCAGCATAGCCTGGTTCGTTGTTGCAGCGGATCGGTCTCTTGACGGAAGAAGCGGGGGAGCGGAGCGCGGAGAGCGGAGAACCGAAAGCGCTAGAACCGAGAGCGGAGAGCGCTAGAACCGAGAGCGGAGAGCGGAGCGTTTTACCGTTTTACCGCTTTAGCGTTTCATCCTCAAGTTGGGCATGGCCGCGCACGAGTTCATTGATCGGGCGTTGGATGAACTGGCGCGAAACTGCGCGCAGGCGGGCAAGTTGCGGCACCGTTGCCGGGCCATCCTGCACGAGGTTACGCAACAGGCTGCGCCGACCGCCGGAGAAGAGGGTTGCTCTCAGGTGTAGGGTTTTTACAGGATCGCGTCCCAATGCGCTATTCCCCGCATCCCCCCAGCCCCCTGCTCCCTCACGTGGAGCAGGGGGAGCCGCCGCAGATTCGGGCGTCCTGATGCTGTCGGAAGCCCCGCTCCCGCTCAGGGAGCGGCCTGCTCTGAGCGTAGCCGAAGGGGGTTGGGGGTGCTTTTGGGGGTAGGTTTTTTACCGGATCGCGTTCTGATGCACTATTCCCCGCATCCCCCCGGCCCCCT